>DASRIY010000332.1:0-16904 GCA_035649755.1 Candidatus Methylomirabilota bacterium
GAGCGGACGGTTAATGTTACGAATCCGAGGAAGGTGTTCTGGCCGGACGAGGGGTATACGAAGTCGGATTTGATCGAGTACTACGATGCGGTGGCGCCTTGGCTCTTGCCGTACCTCGAGGATCGGCCCCTCGTGCTCACGCGCTATCCGGATGGGATCAAGGGCAAGTCGTTTTTCCAGAAGGACGCGCCGGAGTGGATCCCGTCGTGGGTCCAGACGGCGCGGATCCATGCCCACGACGTGGGACGCGACATCGACTACTTCATTGTGAACGACCGCGAGAGCCTCCGTTATGTGGTGAATCTCGGTACGATCCCGCTGCACCTCTGGAGCGCGCGGCTGTCCGGGCTCGATCACCCGGACTGGCTCGTCCTCGACCTCGACCCGAAGGGCGCGCCGTTCACGGACGTCGTCACGGTAGCGCGGGTCCTCCACAAGATCCTCGACGAGCTCGAGCTGCCGAGCTACGTGAAGACCTCGGGCGCCACCGGGCTTCACATTCTCCTGCCCCTCGGCGCGCTCTACGACCACGAGATCGTGCGCACCTTCGCGCGGCTCCTGGCGGTCATGGGTGTGGAGGCGGAGCCCGCGATCTCAACGATCGCGCGCCCGCTGCACTCGCGCGGCGGCAAGGTCTACATCGACTTCGGCCAGAACGGCCGGGGCCAGACGATCGTCGCGCCGTTCTCGGCGCGTCCGCTGGCCGGGGCGCCGGTCTCGTGCCCGCTCCGCTGGGACGAGGTGAACGCCCGGCTCGATCCCTCGCGGTTCACCATCAAGACGGCGCCGGCGCGCTTCGCCCAGCTCGGCGACCCGCTGGCGCCGGTGCTCGCCGGCCACGTCGACGTCGCGGCGGCGCTCCGGAGACTGGAGCGCCGCGCCACGCCGGACCGCCGAGCGCGCCGTTTCAGTCGAGGCTCGACCGCAGACGCAGGATCATCTCGTCGATCTCCTCCCGGCTCACGGTCAGGGCCGGCATGAACCGGAGCGTGTCCGAGCGCGGGGCATTCACGAGAAGACCGTGGTCGAGCGCCGTCGCCGAGACCTTCTTCGCGTCGCGTCCCCGGAGCTGGAGCGCTTGCAGCAGACCGCGGCCGCGCAGCTCGCCATGGCCGAGCTGCCCGGCGAGCGTCCGGAGCCCTTCGGTCAGATAGGCGCCCGTCGCGGCGACCGCCTGGAGAAACGACGGCTGCTTGACGGTCTCGACGACCGCGCAGCCGACGGCGGCCATCAGCGGATTGCCGTTGAAGGTGCCGCCCTGATCGCCCGGCTCGAAACAGCTCACGCGCTCCGAGGCCACCAGCGCTGCGAGCGGGACGCCGCCGCCGAGCCCCTTGCCGACGGTGACGATGTCGGGCTCGATGCCGGCGTGCTGGTAGCCGAAGAAGCGGCCGGTGCGGCCAACGCCGGTCTGGATCTCGTCGACGATCAGGAGGATCCCGCGCTCCGCCGTCAGAGCGCGCAGCGCCCGAAGAAAATCGTCGCCGGCCTCGAAAACGCCGGCCTCGCCCTGGATCGGCTCCAGCATGACCGCCACGGTGCGGGGCGTGATCGCGTCGGCGACCGCGCGGATGCTCCCGAGCGGCACTTTGCTGAACCCCGGCACGGCCGGCGGGAAGAGCGCGTCCCATCCCGCCTTGCCCGAGGCGGCCATCATGGCGAGCGTGCGTCCGTGGAAGCCGCCCTGCATCGTGATGATCTCCGCGGCGCCCGCGCGATGGCGAGCGCCCCACTTGCGCGCCAGCTTGATCGCGCCCTCGTTCGCCTCGGCGCCGCTGTTACAGAGGAACACCTGGTCGAGCCCGGATGTCTCGGCGAGCAGGGTGGCGAGGCGGCCCATGGGCTCGTTAAAGTACGCGGGGCTGCAGTTGATCAGGCGCTCGCCCTGGGCGGAGAGCGCGTCCAGCACGACGCGCGGCGAGTGGCCCAGACAGTTGACGGCCCAGCCCTGGACGAAGTCGAGATAGCGCTTGCCGTCGTGATCCCAGAGCCACGAGCCGGCGCCCTTGACCATGACGGCGGCGGGCCGGTCGGTGATCTGCATGAGATGCTCGAACTGTCCGATCATCGCGGTGGTCTCCTTTTCTCCGTTCGTGTTAGGCGACGCTTCGGCCGGCGGGTCCCCAGCCCTGCGACGTCCTGCAGCGCGCACATCAGTTCGTGTCGAGGCGGCGCTGCATGATGGTGACGTCGTGCCAGCGGCCGAGCTTGAAGGCCGACTCCCGCTCGAGGCCGATGGGCCGAAAGCCGTGGCGCGCGTGCAGGTGAAGCGATGCCGTATTCTTCGCGGTGATGCGCGCCAGGATCGAATGGTGCCCGCGCGCCCGGGCCCGCTGGACCAGCTCGCCGAGGATCAGCGCCCCGAGCCCGACTCCGCGCCGGTCCCGCCTGACGTAGACGGAGTCCTCGACCGTCCGCGCGAACGCGGGCTTCAGCTGGTAGGGCGAGAGCGCGCCGTACGCCACGACCTCGTGATCGGTCGCGGCGACGATGACCGGATAGCATTCGGTGTGGCCGGCCAGCCACTCGCGCTGGGCGGCCGCGGTTCTGGGCTCGGTGTCGGTCGTCGCGTCGGAGCCGAGGACTTCGTGCTCCCAGATGGCGGAGATCGCGGGCAGATCGGCCTCGCGCGCGGCGCGGATCTCGACGCGCCCGGCGAGCGGGGCGGGGAGGCTAGGAGCCGGCGAGGACGAGCGCGGCCCGAGGGCCGCGAAGAAGCCTCCGGCGCGCGGCGTGTGCCCGCGCGCGGTCCAGGCGCTCCCGCGCGATCATCTCCGCCAGGAAGTGGTTCATGTCCACGGGGCGAATGATCGCGCGAACTCGAGCATCAGTAAAATCAATTGTCATGATCGTTACGATCAGATATTTTTTGGCCTCATGAACGTGCAGCTCGCGCACCTGCACACGCTCGCGTCGGTGGCCCGCCACGGCAGCTTCTCGCGGGCGGCGCGGGAGCTCCGGCTCACGCAGCCAGCCGTCAGCATGCAGGTGCGCCAGCTCGAGCGCGAGATCGGGCTGCCGCTGCTCGAGCGGGTCGGCAAGCGGACGTACACGACGAAGGCCGGCGAGGTGCTGCTCGCCCACGCCGGGCGCGCCATGCAGGAGCTCGACCGCGGCCTCGAGCTCATCCAGGGGCTTCGCGGCATCGTGGCCGGACGGATCCGGCTCGGCACCAGCGCCTCGTTCAGCATCTATTTGCTGCCGCCGGCGCTGCGCCGGTTCCGGGCCCGCTATCCGCGCACGGAGCTGGTCGTCGTCACCGGCAACGCGCCGGAGATCGCGCGGGCGGTGGTGGCCAACGAGCTCGACGTGGGGATCGTGAGCCTGCCGGTGCGCGAGCGTGAGCTGGCGGTGACCGCGCTCCATCGCGACGAGCTCGTCGCGATCGGTCCGCCCGGCCGCCGCTGGCCGCGGGGCCGGCGGGTGAAGGCGGCCGAGCTTGCGGGAGAGCCCATGATCCTCTTCGAGCAGGGGGCCACGCTCAGGCGCGTGATCGACGACTGGTTTCAACGCGGCGGCGCAGCACCCGCCCTGCCGATGGAGCTCGGCAACACCGAGGCGATCAAGAAGCTCGTCGAGTCGGGGCTCGGGCTCTCGATCACCTCGTGGTTCGCGGCCAAGGCCGACGTACGAGCGCGCCGGCTCACCGCGGTGAAGCTCGACCCGCCGCTCTTCCGGCAGATCGGCATCGTGCTCCGACGCGACAAGCCGCGCGCGCCGGTGCTCGACGCGTTCCTGGCGCTTCTCGACGACCTGCGGCGTTCCCTCGCGTAGGTCTCGGCGCTACTGCCTCGCCACCGGCGCTACTTCTTCGCCGTCGCCCACAGATCGATCGGCACGCGGGCGATCAGCGAGAACGCCCCTTTTCCGTCCGGCTTGAAGATCGACGCCTCGCCTTCCTTGATCTCGAACCAGTCCTTTCCGAACGCGTCGAGGATGTTCGGCTTGTGGGTGACCACGAGCGTGTTGGTGCCGGCGGCGGGCGGCGTCGCGGCGATCGTCCGGAGCGCCTGGGCGCGTCGGTTGTTCTCGTTCGGGCTCACCACCAGGCCTCCCTCGCTCACGTCGGGCGTCGCCTCCGCCTCCTTGCCGCCGATCAGCTGCGCCGTCTCGACCGCGCGGTAGAACCGGCTGGAGATGGACTTGCCGATGGGCACGCCGGCGGCCTTGAACGCGTCCCCGACGGCCTTCGCGTCGGCGCGCCCCGTGTCGTTCAGCTGCCGTTGCTTGGCGACGTTGTCCAGGTTCAAAGGATCGGTGTCGGCCTGATCGGCGTGCGTGGCGCCGTGACGGAACACGATGACGTAGCCGCCCGCGCGAAGCAGCGTCAGGATCGCGCTGACCGGCGGGGACGACTGGGCCCACGCCGCCCCGCCGATGAATACGAGCATGAGCGCGATGAGAAATCGAGCGCGAGCTCTCATGTCCTCGAGCCTCCGGGTACGCAGGAAATCACGAGAGCGCGCTATCGGGCAAGCGCGAAGAGCGTGCCGGCGGCTGCCGCGAGCACGACCACCAGCCACGCGGGCGCCTTCCAGAACGCGAGCAGGCCGAACGCCGCGAGGGCGAGGCCCACGTCGGCCGGCCCGTGGATTGCGCTCGTCCATACGGGCTGATAAAGCGCGGCCAGGAGCAGTCCCACGACCGCGGCGTTGATCCCGCGCAGCGCGGACTGAAAGCTCGATCGGCCGCGAAGCGTGTCCCAGAACGGCAAGGCGCCGACGATCATGAAGAAAGACGGCAGGAAGATCGCGACCAGCGCGATGGCGGCGCCCGCGAGGCCGGTGGGCGGCGGTCCCATGACCGCGCCCAGATAGGCGGCGAAGGTGAAGAGCGGGCCGGGCACGGCCTGCGCCGCGCCATAGCCCGCGACGAACGCTTCGCTGGTCACCCAGCCCGGCGGAACGACCTCGGCCTGGAGCAACGGCAGGACGACGTGGCCGCCGCCGAACACCAGTGACCCGACGCGGAAGAAGCTGTCGAAGAGGGCAAGCGCCTGGCTACCGGTGATCTGACGGGCGATCGGGAGCGCGATCAGGAGGCCGAAGAAGACGACGAGCGCCGCGACGCCGAGCGTACGGCTCACGGGCACCAGTCTGACGGCCGTAGGGGGCGCGGCGCTCGTCGGCAGGAGCCACAAGCCCACGAGCGCGGCTGCGGCGATGATGGCCACCTGTCCCACACCGGTCGGCCACAACAGCGCGCAGAAGGCGGACACGATCGCGATCGTCGCCCGCGCCCGGTCCGGCGCGAGCGATCGCGCCATGCCCCACACGGCCAGCGCGACCACGGCCACGGCCGCCACCTTGAGCCCGTGCAGCCAGCCGGCGTCGGCGGCGCCGAGCCCGCGCAGCCCGTACGCGAACAGCACGAGCGCGATCGCCGACGGCAGCGTGAATCCGAGCCACGCTGCGAGGCCCCCGAGCAGGCCGCCGCGCGTGATGCCGATGGCGATGCCAACCTGGCTGCTGGCCGGGCCGGGAAGGAACTGGCAGAGCGCTACCAAGTCGGCGTACGTGGCCTCGTCGAGCCAGCGGCGTCGGACCACGTATTCCTCGCGAAAATAGCCGAGGTGCGCCACCGGGCCGCCGAACGAAGTCAGCCCCAGGCGCGTGGCGACCGCGAAAATCTCGAGCGCGCGCGTCTCCACGGCGCCGGCGGTCAGCGGTCGTGAAGCGCGAGGAAGCGCCGAGCGAGCGCGGGCCCGCTACCGGTGTCCTCGTGCTTGAAGAAGACGAAGGCGTCGTGCCAGCCGGCGCCGACGCGCGCCATCGTGTCGAGCCAGCCGCGCAGCTGGTCGTCGGTGTACTCGACGGCGCGGAGCCGGAGGTAGCCGAAGTCGGCCGTCGCCACGGCGGGCGTCGAGCCCTCCTCGGTCTCGGCGACGCAGAGGGCGGCGTTGCGGGCTCGCAGGAGCGCGTACACCTCGTCATCGAACCAGCTCTCGTGACGGAACTCGAGGGCGACGGGCCGCTCCACGGGCCAGGCCGCCAGCAGGGCGGCGAGACGGTCGGCCGCCTTCTTGAAGTTCGGCGGGAGCTGGAAGAGGACCGGGCCGAGCTTGTCGCCGAGCGCGGCCGCCGTGTCGGCGAAGTAGCGGACCGGCTCGTCGATCTCGCGGAGCCGCGCGAAGTGCGTGATCTGCTGCGGAGCCTTCAGGACGTAGGTGAAGCCGGCAGGCGCCGTCGCGGCCCACGACGCGAGCGTCTTGGCGTTCGGCATCCGGTAGAACGTCGCGTTGATCTCGACCGTGGCGAAGCGCTCGACGTAGTACGCGAGCATCTTCGCGGCCGGCAGCTTGTCGGGATAGAACGTCCCTCGCCACTCCGGATAGTTGTAGCCGGAGGTCCCGACGTGGAGCTTCAGGAGAGGCTCGCCGCGAGCGGGGCGGGCTGCTCGCCGAGCGCCTCGGCGACCGCCGGGTGCACGACCTTGCCGCGCCAGACGTTGACGCCCTTGGCCAGCACCGGGTTCGCGCGCACCGACGCCACCACGCCGCGGTTGGCCAGCTCGAGGACGTACGGGAGCGTCGCGTTCGTGAGCGCGAACGTCGACGTGCGCGGGACGAGCGCCGGCATGTTGGCGACGCCGTAGTGGACGACGCCGCCGACCAGGTAGACGGGGTCGAGCAGTGTCGTCGGATGGATGGTCTCGACGCAGCCGCCCTGGTCGACCGCGATGTCCACGATGACCGAGCCTTCCTTCATCTGCGACACCATCTCCTTGGTGACGAGCACGGGCGCCCGCGCGCCGGCGACCAGCACGGCGCCGATCAGGAGATCGGCGCGGCGCACGACCTGATCGACGTTGAAGCTGTTCGACATGATGGTGACCACCCGGCCGCGGAACAGATCGTCGACGTGGCGCAGCCGGTCGAGGTTCACGTCGAGAATCGACACGTCGGCGCCGAGCCCGACGGCGATCCGGGCCGCGCTGAGACCGGACGTGCCGGCGCCGAGGATCACGATGTTGCCGGGCGGGACGCCGGGCACGCCTGAAAGCAGGATGCCGCGCCCGCCGTGGGCGCGCCCGAGGTAGAAGGCGCCCTCCTGGACCGCGAGGCGGCCGGCGACTTCGCTCATGGGCGTGAGGAGCGGGAGGCTCCCGTCGGGGCGCTGGACCGTCTCGTAGGCGACGGCGATGGCGCCGCTGGCGCGGAGCCCACGCGTCAGCTCCGGCGCCGGCGCCAGATGGAGATAGGTGAAGAGCACCTGACCGTCGCGGAGTCGCGCGACCTCGGGCGCCAGCGGCTCCTTCACCTTCAGCACCAGGTCGGCGCGCCGCCACACCTCGTCGACGGCGGCGAGCCCGGCGCCGACGGCGGTGTACTCCTCGTCGCGGATGCCGCTTCCCGCGCCGGCTCCCTGCTCGACGACGACGCGATGACCCGCCTCGGTGAGGGCGCGGGCGCCGGCCGGGGTCAGCGCGATGCGCTGCTCGCCCGGCTTGATCTCACGCGGGACTCCGATGTTCATGGCTCCTCCGGATTTCACCTCACATATAACAGGAAAAACTCGGCGAGGCGCGACTCGAACCCCGCCGGCAGCTCGCCGTGCCGGCCCCGGTCGGTCGTCATGAGCTCGGCGCGCGCGTTGCCGGCGAGTGCCTTGCGCAGGCGCTCGGCGTGGGCGAAGGGGATCTGCTCGTCCGCCCGGCTGGCGACGAGCAGGACGGGCACGGTGATCGTCGCGGCGGCACGCTCGGGCGAGACGGCGGTGATGTCGTGCCCGAAGAACACGAGCGACCAGCCCCGCAGGAGCCCGACGAACGGGTACTTGAGCACCCAGAGCCAGCCGTAGAGATCGTAGGCGAGCGAGCGCAGATCGGCGAAGGGCGCGTAGGCGGCGACGGCGCGGATGCGACTGTCCTCGGCGGCGGCCAGGAGCGCCACGGCCCCGCCCAGCGAGAGGCCGAACACGCCGACATCGCGGAAGCCGCGCTCGGCCAGGAAATCGATCGCGCGCCGGAGATCGCCGCGCTCGCGGAAGCCGATCGTCGTCGCGCCTCCGCCGCTCGCGCCGAAGTATCGCTGGTCGAGCAGCAGGACGGTGAAGCGCGGTGCCAGCGCCGCGGCCATCGGGAGCAGATCGGCCTTCTCCGCCGGGTAGCCGTGGAGGAGCACGAGCGCCGGCGCACCGGGCCGCGCCGCGAGCCACCCGGCGAGCTTCACGCCGTCGGCGGCGGTGATCGTCACGTCCTCCACCGGCAGGCGGAACTCGTCCGGACGGAGCGGCACGGCGATGCGCGGCGGGCGCACGGCGAGCCAGAAGCTCACGAGGCTCAGCAGCACGAAGCCGCCGACGAGGACGGCCGCCGCCACGAGAATCTTCACGGTGTATGATCTTCGCCGTGCGATGCCCGAGTTGTCGAGCCGGGAACGCGTCCCGGCCCGGCACAGTCCCGCCCCTTCCCCGGTGATCTCCGAGACGACCCTCGGCGCCCTCGCCGCGCTGGGCTCGGCGATAGCGTGGGCGGTGACGAGTCTGCTCGCGAGAACCCTGATGGCCCAGCTCGGCTCCGTGGGCGTCAATGCCGTGCGCTCGACGATCGGCGGCGTGATCCTCGTCGTCTGGGTGCTCGCCACGGCCGGAGCCGGCGTCTTTACCGCAATCTCCGCGAGCGCCTGGGTGCTTCTCACGCTCTCGATCGTGGTCGCGATCGCCCTCGGGGACACCGTGTTCTTCGAGAGCACGCGCGCCCTCGGCCTGGCCCGCGCCATGACGATCTCGACGACCTACCCGCTGGGCGCCGCCGCGATCGCCGCCCTGTTCCTCGACGAGCCGATCACCCTGCCGATCGTCGTCGGCGCGCTGGTGACGCTCGGCGGGCTCGTCCTCATCGTAGCGCCGTGGGCCGAGCGACCGCCGGAGGAGCGGTTCTGGTTCGGCGTGGGGACGGCCGCGGTGGCGTCGTTCGCGTGGGCCCTTTCGACCGTGCTGGTCAAGCCGCCGCTCGCCGAGATGGACGCGGTCACCGCGCAGGCCATCCGCCTGCCGCTCGCCTCGGCGTTTCTCTGGCTCCTGCCGTGGGCGCGCGGCGCCCCGCGCGCGCTCGCCGGCAGCGGCCGGAGCGCCCTCTGCCGGATCCTGGTGCTGGGCGTGATCACGTCGGTCAGCTCGGTCATGTTTGTCGCCGGCGTCAAGCATGCGGGCGTGGCGGTAGCGTCGGTGCTGTCGTCGACCGCGCCGATGTTCGCGATCCCGCTGGCGGTGGCCTTTCTCGGCGAGCGATTGACCGCGCGGGCGGTCGTCGGCGTCGCGGTGACGGTCGGCGGGATCGTGGTGCTACAGCTATGAGGGGGCTGCGCGCCCGATCGCGATCAGTGCGGAGCCGGCGCCTGAGCCTCACGAAAGGCGAAGCCTTCCATCGATACGGTGTGCGCACCAGATCGCGCATCGTGCCGGAGGCAGGAGAGGGTCGGATAGAAGCCGCTTCGCCCGACCGCCGGTGGGATCTTGATCGGGAAGCACGTGTCGGGCTTGCTCTGAAGGAATGACCGCGTCACCATCTCTTCGTAGAAGGTCACCCTGCCGTTGTACGCGCCGTAGATCCACGCGCGCGTGAAGGGCTGCTGGTTGAACTCGGGACCCGTCAGATCAACGAGGTGGTTGCCCATCGCGGGCACCGCCCCCTCCACGTCCTTGAAGTCGGTGTGCATGTAGTTCGTCGGCAAGGGCCGCCGTGCCACCTCGAAATGGTCACAGCGAATGAACTCCGGCCCGCAGGGCCCCGACGCGATGGCGAACACGTTGGCGATTGGCTCCATGAAGAAATGGACGTCGAAGTGTGGCACGTCGTACACCCCGGGCGGAATGTGACCGGCCGGGTTCCAGTTCAGGAGCACCCACTTGAACGGGATGTCCCCGCTGCGCGCCACGACGTCCGGCAACGGGAGCACCAGCTCGTACTGATGCAGACACTCGGTGGCGGTATCGATCGTGCCGTCCTTGTTTCGGTCGAAGCAGTGATGACCGTCCGACCCCCCGGTCGGCAGACCATCGAGCGCGCTCTCCGAGAAGACGATGCCGAGCGCTCTGGGCGTTCCGGAGGCGGTGAACTCGGCGTAACTAGACACCGTTCCTTTTCCCAGATCCGACTTCCATCCGAAAATGCGTGCGGGCGTGACGCCCTGCGGTCCACCCGGCCGCGCACAGCTGGCGAGGACCGCCATTGCTCCAAGCCCGATCAATACGAGTCGTGCAGACTGCCAGCGTGTCATATCGTCTCCCTGGAAACGCGTTGCCGGCGCTGGCCGAGTGGACGGCCAGGCGGTGCGATCGCGGCACGATCCACCATGATCGGGGATCGTGTCAAGAGGCTCGAGACGGCGGATCTAGAAGCGGCGGCGGCCGGCCAGGCCGCGCTTGCGCAGGCGCAGCGACTTCGGCGTGACCTCGAGCAATTCGTCCTCGCGGATCCACTCCAGGCACTGCTCGAGGTTCATCACGCGGGGCGGGGTCAGCTTGGCGGCCTCGTCGGCGGTCGAGGCGCGCATGTTCGTGAGCTTCTTCTCCTTGGTGATATTCACGTCCATGTCGTTCTCGCGCGCGTTCTCGCCGATGATCATCCCCTCGTATACCTCGAGGCCGGGCGCGACGAACATGACGCCGCGAGCCTGGAGGTTGTCGATGGCGTAGGAGGTGGTGCGCCCCGGCCGGTCGGCGACGAGCGCGCCCGACTGGCGATGGGCGATGTCGCCCTGCCAGACGTCCCAGCCGTCGAAGAGATGGTTGAGGAGCCCGGTGCCCCGCGTGTCGGTCAGGAACTCGGTCCGGTAGCCGATGAGGCCGCGGGCCGGAATGCGGTACTCGAGCCGGACGCGGCCGGTGCCGTGATTCACCATCTTGGCCATCGTGCCGCGGCGCGGGCCGATCTTCTGGGTGACCGCGCCGATGAACGCCTCGGGGATGTCGATGACCAGGTATTCCATCGGCTCGAGCGTCTGGCCGTTCTCGGTCCGCGTGATGATCGTGGGCTTGCCCACCTCGAGCTCGAACCCCTCGCGCCGCATCATCTCGATCAGGATCGCCAGCTGGAGCTCGCCGCGCCCGGACACGCGGAACGTATCGGGCGAGGCCGTCTCCTCGACGCGGATGCCGACGTTGATGTGGCGTTCCTTCATGAGCCGGTCGCGAAGCTGGGGCGAGGTGACGAATCGCCCCTCCTTGCCGGCCAGCGGCGAGATGTTGGCCGAGAAGAGCATTGAGACAGTTGGCTCGTCGATGCGGATCAGCGGTAGCGCCACCGGCGTTTCCGCGTCAGCGATCGTCTCTCCTATTTCTATGGTTTCGATCCCCGCGATGGCCACCAGGTCGCCCGCGCTCGCCTCGCCGATCTCGACGCGCTTGAGCCCCTCGTAGCCGTACAGGACGGTGACCTTGGCGAGCTCGACTGAGCCGTCGCGGTGCACGACCGCCACGCGCTCGGCCTGGCGAACCCGGCCGTTGAAGATGCGCCCGATGACGAGGCGGCCGACGTAGTCGTCCCAGTCGAGCATCGCGCCGCGGAACTGGAGCTTCGCCTCCGGATCGAAGCGCGGCGCCGGGACCGTGGCCAGGATCGCCTCGAACAGGGGCTCGAGCGAGCGGCCGGGCTCGGCGAGCTTGACGGTGGCGGTGCCGGTCCGGGCGTTCGTGTAGAGCACGGGGAACTCGAGCTGATCCTCGGTCGCCTCCAGATCGATGAAGAGATCGTAGATCTCGTCGAGCACCTCGGCGGGGCGCGCGTCGCTCCGGTCGATCTTGTTGATGACGACGATGGGCGGCAGGCTCGCCTCGAGGGCTTTCTTCAGCACGAAGCGGGTCTGCGGCAGCGGCCCCTCAGCGGCGTCGACCAGCAGCAGCACGCCGTCGACCAGCGTCAGTGTCCGCTCGACCTCGGAGCCGAAGTCGGCGTGACCGGGCGTGTCCACGATGTTGATGTGGACCCCGCGGTAGGTGATGGCCGTGTTCTTGGCCATGATCGTGATGCCCTTCTCGCGCTCGAGGTCGATCGAGTCCATGATGCGCTCGGGGACCGACTCGTTCTGGCGGAAGAGCCCCGACTGCCAGAGCATCGCGTCGACCAGCGTGGTCTTGCCGTGGTCGACGTGGGCGATGATCGCAATGTTACGAACGTTCTCGCGCTGATGCATCGTTCCATCGTATCACGCCGGCGTGACGGCTCCGGCCGCGCGGCATGTATAATGGCGCTCGCGCTTCACCACTCGAAGCCGCCGACCGGAGGTCGCTCACATGCGCCACCTGCTCGCTCTCGCGCTCGCCGTCCTCGTCGCCGCGCCCTCGCTCGCCCAGGACAAGCCGGCCGCCAAGGCGCCGACCGCCGTCATGGCTCTGGAGAACGGCGGCGTGATCACCTTCGAATTCTTCCCGGCCGACGCGCCCAAGCACGTGGAGAACTTCCTCAAGCTCGCGCGGGAGGGGTTCTACGACGGTCAGCGCTTCCACCGGGTCGAGCCGGGGTTCGTCGTCCAGATCGGCGATCCGCAGTCGAAGACCTTGCCGATGAATGCCCCGGGCATGGGCACCGGCGGTCCCGGCTACACGATCAAGTCGGAGTTCAACAAGCGGCCCTTCGAGCGGGGCGTCCTCGGGATGGCGCGCAAGAACGATCCCGATTCGGCCGGGAGCCAGATCTACATCATGCTCGGCGCGGCCAGCCATCTCAACGGCCAGTACACCGCCTTCGGGCGTGTGGTCAGCGGCATGGACGTCGTCGACAAGATCAAGGTCGGCGACCGCGTCAAATCGCTCAAGGTGAACTGAGGAGAGTGCCATCGTGAAGCAGATTGGCGTCATCACGCTCGAGAAGGGCGGCGAGATCAGACTGGAGTTCTATCCCGAAGATGCGCCCAAGACTGTCGAGAACTTCGTCACCCTGGCGAAGAAAGGGTTCTACAACGGCCTCAACTTCCATCGGGTCGTGCCGGACTTCGTCGTCCAGGGCGGCTGCCCGAAGGGCAACGGCACCGGCGGCCCCGGCTACCAGATCAAGGCGGAGTTCAACAAGCAGAAGCACGTGCGCGGGACGCTGGCGATGGCGCGCAGCCAGGATCCGGACTCGGCCGGCAGCCAGTTCTACATCTGCTACGGCACGACACCGCACCTGGACGGTCAGTACACGGTGTTCGGCCGCGTCGTGTCCGGCATGGAGCACGTCGACCGCATCAAGCAGGGCGACAAGATGACCTCGGTCACCATCACCGAAGAGTAGCGGGTGGCCTGGTCCCTCCTCGTCCGGAACGGCTCGCTCGTCGACGGCTCGGGCGCGCCGGCTCGCGCCGCCGACGTGGCCGTCGAGGGCGACCGGATCGTCGCCGTCGCGCCGAAGCTCTCCGGCGAGGCCGCCCGGGTGATCGACGCCGCCGGCCACGTGGTGGCGCCCGGGTTCATCGACATGCACTCGCACTCCGACCTGTTCTACTTCGCCTGCCCCTCGGCGGAGTCGAAGGTGCGCCAGGGCGTGACGACCGAAGTGGTGGGGATGTGCTCGTTCTCCCAGGCCCCGCTTCGCCCAGATCAGCGTGAAATCGTCCAGGGCTGGGCGGGCGGCATCGGCGCCAGCCTCGACATGCGCTGGGAGACCTTCGCGCAGTACCTCGACGCCCTCCGCGCCATCCGCCCCTCCGTGAACGTCGCCCACTTCGTGGGCCACGGCGCGCTCCGCATCGCCGCGCTCGGGTTCGAGGCGCGGCCGGCCGGCGCCGACGATCTCTCCTCGATGGAGCGTCTGCTCGGCGAGGCCATGGACGCCGGTGCCTTCGGCTTCTCGACCGGGCTCGTGTACGCGCCCAGCGCCTACTCCGACACCGCCGAGCTGATCGCGCTCGCCCGCTCGATGTCGCGGCGCGGCGGCTACTACTTCTCCCACATCCGCGGCGAGTCTTCGATGCTGCTCGACTCGATCAACGAGGCGATCCGTATCGGCGAGGAGGGCGGCGTCGGCGTGCAGGTCTCGCACGTGAAGGCGTCCGGGCGCGAGAACTGGCCGAAGATCGACGCGGCGCTGCGCCTGTTCGAGGACGCCCGGGCGCGCGGGGTTGACGTGGCCGGCGACGTCTATCCGTACAACGCCGGCTCGACCAAGCTCGACAACATGATGCCGGCGTGGGCCCACGACGGCGGCACGGCGAAGCTCCTCGAGCGGCTGGCCGACCGCGCGACGCGGCGGCGCATCGTCGAGGAATGTCTGATCGACGGCGAGCGGTGGGGCACGGTCTCGCAGGGCGGCATCGGCTTCGACCAGGTGTTCATCGCCACCTGCGCGCGCCGGGAGCTCGAAGGGCTGAGCCTCGCGCAGATCGCCCGCCAGTCCGGGATGGCGCCGGCCGAGACGCTGATGAACCTGCTGCTCGAGCAGCGGTGCACGGTCGGCATGGTCAGCTTCTCCCAGAGCATCGAGAACGTCGCCAAGGTACTGGCGCATCCCATGCTGATGATCGGCTCGGACTCGATCCCGCTCTACTCGGGGGACGGCGACCGCCCGGGCAAGCCTCATCCGCGCACGTACGGCACGTTTCCGCGCGTGCTCGGCGAGTACGCCCGCGAGCAGCGGCTGTTCCCGCTCGAGACGGCCGTTCACAAGATGACCGGCATGTGCGCCACGCGCCTTCGCCTGCGCGACCGTGGCCTGGTGCGGGAAGGCTACGCCGCCGACCTGGCGATCTTCGATCCGCGCACCGTCAAGGACGAGTCGACCTTTCCCGAGCCGCACCGCTATCCGACCGGCATTCCCTACGTCGTCGTCAATGGCGCCGTCGTCGTGGACGGCGGCCGCATGAAGTCGCCCGGCGCGGGTCGCGTGCTGGCGCCGTGATCACCGAACCAAACCGCTAGTAACCTCCAGGAGTCAGCCATGCCAACCGATCAGCTCTTCATCGCCGGCAACTGGCGTCCGCCCGTCTCCGGGGCGACCTACGCCACGATCAACCCCGCGAACGAGGAGACGAGCGCGCAGGTGGGAAAGGGCGACGAGCGCGACGTCGACCTCGCCGTGGCGGCCGCCCGCAAGGCGTTCGACTCGGGCCCGTGGCCGCGGATGAGCGCCGCCGAGCGGGGGCGGATCGTGTGGAAGCTCGGCGATCTCATCATGCAGAACCTGGACGAGATGGCCCGGCTCGAAAGCCTCAACACCGGCAAGACGCTGTTCGACTCCGGCAAGGTCGAGATCCCGTTCGCCGCGGAGGTCTTCCGTTACTACGCCGGATGGGCGACCAAGATCCACGGCGAGACGCTCGGCCTGCGCGAGACCGCCTTCACGTTCACGCTGCGCCAGCCCATCGGGGTCATCGGCGCGATCGTGCCGTGGAACTTCCCGTTCCTGCTCTCGTCGTGGAAGATCGCGCCGGCCCTGGCCGCCGGCAACACGGTGGTGCTCAAGCCCGCGTCGCTGACGCCGCTCACTGCGCTCAAGTTCGCCGATCTCACGCGCGAGGCGGGCCTGCCCGAGGGCGTGTTCAACGTCGTCACCGGCCCGGGCGGCCAGGTCGGGATGGCCCTGGTGCGCGATCCGCGCGTCGACAAGATCGCCTTCACCGGCTCGACCGAGGTGGGCAAGGGGATCATGCGCGAGGCCGCCGGCACGCTGAAGCGGCTCTCGCTCGAGCTCGGCGGGAAGTCGCCGAACATCGTCTTCGCCGACGCCGACATGGAGGCGGCCGTGAAGGGCGCCCTCACCGGCATCTTCTACAACAAGGGTGAGGTCTGCGCGGCCGGCTCGCGCCTGTTCCTCGAGGAGAAGATCCACGACGACTTCATGGCGAAGCTCACCGACCGCGTGAAGACGCTCAAGGTCGGCGATCCGATGGACAAGGCCACGCGCATGGGGCCTGTCGTGTCGAAGCAGCAGATGGAGACCGTGCTCTCCTACATCGAGGCGGGCAAGCAGGAGGGCGCCCACCTGGTCTCGGGCGGCGGACGCGCGAACGTCGGCTCGGGCAAGGGCTACTTCGTCGAGCCCACGATCTTCGACGGCGTCACCAACCGGATGAAGATCGCGCGCGAGGAGATCTTCGGGCCGGTCCTCTCCGTCATCCCGTTCAAGTCGATCGATGACGGGATCGCCGAGGGAAACGCGACCAGCTACGGGCTCGCGGCGGCGGTGTGGACGCGCGACGTGGCCAAGGCTCTGAAGGCCGCTCGCGCCATTCGTGCCGGCACCGTGTGGGTCAACGCATACAACCTGTTTGACGCTGCGCTGCCGTTCGGTGGCTTCAAAGAATCCGGCTTCGGGCGAGAGCTCGGCGCTTCTGGCCTCGATCTCTATACCGAGGTCAAGTCTGTCTGGGTCGATCTCTCCTAGCGGGTCGTCGCGCGGCGGGGCGGCCGTGGCGGAGTGCGGCAGGGGTCGAGACGACCACGCGGCACGCGTGCGCTGCCCCACTCGTCTGGGCTCCATCCGGGCGCCTAGCGCCCGCCGCCGCTTGCCGGGAACGGGTCCCTTCGACCCCTGCCGCACTCCGCCACGGCCGCCCCGCCGCGCGGTTCCCGGGTTCGGTGGATCGCGGCGGCGCGGGCTCGCTTTGCTCGCCGCGCCGCTCGCCTCGCTTCTCGAGTCCGTCAGCAACTCGGCGTGAGGTGATTCTTGACTAATACGCGGTACGGGATCGATAGGCGGCGGCGGGCGACGGCGGTGATTGTCGGGGTTTGCCTTGGCGCGTCGGCGCTCGCGCTTCCCGTCGCGGGGGCCCGCGCGCAGCATCAGCATCCTTCGCCTCCGGCGCCGACTCCTTCAACGGCTCCGGCCACGCCGGCTCCTGCGGCCGGCGAAGGCGTGGGACGGAAGGTCACGATGGAGGAATTGCATCGGATGGGTGGGGTGCCGCAGGGGTGGAAGTTTGCGCTGCCGGCCGGGGACGCGGGCAAGGGCCGGGAGGTCTTCGCGGATCTCGAGTGCTACAAGTGTCA
>DASRIY010000333.1:0-19222 GCA_035649755.1 Candidatus Methylomirabilota bacterium
CCCGTCGTCCTAGTCTCATGAGGCTATGGCCCTGACATTCCGCAAACTCCATCGGCACTTCGTGGGCGAATCGAGCCCCATCGAGCTACGCAAAACGTTCGATCCCGACACGCTGGCTGCGATCCGCGCCGGCATGGACGAATACGCCGTGCTCGTCTTCCGCGATCAGGTGTTCGCCGACGCCGAGCAGCTCGCGTTCGGCGAACGGCTCGACGGCCGGCTGCACCAGGGCACCGGGAGCCGCGCCTTCACGAAGAGCCGGCTCGGCAACGAGGCGATTTCCGACATCTCGAACCTCGATCCCGAGGGCGAGATCATGAAGTCCGACGATCGCCGGCGCCACTACACGCTGGGCAATCGCCTCTGGCACACCGACGCCTCCTTCGTCGATCCGTGCGGGCGCTACTCGATGCTGCACGCGCGGGTCGTGCCGCCGGTACCGGCCGACACGGAGTACGCGGACATGCGCACGGCGTACGATACGCTGCCAGCGGAGATGCAGGCGCAGCTCGAGGGCTTGCGCGCCCATCACTCCGTCGCGTACTCGCGCCACCTGCTCGGCTTCGAGTTCACCCCCGACGAGCAGGAGAAAGTGAAGGGCGCGGTTCATCCGCTCGTACGTACCATCCCGCGCTCGGGCCGCCGCTCGCTCTATCTGGCCTCGCACGCCTCACGCGTCATCGACTGGCCCCTCGCGGAGGGGCGGCTCCTGCTCCGCGATCTCATGGAGCACGCGACGCAGCCCGAGCTCGTCTACCGCCACTGCTGGCGTGTCGGCGACCTGGTCATCTGGGACAACCGGTGCACGATGCACCGCGCCCGGCCGTTCGACGATACGAAATATCGCCGCGAGCTGCGCCGAGTGACGACCCTCGATATCCCCGAGCCCGCGCTCGCCGCGACCGGCTCCTAGCCCGCGAGCCCCTGTCCTTGAATACCGACGGCCGCTCGCTGCTCGACGCTGCGCGCAAGCTCGTGCCCCAGATCCGCGCCGCCGCCGATGAGATCCACGAACAGCGGGAGCTGCCCCGCCCGCTCTTCGAGGCGATGGCGGACGCCGGGCTGTTCCACATGGCAGTGCCGCGCCCCGCCGGCGGCGCCGAGCTCGACCTGCCAACCTACGTCTCGATCATCGAGGAGATCGGCAAGGCCGACGCCAGCACCGGCTGGTGCCTGAACCAGGGCGCCATCTTCGGTACCTACGCGGCGCGCATGCCGAGCGCGGTGGCGCGCACGATCTGGGCCGACGTGCCGCGGGCCGTCGTGTCGAACACGCCGGCCGCTACCGCCAAGGCCATCGTGGTGCCGGGCGGCTATCGCGTCACCACGCCACCCGGAGGCCAGGGGTTCAGCACCGGCTGCCGTCACGCCTCGTGGGTCGCGTCGCACGCGCAGATCATCGAGAACGGTCAGGTCCGGATGGAAGGCGAGATCCCCGAGGCGCGCTACCTGTTCGTGCCGATCGGCGAGGCCGAACTGCTCGACACCTGGCACACACGCGGCATGCGCGGCACGGGCACACACCACTTCGCCGTGAAGGACGTCTTCGTGCCGACCGATCGCACGGTGCTCTCGCAGACCGCGCCGCTCATCCACGATGCGCCGCTCTACCGGATTCCGCGCACGCTGCTATTCGCCTCGGGCGACGCGGCGGTGGCGTTCGGCATGGCGCGCACCTGTCTGGAGACGTTCGGCGAGCTGGCCGGGGCCAAGACGCCGCGGGCTATGGCAGGGCTGCTCCGTGATCAGGCGATGACGCAAATGACCATCGGCCAGGCCGAGGCCACGCTGCGCTCGGGTCGGGCTTTCCTGCTCGAGGCGGTACGCGAGGTCTGGGCGGCGAGCACGAGCAACGCGCTCACGCTGGACCATCGCGCGCACCTCCGACTGGCCACCACGCACGGGCTCCGGCTCGCCGCGCAGATCATCGACAGCCTCTACAACCTCGCGGGCGCGACCGCGGCCTACGAGGACAACCTGATCCAGCGCCACTTCCAGGACATCCACGTGATCACGCAGCATCTGCAGGGCCGCCTGACACATTACGAGCTGGTCGGCCGCTACACCCTCGGCCTGAAGATCGACGAGAGCCGGCTCTAGCGGCCGCTGCCGTTCAGGACGGAACGACCGGTCGCCCGCAGGAGCCGCCGGTCGGCCTCCGGGCTCGGCGCCGCCGGGATGCGAAACACCACGTCCTGCGTGAACGTCCGGATCGCCTTTCCCTCGGGCCAGCGGGTGCCGAACGGCTCGCCGCCTCGCGCGACCGCGCGAATCCCGTCGCGCACGATGCGCCGGAGCATGATCACGCCGCGGTCGGCCGAGCCGAGATGCTCGAGGGCGTGTACGGCGATCGTCCGCTGGCTCGACTGGGCGTCGTAGTCCGCGGGGTGGCGCTGACGCTCGTTGTACGGCCGATCGTCGGACTGCCCGAAGCCCGGCTTCGCCACCTGCTCCGGCGAGAGACTCCAGGCGGGATCCACCTGCGCCAGCTCGAAGTTCGTGGTGTGCGTGTCGTCGTTCGGAACGGCCCAGCGGATGATCACGGGCCGGCTGGCCGGCTTCACCTCCGAAGCGTCCTCGATCTCGCGCGTGAACTGGTGAACGTTCGGCGGCATGAAGTCGCACACTCGCACCCACACGAGATCGCCGACCCGGCGTGTCGCCAGATAGACCATGCCGGCGTCGGTCAGCTTCCAGTCGATCTCGGGCACTGCGCCGAATGCCTCCGTGAACTGGTAGCCGCTGCTCAGCGCGTGCAGGAACGCGGTGTGCACCGGATCCATGCTGTTGTCCTTCACCTGGAGCCAGTTGCACGGGAGCGCGAACTGCGCCGCCGGCATCAGCCGGTAGCCCGGCACCTCGTAGCTGTCGTACGTCGGAAACGACGGGCGCCGATCGGGCGGCCCCATATAGGCGAACACCAGCCCCGCCAGCTCGAGCGTCGGATAGGCACCCTGCCAGATGCGCTCGCGGAAGCGGCTTCCGGCCGGCTCGCCCGGCGTTTCCAGGCACCGGCCGTCGACGTCGTAGACCCAGCCGTGGTAGCAGCAGCGGATGCCGCGCTCGACAGGGATGCCGTACTCGAGCGACGTGCCGCGATGCGCGCAGTGCAGGTGCAGCACGCCCACGCGCCCGCCGCGATCGCGGAACACCACCAGGTCTTCGCCGAGAATGCGCACGCGCCGCGGCGCCGACACGAGGTCGCGCGCGAACGCCACCGGCTGCCAGAACCGGCGCAAGTATTCGCCGCACGGCGTCCCCGGGCCCACCTGCGTCAGCTCGGGATCGGGCGCCGGGGCGTCGCGGCTCTGATATCCGCTGAACGCCCCGGGTTTCTGCCTGGCCACACGCGGCTTCGCGACACGCGATCGACGTTGCCTCACGGCACTCCTTCCTTAGCGCCGACGAACGAGCGAGTCAAGCGCCCTACCCGCGGTAAAATCCGAGCTGTGGACCTATTGACCTCGTCCCGTCGACGACGGTAGGGTGTCTAATCAACAATGTTCCCGAGAGCCTGACGCACACTTTGACCACACCAACCGGGCACCTCTCCCGGCTCGATCCCGAGGAAGTCGCCAGAGCCGTGACGGCCTTCATCAACACCACCATCATGTCCCGCAGCCGTCAGATCCAGCCCGACGACAACCTCGAGATGGCCGGTGTCGATTCGATGGCGCTGTTGAAAGTGTTGCTCTTCATCGAATCCGAGTTCGGCTTCTGGATGCCCGACGAGGATCTCGTCGAGGAGAACATCAAGACGGCGCGGGCGATGGCGGCCTATATCTGCCGGCGTGGGAGCCAGCGCTGACGCTCGACCTCGGATGGATCAGCGCTCGCTGAGCTACGACGTGGTGGTCTTGGGGGGCGGCGCCGCCGGGCTGGCCGCCGCGGTAGCGTCGGCGCAGGCGGGCGCCCGCACCGCGCTGGTCGAGCGCTACGGATTTCTCGGGGGCATGGCGACCGCGGGTATGGTCAGCACCATCTGCGGGCTCTACCACACCTCCTCGTCCGGGCCTCCCGAGCCGCTCAACGCGGGCTTCGCCGAGACCGTCGCGCATCGGCTCGCCGCCATGCCCGGCTGCAGCGCGCCGGTGCGCCGGGGGCGGACCCACGTACTTCCCTACACGCCGTTCGCCTTTGCGTGCCTGGGCGACGAGCTCACCGCCTCGGCCGGAGACCTCGACGTCTACCTGCACGCGTTTCTCGCCGAGATCGAGACGGGCTCACGGCGGGTCGAAACGCTGCGCCTCGCGACCTGGGAGCGTCGCATCGAGCTCACGGCGCGGGCCGTGGTGGACGCGAGTGGCGATGCCGTCGTTGCGCACCTCGCGGGAGTGGTGACCGTGACGATGCCCCTGCCCGACCGCCAGCTCGCCTCGCTGGTCTTCGTGCTGCAGCACGTCGACACCGACGCGCTGGGCCCGGGCCCACGCGTGGCGCTGCTCCGGCTCCTGGCCGGCGCCGAGCGCGAGGGGCGGCTTCCGAAGGGCGCCGCGAACCTCGCCTTGGTGCCGTCGCCGCAGCCCGGCGAGGTCGTCTGCAAGCTCGCGCTGAGCGGGATCACCGAGGAGCTACCGGCGAATCGCGACTTCCTGACGCTCGCCGAGCAGGAAGGACGGCGCCGCGCCCTCGCCGTCACCGAATATCTCAAGACCCTGCCCGCCTTCCAGCGGGCCTTCGTCTCTCATGCCGCGCCGCAGGTCGGCGTGCGCGAGAGCCGCGGCGTGATCGGCCGCTATCAGCTCACGCGCGACGACGTCCTCTCCGGCCGCAAGTTCGAGGACGGCGTGGCGCGGGCGAGCTGGCCGATCGAGCTCTGGCAGGAAGGGCGCGAGGGCGCCACGTACGAGTTCTTACCGGACGGGAGCTCCTATGACATTCCGCTTCGCTGCCTGCAGGCGCGCGACCTCGACAACCTGTTCGTCGCCGGGCGCTGCATGAGCGCCACGCACGAAGCCCTCGGGTCGGCGCGCGTCATCGGCACGTGCCTGGCCACCGGCGAAGCGGTCGGACGCGCGGCCGCGCGCCACGCGGAGGCGCGATGAATCTGGTCGATCTGCTCTATGCGTCGGCCCAGCGCTACGCGTCGCGCCGCGCGCTGACCGACGTGCGGACGGGCCGCTCGCTGAGCTACGGACAGCTCGAGCGCGACGCGCAGCGGGTCGCTGCCTTCCTGAAGGCGCAAGGCGTCGAGGCCGGCCAGCGGATCGGGCTCCTGGCCCCGAACGACCTCACATATGTCCCCGCCGCCTTCGGCCTGCTGGCCGCCGGCGGGTGTCTGGTCCCGCTCGCCAGCAACCTCACGCCCACGGAGATCGCCGAGATCGTGCGCGAGGTGCAGCTGAACGCCTGCCTGTCCTGGCCGGGGGCCCAGGACCCTCCCGGGAAGGCACGTGCCGTCATGGAAGGCGGCGAATGCGCCGGCTTCACCTTCTCGTGGCTCGATCGCGACGCGCGATCGCCGGACGAGTTCTACTCGCTCGATCCTGCGTTCATCCGCTTCACGTCCGGCACCACGGCGCGGAGCAAGGGCGTGGTCCTCTCGCACGCCGCCACGGCCGCGCGCGTCGAGGCCTCTGACCGAGTGCTGAGGTTCAGCGAGGAAGATCGGATCCTCTGGGTGCTCCCGCTCGCCTATCACTTCGCGGTCACGATCGTCGCCTACGTGCGTGCCGGTTCGCACATCCTGCTCTGTCCCGACACGCTGCCGAAGGCGATGGTCGACGCGATCCGGCGCCTCACGCCGAGCGTGCTCTACGCCGCCCCCATCCATTTCGAGCGCATGGCCAACCTGGGGCCGAGCGGGCGGCTCTCGAGCATCCGCGTCACGCTGTCGACCGCCGCGCCCATCTCGCCGGCGGTGATGGAGCGCTTCGAGTCCGCGTATGGTGTACCGGTCGGGCAGGCGTACGGGATCATCGAGGCCGGTCTTCCGTGCATCAACCTCGGCACCGACGGGCTTCCCCTCACGTCGGTCGGCCGCCCGGTTCCGGGCTACGCCGTGGCGGTGCTGGCCGACGACGGCACGCCCCTACCGCCGGGCGAGCTGGGCGAGATCGGCGTGCGCGGCGACGGGCTCTTCTCCGCCTACTACGCGCCGTGGCGGCGGCGCGAGCAGATCATGAGCAACGGCTGGTTCCTCACGGGCGATCTCGGCCTTCTCGACAAGGCGGGCGCCCTTCACCTCAAAGGGCGGAAGAAGACCGTCATCTTCGTGGCGGGTCTCAAGTTCTTTCCCGAGGAAGTCGAGGACTGCATCAACCAGTTCCCGGGCGTCAAGGAGTCGCGCGTGTTCAGCCGGCCGCACGCGCGCGTGGGCGAGGTGGCGTGCGCCGAGGTCGTCGTCGACCGGCGGCACCTCGACGCCTTGAAGGCCCATTGCGCCCGCGAGCTGTCGGCTTACAAGGTCCCGGTCGAATTCACCGTGGTCGATGCGGTTCCCCGGACACCGAGCGGCAAGATTCGACGCTGACGAGAAGGAGCGCGCCATGCGAGTGACGGCAGCGGTCCTGTACGACACGAAGAAGCCCGTGGTGGTGGAAGACGTCGAGCTCCTCGAGCCCGGTCCCCACGAGGTACAGGTGCGGTGGGTCGCCAACGGCGTCTGCCACAGCGACCTGCACGTGATCACCGGCGACGCGCCTCATCCCCTGCCGGTGGTGCTGGGCCACGAGGCGGCGGGCGTCGTGGAGAAGGTCGGCGCCGGCGTCGAGACGGTGGCGCCCGGCGACCACGTGTGCTCCAGCTACATCCCGTCGTGCGGGAAATGCTGGTACTGCATCGGCGGCCAGCCGACGATGTGCGCGCTCCGCGACAAGCCGCGCTGGTTCATGTTCGACGGCACCGCGCGCTTTCAGAAGGACGGGCGCCCGCTCCACCACTATCTGCAGGTGGCCGGGTACGCAACGCACTCGGTGCTACCGGAGGAAAGCGTCATTCCCATTCGCAAGGACGCTCCGCTCGACGTCGTGTGCCTCGTGAGCTGCGGCGTGCTCGCGGGCGCCGGGCCGGTCTTCAACCGCGCCAAGGTTCCGCCGGGCGCCACCGTCGCCGTCTGGGGTTGTGGCGGCGTGGGCCTCAACACGATCCAGGCTGCGCGCCTGGTCGGCGCCGCGAAGATCATCGCCGTCGACGTGATGGCCCAGAAGCTCGCGTGGGCCGAGGAATTCGGCGCCACGCACGTGGTCGACGCCTCGCGCGAAGACCCGGTCTCGCGCGTGCACGCGCTGGCCGGCCGGGGTGGTGTCGACTTCGCCTTCGAGATGGTCGGCACTCAGCGGACGATGGAGCAGGCGCTGCTGGCGACCCACCGCGGCGGCACCTGCGTGGTCGTCGGCGTGTCGCCCGCTGGAACGCGCCTGTCCATCGATCCGTCGCTGCTCCTGCAGCAGCGTGTGCTCACCGGCAGCTCGTTCGGCGGCGGCCACCAGCGCACCGACGTGCCGATGCTGATCGATCTCTACATGAGCGGAAAGTACCGGCTCAACGAGATGATCAGCCGCCGCCTGCCGCTCACCGAGCTGAACCACGCCTTCGATCTCATGCTGCAGGGTGAGGTCAAGCGGAGCGTCATCGTCTACTCGTAGGCGATCAGCCGGCCTTGGCCATGGCCGCGGCGCGGCGCCGCAGCTCGTCCTCCGGCACGTCCTCCTTGTGGGTGCCGACGTGCCAGAGGTGCCCGAACGGGTCCTCGATGGTGCCGGTCCGGTCGCCGTAGAACTTGTCCTGCACCGGCTGAAGAATCTTCGCGCCCTCCGCCACGGCGGTCTTCACCGTCGCATCGACGTCGGGGACGTACAGCATGATGCCGACGGGCGAGCCGCCGAACTTCCGAGGCCCGCGCGCGCCCATCTCGGGGTGCTCATCGGCCAGCATGAAGATCGAGTCGCCGACGGTGAACTCCGCATGCCCGATCTTGCCGCCGGGGCCGGGAATGCGCATGCGCTCGGTCGCGCCGAAGACGCGCTTGTAGAAGTCGAGCGCCCGCGCGGCGCCGTCGACGATCATGTAGGGTGTCGCGTTGCGGTATCCGTCCGGAACCGGCTTCACCTTGCTCATCCGTGTCCTCCATGCGTCCGCAATGTGGCGCGGACGCTCCGGTCGTTTACGCTCATCTGTATGCTACGCCTGAAGGCCAGCGACTGTCCGGCGCCGCCACCCGACCGGACGCACCCAGGACGCCAGCTCGATCCCTCCGATGCTCGCGTGAACCAAGCTCTCGCCGCCCGACGCCTCCGGCGGTCGAGCCGTCACGCAACGCAGTTTGGGGGTCGGCGGGGGGTGGGGTGAGCCCTCGCTGGCCCGTGTAGGCAGGGTTAACTAGAAGTCCCGTACGGTAGTCGATCGTGGCGTAAGAAACGCGCAGGGGCCGGCGAGGGCCTCACCCCACCCCCCACCGACCCCAAACTACTTAATCGCGACGGCTTTAACCTGTCGAAAGTCCGTCAGCCCGGCGAGAGTCTTGAGCACGCCGTCCTGGACAAGCGTCGTCATCCCCTCGTGCTTGGCCATCTCGAGCATCTCGGCCACGCGCGCCTTGGCCTGGATGAGCCGCTTCATCTCGTCGGTCGCGATCATCAGCTCGTGGATCCCCAGGCGTCCGCGATAGCCGGTCTTGGAGCAGGACGCGCAGCCCTTGCCGCGATGCAGGACGAGCTCGTCGTACCGCAGATTGAGCGAGGCGAAGGCTTCCTCGCCGAACGCCTCGGCGAGCTCATCGTACTCGGAGCGCTCGGGATGATACTCGGTCTTGCAATCGGTGCAGATGCGCTTCACGAGGCGCTGTCCCAGGATGCCGAGCAGTGCGTCGGCGAAGTTGAACGAGTCGCACCCCATGTCGAGCAGGCGGATGACCGTCTCCACGGCGCTGTTCGTGTGCAGCGTGCTGAACACCAGATGCCCGGTCAGCGACGCCTCGATGCCGGTCGAGGCCGTCTCCTCGTCACGCATCTCGCCGACCATGATCACGTCGGGGTCGGCGCGCAGGAACGCCCGCATCGCCGCGGCGAAGTCGAAGCCGATCTTGGGCATGACCTGCACCTGGCGCAGGCCGTACTGCGTGATCTCGACCGGGTCTTCCGCGGTCCAGATCTTGCGGTCGGGCTTGTTGATGTGGCCCAGCAGCGAGTGGAGCGTGGTCGTCTTGCCCGAGCCGGTCGGCCCGACGCAGAGGATGAGCCCGTAGGGCTTCTCGGCGATCTTCTTGATCTCGCGCAGGTTGCGCGGCGTGAGATCGACCTTGTCGATGGGGATCAGCTCGCTCGAGCTGAGCAGGCGCATGACCACGTCTTCGTTCTGGTTGGCGGTGGGGATCGTGGCCACGCGCAGCTCGATCTCCCGGTCGCTCACCCGGAACTTGAACTTGCCGTCCTGCGGCTTGCGGCGCTCGGCGATGTCGAGCTGCGCCATGATCTTGATGCGCGCGACGATGGCCCGCCGGTAGGCCCCGGGAACCTTCTGGTACTCGCTGCAGCCGCCGTCGATGCGATAGCGGATGACCGTGTCGCGCTGGGCTCCGTAGGGCTCGATGTGGATATCGGACGCGCGCGCCTTGTAGGCGTCGACGATGATCTGGTTGGCCAGACGGATGACCGCGCTGTCGTTCTCGTCGAGCTCGCCGGCGCCAACGTCGAGCGTGTCGGTGACGTCCTCGGCCCTTAGATCGCCGAGGATGGTCCCGATCGAATCCTTGCTGGCCCCCTCGCCGCTCACCTGGTTGAGGAAGAGCAGGATGTCCTTCCGCAGGCCGACCGCCCACTTGACCTTCCGGTTCTTGAGCGCCTGGCTGACGCTGTCCACCCGCTGCAGGTCTTGCGGGTTGTCGATCAGCACCACGATCGCGCCGTCCTCGCGCCGGAGCGGCAGCCAGAAGTTGCGCCGCAGGTACTCCAGCCGCAGGCCCTTCATCAGATCGGGCGGCGGCAGGATGCGCTCGTCGTACTCCACGAACGGGCACTCGAAGAACTGGCTCAGCGAGACGCCCACCTCGCCTCTCGGCACCTTGTACTGCTCGATCAGGATGGACTCGACGTCGGTCTGGCGCCTTCGCGCCTCGGCGACCGCCGAGCTCAGCTCCTGCGGCGAGACGCGAGCCTGCGCCAGGAGGTAATCGAACTTGGTCTTGGGTCGAGCCTGCGCCTGGATCTGCTCTTCTTTCTGGATCAGCTGGGCCTGGTTGTTGAACGCGATACCCAGCGTCTTGGCGAGCCGCGAAACGCCGGTCTCGTCGTCCTTGGTGAAGCGCGCTCCCCGCTTCTTGTTCAGCAGCTGAATGACGCCGATCGGCTTGCCTTCGTGCATGATCGGCATGCCGAGGATCTGTTGCGTCCGGAACCCGGTCTTCTGGTCCCAGGAGCTGTCGAAGGTGAGGCTCGGCGAGATCCGCGCCAGCTCGGCCTTGTCGTAGGCGTCGGCGACATTCACCACCCGGCCGGCCGCCGCCACGAATCCAGCGAGACTCTTTTCATTGACCGGCAGGCGGATCTCCTTCACGGCATCGAGGGCGAGGAACTTCGAGTAGAGCTCCTTCTTGGCCGGGTCGACGGCGTAGATCGTCATCCGCTCAGCGTCCAGGAGGCCGAGGATCTCGCCCTGGAGCTCGATGAAGATACTGTCGACACTCTTGGCTGCGTGGATCTTGTCGACGAGCTGGACGAGCTTCTGCTCGTAGGCCAATCGCTGCTGCAGAATTTGCACGGATTCTTGCTGGGCCACACCGCCTCCAAAATCCATAAGCGCGCCTCGGCCGGCGGGGCCCCAGCCCCGCGACGGTCTGCAGCGCGCACGCCAAATGACCGTCAAACCGGCAGTAATGGACCGCCAAAAGGCGGCAATAAGAGCAGACCATGCTAGTCTAGCAAACTCTCGGCGGGGGGCGGAAAGCATGGCGGGGATGAAACGGGCGGACGTGGTCGTCGTCGGCGGCGGGGTGAACGGGGCGAGCACCGCCTACCACCTGGCGGCGCGCGGGGTGAAAAATGTCCTGCTAATCGAGCGAAAACACCTCGCCGCGGGGGCCACGGGCAAGTCGGGGTCCCTCGTTCGCATGCACTACACCAACGAAGCCGAGTCCCGGCTGGCATTCGAAAGCCTCAAGATCTTCCGTGACTTCCGGAACATCGTGGGCGGTGACTGCGGCTTCGAGCCCGTCGGGTTCCTTCAAATCGTGCCCCCCGGCTATGAGGAGGCCCTGGCCCGGAACGTCGCCCGGCAGCAACGCCTGGGGATCGCCACCGAGGCGATCGCCCCGGACCGCGTGCGCGACCTCCTGCCCGGCGCCCGCGTCGACGACGTCGGCGCCGCCGCCTGGGAGCCCGACTCGGGATTCGCCGATCCCAATGCCACCACGTTCGCCTTCGCTGACGCGGCCCAGCGGCTCGGAGTAACCCTGGAGACCGGTTGCGAGGTGACGCGGATCGTGACCGAGCGCGGGCGGGTCACGGGCGTCGAGACTTCAGCCGGACCAGTCGCGGCGCCCGCGGTGGTGCTGGTTCCGGGGGCGTGGGCCACCAGCCTGCTGGCGCCTCTCGGGCTCGACTTCGGCCTCGCGCCCTACCGGATCCAGATCTCGATCTTCCGCTGGCCGGCCGGGTTCAATGCGCGGCACTGCGTGGTGATCGACGCGGTCCATCACTCGTGGCTCAGACCCGAGGGCTCGTCGACGACGCTGATCGGCGTCGAGCTCGGCGTGGCGCACGCGGATCCGGACCGGTTCGACGAGGGCGTCGATCCAGACTTCGTGGCGATCTGTCGCAAGGCGCTGGCCGCCCGTTTGCCGATCTTCGGCGATGCGACGATGCGCGGCGGCTGGGCCGGGATGATCATGATGAGCGCCGACGGCCGGCCCATCATCGATCAGATCCCGTCGATCGCGGGACTCTATTGCATGCTGGGCGACTCCGGCACGTCGTTCAAGACCTCGCCGGCGATCGGCCGCTGTCTGGCCGAATGGATCGTCGACGGCAAGCCGCGTACGGTCGACCTCACACCCTTCCGGTCGACGCGCTTCGCGGAGGGCCGGCCCTGGCAGGACGACGACAATTACGGGCGCGAGCGGCTGACGATCTCGCGCTGAGGCTCAACGGCCGAGCGCGGCCAGCATCTCCTCGACGCTCGTCAGCTTCACCCGCGGCCGGCCCTGGGCGCGTCCCTGCGCCACCTCGATCGCGTCCAGCTTGAGCCAGTCGGCGTAGGAAACGAAGCTCGGCTGGCGCTGGCGCACGAGCGCGTCGGCTGCGGCTGCCTCCGGGTGCGCGGGCTCCAGCACGGCGCCCAGGGCGAGGTCCTCGAACATGCACTCGACCGTCTCGGCGGCGTCCGGCTTGTTGGTCCCGATGACGCCCGTCGGACCGCGCTTGATCCACCCGGCGGTGTACTCGCCCACCAGCGGCTGCTTGGTCCCCGGATCGAGCACGCGGCCCTTGTCGTTGAGGATGACCCCCCAGCTCTCGTTGAACGGCACACTTGCGAGGGGCACGCCGCGGTAGCCGACCGAGCGGAACACGAGGCCGACCGGGATGGTCTCGAAGCGATCGGTGGCGCGCGGCTGCAGGGCGCCCGTCGACGTCGCGTAGAGCTCGTTGCGCACCAGGCGCATCGCGGCGACGCGGCCGGCGTCGTCACCGATCAGCTCGACCGGCGAGACCAGGAACCTCAGGACGAGGCGCCGCGACCGGCCGGCGGCCGGGCGTTGCGCGTACTCGCGGAGGATCTCGACCTTCTTGGCGGTGGCGCGGTCCTGGCTACGCTCGACGGCGGCACGGCTCAGCGGGTCGAGCTCGACTTCCGCGGGATCGGCGCTGATGTCGGCATCCGGAAGCTCGCCGAGCTCTCGGATCTCGGGATTGGTGAATGCGGCCTGGGCGGGCCCGCGGCGGCCGAGCAGGTAGACTTCCTTCACGCGGCTCTTCTTGAGCGCTTCCAGCGCGTAGTCGGCGATGTCAGTAGTCGCCAGCTCCTCCGGCGTTCGGCAAAGGATCCTCACGACGTCGACGGCGACGTTCCCGACGCCGACGACCGCCACGCTCTCCTGCGAGAGATCGAACACGCAGTCGCGATAGTCGGGATGGCCGTTGTACCACGCGACGAATTCCGTCGCCGGATGGCTGCCCGCCAGGTCCTCACCCGGAATGCCCATGCGCCGATCGGTCTGCGCTCCGGTGCAGTAGACGATCTGATGGTAGTGCGTCTTCAAATCGGCGAGCGTCACGTGCTTGCCGAAGTCGACACCGCCGAAGAAGCGGAAGCCCGGAGAGGCGGCGACCTTGTCGAAGGCGTTGGTGACGAACTTGATCTTCTGGTGATCGGGCGCCACACCCAGACGCACGAGCCCGTACGGCGTCGGCAGCCGGTCGAACATGTCGACCTCGACCGTCACGCCCGGCTTGCGGAGCAGGTGATCGGCGACGTAGAAGCCGGTCGGTCCGGCGCCGATGATCGCGACGCGGAGCGGCCGCGCCGGCATCCCCGTGGTCGTCGTCAATGCTTGAGCCCGCGCTCGCCGGCGAGGAGCTGCGTCTGCAGCGTGTCGACCTCGCCCTGATAGTGATCGCGCTGCGCCTTCACCACGTCGCCGATCGACACCATGCCGATCAGCCGGTCCTTGTCCACGACTGGCAGGTGGCGAATGCGCCGCTCGGTCATGGTGTGCGCCACCGTCAAGAGATCGTCGTGGGGCTGCCCGGTGATGACATCACGCGTCATCAGGTCGGCGACGGTGCGGGTGAAGAACTTCTCGTTCCGCGCCGCTTCCCGCACGATGTCGCGCTCGGACAGGATGCCGACCGGGCTCTCGCCCTGCACGGCGATGAGCGCCCCGATGTTGTGGCGTTCCAGGAGACCGAGCGCCTCCCGGATCGACTGCTCCGGGCGGACCGTCACGGCCATCGAGCCCTTGCGCGCGAGAATGTTCGCGATGTTCATCAGACACCTCCTTGTGTCCTGCGAGCGGTCCGGTCTAGGAATAGCCGGGCGCACGCGTGCGGCGCCACTTCGCGCCGCGCCACACGCTCGAGCAGCGCGGCGCCCTCGGCACCGAGGGCGTCGCGATCGAGCACCGTCTCGGCGACCAGGTCCTGCGCGATCTTCAGCACCCGCGCGGTGACGATCCGCCGGCGGCGCCGGTCGAGCTCGCCGCTCGTCTTGAGGTAGGCCATGTGGCTGTCAAGGGCGTCGGCGATAGGCTCGATGCCTTCGTCGCGCGCCGCCACCGCCGACAGGACGGGCGGCATCCAAACTTCCTCCGCCGCCGGGAGCAGCGTGAGCATCGCGCGGATCTCGGCCACGGTGCGGTCGGCGCCGTCGCGGTCGGCTTTGTTGACGACGTGCACGTCGGCGATCTCGAGAACGCCCGCCTTGAGAGCCTGGACGTCGTCGCCGAGACCCGGGACGGAGACGACGATCACCGTATGGGCCAGACGCATCACGTCCACCTCGTCCTGCCCGACGCCAACGGTCTCGACGAGGACGAGGCTTCGCCCGGCGGCATCCATGAGGTCGACAGCGTCCGCCGCGGCGCCACAGAGGCCACCCAGGGCGCCGCGCGTCGCCATCGAGCGGATGAAGACACCGGGATCGAGAGCCAGATCGTTCATGCGAATCCGGTCGCCGAGAATCGCGCCGCCTGAGAATGGCGAGGAAGGATCGACGGCAACGACTCCGACGGTTCGACCGCGGGCCCGCGCGACCAGCGCCAGCCCACGGACCAGCGTGCTCTTGCCGCTCCCGGGCGCCCCCGTGACGCCGACGATCTGGGCACGCCCGGTGTGCGGGTACAGGCGCGTGCTCAGGGCTTCGGCCCGCTGGCCCCCGGACTCGGCCCACGTGAGCCCGCGCGCGAGGGCGCGGGTCGAGCCCTCGACGATCTGGCTCGCGAGCGCTCCCACGTCAGAAATCATAGGGCTGTAAGCCATAGTACGGCACCGGCCCGCCCGAGGCGCGAGGACTTCAGATCTAGGCGATAGGCGTCGCGGTCCGGCCGCCGGGCGTTCGCCCCGATCGACGCGGCAACGTGAGGCGGAGCTGCCGGCAGCGCTTCCGGAGGGTGTTGCGGTTGAGCCCGAGCAGCCGGGCGGCCTGGAGCTGATTGCCGCCCGTCAGCTCGAGCGCGTGGACCAGCAGAGGACGCTCGAGAAACTCGAGAGCGTCGCGATAGACCCTCCCGGGGCTCGAGGTCGCCAGCTGGGTGATGAGTGGCGGGATCGCATTGGTGACCAGGCGCGTCAGCGCGCCGAGACCGGCCGAGTCTTCGCTACGGTCATGTTCTTCGGCCACAGTGTTGCCCTCGACTCCTCGCCCACCGTTAGTAAGTGAGCGCCAGGCCGACGGACCCGATCGGCACGAATCCATCACCGCCCGTGTTGACCCGCTGGAGGTTGCTGTTGAGCATCAGGAACTGCACCCCCGCCTTGGCGGACCAGCTCCCGAATTTTGGGGGAATGAACTTGAGGGGCATGGTGATGAGCGGCCCCCACGAGAAGTATCCGACCGTCTGATTCTGGCCGTTGACCGTGTAGTAGTCCTTGGCGCTCAATCCGAGGGTCATGGGCAGGCTGATGGTCAGGGGGTATGACGATTCGGCGAAGAATGTGTATCCGGGGGCGAGACCGATCTGCACGTAGATGCCCTTCTTTCCGTCGGCGACCAGCGCCTCCCCCGTGGTCTCGAAGGCGAACAGGACCGACGGGTTCAAGGCAAAGGCCCCCAGCCACTTGGAGTCGTTGAGGGAGAAGCCGAGCCCTATGTCGGAGTAGGTCGTGAAGGTGTTGTTGGGGCTCGAATAATAGGTAAAGGTCGCCGACGTCGTCAGCACCTCCCACCACACGGCGCTGACCTTGAAGTAGAAGTCGGTCTCCGTCCAGCCCTTGGGATCGGAAGGCGGTACGACCAGACCTCCGCCGGTGTGCAAGTTGGTCCAGATCCCGGGCGCGACGGACAGTGACGTCAGCGGTCCCATGTTCTCCATGAGGCGAAACGCGATCTCCGCGTAGGGCTGAACGTTGTTCCCGCCGTTCTGGGTGGTCGCGATGCCGCGGAAGTAGTAGGCCGAGGCCCAGTCAGTGCCCCCCGTGAAGGAAATTGCCCCTGTATTCGGCCCCGGCGGCTCTGCCGGGGCCGCTGGCGCCGCCGCCCCTGGCGTCTGCGCCGGGGCCGGGCTCGGCGCGGGCGCTTGAGCCTGTTGCACCTCGGTCTGCGCCGAGGCGGGGCTGGACGACTGCGCCGACGCGGGCACCGGTGTCGCCACAGCTCCCGCCAGTGCAAGCCCTGCGAACACCGCTATACACCTTCGCCATTCATTCATTTTGGATTCTCTCCCGTCTTAGAGTGCGTTCTCGCCGTGCTCACCCGTACGAATGCGCACAGCATCCCCGAGCGGCGACACGAACACCTTCCCGTCACCTATGCTGCCGGTCCGAGCGGCCGCGGTGATCAGCGCCACGACCTTGTCGGCGACGCCATCGGGGACGACGACTTCTACTTTCATTTTCGGCAGGAAATCGACCGTGTACTCGTTGCCGCGATACATCTCGGTGTGACCCTTCTGTCTCCCGAAACCTCGTACTTCCGTCACGGTCATGCCGATGATGCCGGCCGCCGTGAGCGCGTCCTTCACGTCATCGAGCTTGAACGGCTTGATGATCGCTTCGACTCTCTTCATCGCTCCTTACCGTGCGCGCTCGGGCGACGCCGTCATCGACACGGCCGACGCCCTCGGCGTGGAGAGTCCCATCGCGTGAACGAGCGTCGCGGGCCCCTGGACCTCGGGGTATCCGTGGACGCCCATCTCGGGCACGTCGAGACCTTCGAGCTCCACCTCGGGGCTGACGCGCATGCCGAAGACCAGGTCATAGACCTTGAAGAACGCCCACGAGGCCGAGAAGACGAACACGAAGCACACGCTGGTGCCGATCACCTGCGCCACGAACTGGCTCGCGCCGCCGTAGAAGAGACCGCGCACCGTGCCCTCGACGCCGTTGAAGCCGTCGCCGTACGTGCCGTCGGAGAAGAGGCCGAGGCTCAGCACGCCCCACGCACCGTTGACGCCGTGGACGGCGATGGCGCCGACCGGATCGTCGATCTTCATCACCGTCTCGATGAACACCGCGGCCCAGCAGACCAGCACGCCGGACACGGCGCCGATGAAAAACGCCCAGAAGCTCGACACGAAGCCGCAGGGCGCGGTGATCGCGACGAGACCGGCGAGCATGCCGTTGACCATCATGCTTGGATCGGGCTTACCGTATTTCATCCACATGTAGAACATCGCGAAGATCGCGCCGGACGCCGATGCCAGCATGGTGTTGACGGCGATGACCGAGATGCGGAGATCACCACCGGCCAGCGTGCTGCCCGGGTTGAAGCCGAACCACCCGAAGGCCAGGATGAAGCACCCGAGCACGCCCATCGGGATGTTGTGGCCGGGGATCGGGTTCGCCGAGCCGTCCTTGTTGTACTTGCCGATGCGCGGTCCCAGCACCAACGCGCCGGCGAGCGCGGTGACACCGCCCACCATGTGCACGACCGATGAGCCGGCGAAGTCGACGTGGCCGTGGCCGAGCCCGAAGTTCTTGCCGAGCTGGGAAAGCCAGCCGCCGCCCCACACCCAGTTGGCGAAGATCGGATAGGTGAACATCGAGATGAAGAATCCGAAGACGACGAATGACGAGAACTTCCAGCGCTCGGCCATCGCGCCGGTCGGGATCGTGGCCGCCGTGTCCATGAACACCATCTGGAACAGGAACAGCGCGAACACGGCGACGTCGTAACTAGACCCAGCCAGGAAGAAGCCCTTCATCCCGAACAGGCCGAAGTCCTTGCCGAAGAGCGAGATGGTGAACTCGCTGTCGAGGACGCCGGTGCCGCCCATCGTAGCGATGGGCCCGAGACCGCCCATCTGCAGGGCAAAGCCACAGATCCAGTAGCCGGTCATGCCGATCGCGTACACCATGAAGTTCATCATCATGGTGTGCGCGACGTTCTTCGCGCGCGTGAAGCCTGTCTCGACGAGGGCGAAGCCCGCCTGCATGAACATGACGAGGAAGCCGGTGAAGAGCGTCCACATCAGGTTGAGCGAGACGCGGTTGTGGCCCGCGAAGTCGGCGACTTCGGTCAGGGTGGGCTTGCCCGCCTCCTTCGCAGTCACGTCCGCGATGCCGCCCGTGGCCGTTCCGGCGGGATCAGGCTTTGACGGCGGCGGTGCGGGAGCAGCCGCCGCGGCCGCAGCGGCCGGAGCAGAGGGCTTGTCCTGGGCGAACACCCAGCCACCGACCGCTAGCAGGCATGCCACGACCAGGGCTGCGAAGATCCTCCACGGTAGAGTGCGTCTCGTTGCTTCGGTCACGGTCGTGCCCTCCTCGGGCCGCGCGCGCAGCGCGTCGCCCCATCAAGAAATGACGCTCAGCCCTGAGCATCACCAGCCGATGCGACCTCGCTGTCGCGCGCGCCCCTCGGCGGAGCAAGGCGCGTGCCGCGACGAGGGCTCAACGTTGATGCGAAGTTAGCGTGACGTTCCGCCCGCCCGATGCCCGCCGAATGAGCAGCCACCGCGGTTTGCCCAAGCGCCGGGCATGCCGGAGCGTGGCGGCGACGACGAGCGCCCGTTGCCGGTGGGAGGCGGCAGGTGCTACGGTCGACCGATGGACGCACCGACCGAAGCCGACGTCGAGCGGCTGGCCGCGGCGCTCGGGCTGCCGCTCGAGCCAGGCAGCGCGGCCCCGATCGCCCAGAACCTCGCGGGGCTCCTCGTCTCTGCCCAGCTCTTCGTTGAGTTCCCGCTGCCGGACGACGTCGAGCCCCCGCCGGTCTTCCGCCCGTGAGCGTCAGCGCAGATCTCACCGCGGCCGGGATCGTCGACGCCATCCGCATTCGCCGCACGTCCGCGCGCGAGGTGGTGACCGGCGTGCTCGATCGGATTGCCCGGCGCGATCGGATGCTCAACTGCTTTACCCGGGTGCTCGCTGAGACAGCCATTGCCGACGCAGACCGGATCGACCGGATCGTCGCCACGGGCGGTGATCCCGGCTCCCTCACGGGCGTTCCGTTCGCGGTCAAGAACCTCTTCGATGTCGGCGGCGTCACGACGGTAGCCGGCTCGCGCATTCACGCGGAACACCCGCCGGCGCAACGCGACGCCGCGGCGGTAGCCGCGCTCCGTCACGCCGGCGCCGTCCTGGTCGGCTGCCTCAACATGGACGAGTACGCGTTCGGCTTCACGACGGAGAACACG
>DASRIY010000334.1:0-3426 GCA_035649755.1 Candidatus Methylomirabilota bacterium
CCTGACCTTCGGGCGCCGCCACGGCCGGCGTCACGCCGCCGGTCAGGATCATCAGAACGAGCACCGCTGCCGAGATGCCGCAGAGTCTTTTCACGTGAGCCTCCTCACGCGCGTCTTTTTCAGGTCCAGCAATCATTTGCACGCCCAGGAGTTGCCGAGCGCGCACAGATACTTGTCGCGATTCTGACCGCACTTGAGGTCCTGCGGGGTGTAGAGGAGACCGGGGGCCGAGCGCTGGCGCTCGGCCTCGACCTTCTTCACGGACGCCACGCACGCTTCGAAGTTCGCGTCGTTCTGCCGCCACGCCTCGCGCGAGTCCTGCCACGCGAAGTCCACCACGCAATAGAAGTAGCCGGGGACCGGCTGCTGCGCAGTGGTCCGCGTGCGGATCTCGATGCCCTCGGCACGGGCTACCCGCTCGAGCGAACGATAGGGACGCTGCTGACAGCACTCTCTCCGGTACAGGTTTTCGCCGCCGCGCGCGCGCACGGAGTCACTCTCGCACGGGTGATCCTGGGCTACGGCCGGCGCGGGCGCGGCGAGCCACGCGAGCGCCACGAAGCAAGCGAGCATTGAACCGCGAATGGTGACGACGCTAATGCTTCAATCCCAGCACGATCTGGGAGTAGTGGTGAAGAATTTTGTCCACGTCCTCAGCCGGCAGCATCGACTCGCTCAGGTAGAAGAAGTTCTGGCGATAGGTCTCGAACGCCAGCAGGACCGGATAGTCGCTCCCGGCCACGAGGTGGTCGGCGCCGAACGCCTTCCAGGCGCAGAGCAAGGCGGCCTGCGAGCCATGGCCGACGATGTCGTAGAAGAAGCGGCGAGCGGTCACGCTCGGGCGCTCCGGCAGGTTCGGGTGCTGGCGCGGCGCCTGGTTGTCGAGGCGCTCGAGCAGCATGGGGATGATGCCGCCCAGATGCGGAACGACGTACTTGATGTGCGGGAAGCGCTCCGGCACGCGCCGGGCGATCAGGTGCAGGACGATCGCGGCATCCTCGAGCGAGGCGCCGACCGACACCGTGAACTTGTAGTCGTTGATCATCGGCGAGCAGATGCCGTTCTGAATGGGGTGATAGTTCAGCACGGTCCGCCGCCGGTTCATCTCCTGATAGAGCGGCTCGAACTCCGCTTCCGCCGTCGAGCGATCGAAGCAGGAACAGGTCATCGACACGCCGAGCATGCCGAGCTGGTCCAGCCCGCGCTCCATCTCACGCAGCGAGGCGTCGATGTGCGGCAGCGGCAGCGAGACGACCGCGTTGAAGCGCCCGGGGTATTTCTGGGCCAGCTCGGCGTACGTGTCGTTGATGAGTCGCGCCGCCGCGACCGCGTCGGCTTCCTTCTCGGCGTACGGCGGGCTCGCGGCCGGGGAGAGCACCTGCATCTGCACCTCGGCCTCGTCCATCTGCTGCAAGCGCGTCGCGATCCCCGAGGTGTCGTCGCGCCGGAGCTGCCCCGCCGTCAGCGCCCGCGCCGCCTCGGGCACGCTGCGGCCGCCGATGCTCATGAGCAGGTCGATGTACTCCTTGGCGAAGTAGTGGGCGTGGATGTCGACGATCATCGCTGAGCCTCCTGCTAGATTGCGGTGTAGCCGCCGTCGATGAGCAAGTCGCTGCCGGTCATGAACGCCGAGGCGTCGCTGGCCAGATAGACCGCGGCGCGCGCGATCTCCTCGGGCAGCCCGAGCCGACCGAGCAGCTGCTTGGGGCCCATCATCTTGCGCGCTTCGTCCATGTCCTTGTAGCGGCGGAGCATGCGCCGGGTCTCGATCGGGCCCGGCGAGATCGTATTCGCGCGGATGTTCTGCGCGGCGTGGTCGGCGGCGAGAACCTTCGCGAGCTGGACCAGGGCGCCCTTGGTGGCGCAGTAGGGCGCCCGCCCGGGCGAGCCGACCCGGCCGAGCTGCGAGGCGATCATGATGATGCTGCCGCCGCCGCGCGTGATCATGGCCGGGATCGCCGCCTTGACCATGAGGAACGCGCCCGTCAGGTTGATGCGGAGCACCCGGTCCCAGGTGGCCTCGTCCAGCTCCAGGACGGTCGCCGCGCGGTCGCTGTCGGCGGCGCCGTACATGAGGACGTCGAGGCCGCCGAAACGCTGGACCGCGGCGACGACGGCGTTCTTACAGCTCGTGCCGTCGGTGACGTCGAGATGTACGGGGAGAGCCTGACCGCCGCCCGTCTCGATCTCGCCGGCCGTGGCCTTGGCGCCGGGCTCCTCGACGTCGGCGCACGCGACGCGAGCGCCGGCGGCCGCGAAGGCCAGGGCGGTGGCCCGCCCGATCCCGTTCGCGGCGCCGACCACGATGGCGGTCTTCTTCTCGAGCGTGAACGCCGGGTCGATCATCATCGCCTCCATCGATTGCGCGCCTCGATCGGCGGGGCCCCAGCCCCGCGACGATCTGCGGCTGCGCCACACCAGCTTGAAGCCGGCGTCACAGTGTACAGTGATCCGGCCGTACGATAGCCCGCAACGATCTGGAGGCGCGCCTCGATCGACGGGGCTCCAGCCCCGCGACGATCTGCGGCGCGCAAGACCATTCCACGCGGAGGACGAGCCGATGCTGCCGACCCATGGACGCTACGAGTACTCGAACATCACGAAGCGACCCGACTACACCTGGCCCGGCGGGCGCCGGCTGGCCGTCTACGTCGCGCTCAACATCGAGGCCTTCGGGTTCGGCGTCGGCAAGGGCGCGGCCATCGCTCCACCCGACCAGGCGCAGAGCCACAGCGTCTACAGCTGGCGCGATTACGGCAACCGCGTCGGTATCTGGCGGCTCTTCGAGCTGCTCGACGAGCTCGGCATTCCCGCCGAGGCGCAGATGAACACCGCGGTTTACGAGATGGCGCCCGACATCCCCGAGAGGCTCCGAGCGCGCGGCGACGAGATCCTCGGGCACGGCGTCACCAACTCCGACGAGCAGGGCCACCTCGCCGAGGACCAGGAGCGCTCGCTCATCGAGGGCGTGACGGCGACGATCGCGCGCCACGAGGGCGCCAAGCCGGTGGGCTGGATGAGCCCCTGGCTCTCCAATAGCACCGTCACGATGGACCTTCTGCAGGAGGCCGGCTACCGATACGCGATGGACTGGACGATGGACGATCAGCCCATCTGGATCCGCACGCGCAAGGGGCGCATCCTCGCCATGCCGTACCCGGTCGAGGTGAACGACACGCGCGGGATCGTCTGGTACCACTACACCTCGGACGAGTTCGCCGAGCTGATCGTCGACCAGTTCGACGAGCTGCTCGCGCAGTCGGCGCGGCAGCCGCTCGTGTGCCCGATCTCGCTCCATCCGTTCGTCACGGGCCGGCCGTACCGCATCCGCCGGCTGCGCCGCGCGCTGCAGCACATCCTCCAGCATCCGGATCGGGTGTGGCTGACGCGCCCGCGCGACATCTGCGCGCACATCGAGTCGCTTCC
>DASRIY010000335.1:0-21293 GCA_035649755.1 Candidatus Methylomirabilota bacterium
CGAGCCCAAGCCCGACATCTTCAACCGACGGCTCGTGCTGGACGGCTGGGGACTCCCCGGCCGGCTCGGCAAGGACGGCAACCTGGAATTCTTCCTCTACAAGGAAGGACTCTTGGTCTACTTCGACGCGGGCGGCGAGCAAGTGATCGCGATGATCTTCACGCCGCCCCAGCCGCTGCCGCCCGCGGACGCGACGCCGATCCCGCCGGGTATGCCACAGCCGGCGGCCCCGTCACCAGCGACCCCGCAGCCGGCAGCCCCGCAGCCGCCAGCGCCTCAGCGCTGAAGGACGAAGATCTGCGCGGGCTCGATCGCCGGGTCGAGCTCCACGTAGCCGCGCGGCCCGCGCCAGTCGTACCAGCGGTCGCTGACCAGCTCATGCATCCGGTAGGTCTGTTGCGCATCGATCCCGAGCTCGGCGATGGGGACGTCCACCAGGCCCGCGTGCGTGGCGAACGGATCAATGTTCGCCGCGACGAACACCAGGTTGTCGCGCTCGGGCGTCATCTTCCCGAAGAACAGGATGTGAGGGTCGTCCGCGAGATAGAAGCGGAGGTTGCGGTACTCCTGTAGGGCGCGGTTCTCGCGCCGGATCCGATTGAGCCGTGTCACGTATTCGACGAGGTTGCCCGGCGCGTCCCAGTCGCGCACCTTGTACTCGTACTTCTCGGAATTCAGGTACTCCTCCGATCCCGGCTCACGCGGCACGTTCTCGCAGAGCTCGTACCCGGAGTAGATGCCGTAAAGCGAGGAGAGCGTGGCCGCCAGCACGAGCCGCGTCTTGAAGGCGGGGCGGCCGCCTCGCTGCAGCGTCTCGTGGAGAATGTCGGGCGTGTTCGGCCAGAGGTTGCCGCGGAAGTACTCGGCGACCGGCGGTGTGGTGATCTCCGTCAGGTAGTCGATCAGCTCCTGCTTCTCATTGCGCCAGGTGAAGTACGTGTAGGACTGCGTGAAGCCCGACTTGGCGAGCACCCGCATCATCTTGGGACGGGTGAATGCCTCGGCCAGGAAGATCGCGTCGGGATGGGCCTCCTGCACCGAGCGAATCAGCCACTCCCAGAATTTCACGGGCTTCGTGTGGGGATTGTCCACGCGGAACGTGCGCACGCCGTGGCGGATCCAGAACTCGACGATGCGCCGCATCGCGTCCCAGAGGGGGCGCGGATCCGCGCACTGGAAATTCAGCGGGTAGATGTCCTGGTACTTCTTCGGCGGGTTCTCGGCGTACTTGATCGTGCCGTCGGGCCGGTGGAAGAACCACTCCGGGTGCTCACGCACCCAGGGATGGTCCGGCGAGCACTGGATCGCGAAATCGAGCGCGACCTCGAGCCCGAGGCGCGCCGCGGCGGCGACGAACCGATCGAAGTCGTCGAGCGTGCCGAGGTCGGGGTGGACGGCCATGAAGCCGCCCTCGGCGCTGCCGATCGCCCAGGGACTGCCCGGATCGCCGGGCGCCGCGACCAGCGCGTTGTTGCGCCCCTTCCGGTGCGCGCGTCCGATCGGGTGGATCGGCGGCAGGTAGACGACGTCGAAGCCCATCGCCGCGACCCGCTCCAGCGCTTTTTCGGCCTCGCGAAACGTGGCGCTCCGGTCGGCCGCGGCGCCCGAGCGCGGGAACATCTCGTACCAGGCGGCGAAGCGCGCCCGCTCGCGGTCGACGACGACCTCGAGCTCTCGCTCGGCCCAGGTCGCCTCGCTCCGGTCGATGTGACGCGCCATGAGCTCGAGCAGCACCGCGTCGCCGGCGAGTCCCACAGCCTCCGCGCCGGCGGCGCGCCCGATGCGGTCGGCGTGGGCCGCGAGCGCGCCCCGATCGGCGGCGTCGGTTGCCCGCGTCGCCGCGCTCCGGATGAGCGCCAGTCCTGCGCCGAGGGCACTGGCCAGCTCCTCGTCCCCGGCCTCACGCTTCTGGAGGTCGGCGAGCCACGTGCGATACGGCTCAGCGAGCGCCTCGACGGTGTAGACGTAGCGGCCCGGCGCCGGCAGCGAGAACGTACCGGCCCAGCGGTCGTTGTCGACGTGGCGCATCGGGCTCTCGCGCCAGGGCTCGTCGCCGCGCCGATAACGCAGGAAGGCCACGAGCACGTCGTGGCCTTCCTTGAAGATGTCGGCGGTGACCTCCAGCTCTGCCCCGACCTCGCGCTTGATCGGGTAGCGCCCGGCGTCGACGGCGGGCGCGATGGCCTCGATGACGACGGTGCGCGCGGGCGTGTCGATCGGGCGCGGGCTCACGGCTGGCTCACTCGCCGAGATTGAAGCCGAGCGTGATGGCGAGCGGCCGCAGGCTGTCGTGGGCATCAGGCCGCTCGCGCCAGATCTGAAAGAAGCGATTCTGCGTCGCCCAGTGACCGTAGGGGATGGCGAGGCGCCGCGCGCCGTCGATGAGCGCCGTCGCCCGCCGGACGCGCTCCTCGGACGGATCGGCGGCGATGACGTCGAGCAGCCGGGCGATTGCTCGGCGCAGCACGGGTCGGAGCGAAGTGAGATCAAGCTTGACGCCAAGCGCGCGGGCCTCGGAGGCGGTCTCGAAGACGCGGTCCGGAATCGCGCCGAGCTCGGGCAAGGGCTCGAGGACGCCCCTGACCTCTTGCTCCAGGACATGGCGCGTGACCAGCGCCAGCGCCTCGGGGATCGGCGCATCGACCTCGCGCAGATCGTGCACTAGCTTGCGGCTCTCCTCCCAGATCTGCCGGTAGGTCGCCTCGAGCTTCTCGAGCGTGGCCCGGATGACGTCGGACAGGACGCGCCGGCGCTCGTCGAGGAAGAGGTGGCTCAGGGAGGCGAGGCCGCCCGGAAAGTAGTCATCGAGCCCGCGGACGAGGTCGGCGACGCTCCGGCGGGCGCACCGCTCGCGCAGATCAGCCTTCATCGTGTCGTAGGCGGTCTCGTCCTTCCAGGGGCCGATGCCGCAAGAGAAGTCGTGGCCGCCGAAGTGCACCATCGCGTACACGGCCTCGCTCGTCTCGCCGGTCGCATCGGCGCCGACGCGAACGCGCCCCACGCGCAAGGACGTGCCGTCCGACGCCTCGCGCGCCTCGTCGAGCCGGCGCACGCGGTAGGCGTAGACCCGCGCGTCCGCCTCGGACGGCTCGCGGAATCCGGCGATCGCGTAGTGCGCCACGACCCGGCTCGGAGTGACGATCGTGGGCCGCACCAGGCGGCGATACACCTCGGCGCCATCGCGAAACGCGGCGACGTTGCTGGGCGCCGCCGCCAGCCGATCGATGAAGGCCTCTTCGAGCTGGCCGCCGCCGAGCTCGTCGAGATACTGCAGCGCCATCGCCGCGTACCGGAGGATCTGTACAGGCTCGATCGCCGAGATCTCGTCGAAGAACCAGCCGCAGGAGGTGAACATGAGCAGGCGATTCTTCTGGAGCTCGAGGAGGCGCCGGGCCTCGACGCGCCCGGCCGCGTCCAGTGGCGCGCGCGCGTGCTCGGCGAAGAACCTGTCGAGCTGTTCCTCGCTCCGATCGAGCACGACCGGGAGGTACGCGTCGCGGGCCGCCCACGGGTCCTTGAGGCAGGCAGACGCGCGCGCCTCGAAGAACGGATCGATCTGATCGCGGAGCCAGTCGACGGCCTGGCGCAGCGGCGCGCGCCAGCGCTGGTGCCGGTCGGCGCTCGCGGCGCAGCCACAGTCGCTGCGCCAGCGCTCGATGCCGTGGGCGCAGCTCCACGATGTTCGCTCGCGGATCTCGACCTCGTGGGTGGGCGGATTCGCCGCGAGGAACGCGCCGTAGTTGGTGAGGGTCGCGGCCTCCCCGGCCTCGATCTGCTGGACCGCGGCGGCGAGCGCCATCTCGCCGAAGCGCTTGTGGTGGCCGTAGGTCTCGCCGTCGGTGGCGCAATGCACGAGCTGGGGCCAGGCGCGATGATCCGAAAAAGCCGCCTCGAGCCAGGCGACGAAGTGCTCGGAGCGGTCCAGGAGGCCCTCGAACGCGATCGCGCGCGAGATCGGGCCGTCGTAGAAGAAGAGGGCCAGGGACAGCCCGCGCGGGCCGCGCCAGCGATATGCGCGGCTGGGATCGATCCCTTCGACGTCTTCCCACGCCTCGGCGTCGAGGGCCCGCACGCGCGCGGCCTGGTGCGGCGCCAGGATCGTGAACTTCACGCCGGCCTCGGCGAGCACCTCGAGGGATTCGTTGTCGACCGCCGTCTCGGGCAGCCAGAGCCCCTCGGGCTCGCGGCCGAAGCGCGCGCGAAAGTCGTCGAGCCCCCAGCGCACCTGGGTGACCTTGTCGCGGCGGCTGGCCAGCGGCATGATCATGTGGTTGTAGACCTGCGCGATCGCGTTGCCGTGACCGTCGCGCGCCGCCACACTCGCCCGATCGGCCTCGATGATCTTCGCGTGCACGTCGGGCCGCTCGCGGGCGAGCCAGGCGAACAGGGTCGGGCCCACGTTGAACGAGATCTTCTCGAAGTTGTTGACGATGTCGAGGACTTTGTTGTGATCGTCGACGCGCCGGGCCGCCGTGTTCGGCGCGTAGCATTCGTCGGTCACCCGCTCGTTCCAGTCGTGATGCGGGGTCGCTGAGTCCTGCACCTCGACCGATTCGAGCCAGGGATTCTCGCGGGGCGGCTGGTAGAAGTGGCCGTGAACGACGATCGCGCGGTTCAAAACTCGTCGAGGCCCCGGAGGAACTCGCGGCGCCCGCCGCGGGGCACCACGACCAGTCCCGATGCATCGACGTGGTAGCGACGGCGGTCGGCGGCCAGGTCGTACCCGATCTCCTCGTCGGCCGGGATGATGTTGAACCGATCGATGATGGCGCGGCGCAGGCGGGCGCCCTTGCCGACGCTGGTGTGGTCCATCACGATCGAGTCCTCGATGACGGCGCCCTCGTTGACCCACACCGACCGCCCCAGGATCGAATTGCGGATCGTCGCGCGCTTGACGAGCGAGCCCTCGCCCACCTGGGCGTTGTCGACGTCGCCGCCCACGAAGCGCGCCGCCGGGCCGGCGTGAAGCGAGCTGCGGATCGACCACAGGCGGTTGTCGAGGTCGAAGCGCGGGGACTCGCCGAGGAGATCCATGTGCGCTTCCCAGTAGCTCCCGATCGTCCCGACGTCGCGCCAGTACGCCTGCTCCTCGTACGGCTTCACGCCCGGCACGTCGTTCTTCTGGAAGTCGTAGGCGTAGACGCGCCCGGCCGCGACCATCTCGGGGATGATCGAGCGGCCGAAGTCGTGCTCGGTCGAGCGCCGCGCGTCGGCGACGAGCGCGTCGACCAGCGGCTGGCGCGAGAACACGTAATTGCCCATCGAGACGAGCGCACGGCGGGGATCGTCCGGGAGGGGCGTGGGCTTCGCCGGCTTCTCGTCGAAGCGCACCACCCGCCCGGTCGAATCGACGCCGAGCACGCCGAACTGCGTGGCGTCCTCGACCGGCACCGGCCGGGCGGCGATGGTCACGTCGGCGCCCGACTCCTGGTGGAAGACGAGCATCTGGTTCACGTCCATCCGGTAGACGTGGTCGGAGCCGAAGACGGCGACGACGTCGGCGCTGAAGTCGTCGATCAGGTTCAGGTTCTGGAGCACGGCGTCGGCGGTGCCGCGGTACCATGCCGCGCCGACGCGCATCTGCGGGGGGACGACCGTGACGAAAAAGTCCGGCAGCATGCCGCTGGTGCGCCAGGCCAGGCGCAGGTGCTCGATCAGCGACTGGGCCTTGTACTGCACGAGCACGTAGAGCGACGGCATGTCGGAGTTCACGAAGTTCGAGAGCACGAAGTCGATCAGGCGGTGGCGGCCGCCGAAGGGCACCGCCGACTTCGAGCGCTCGCGCGTGAGCGGCTGCAGGCGCTCGCCGCGGCCGCCGGCCATGATCATCGCGAGCAGGCGCGCGCGCCGCGGCATCGTGCCTAGCGGGGCGCCGGCGCGCCCAGACCCCACGCCGGGTCCAGGTTCGGGAAGCAGAAATCGTCGCGCTCGAGCCGCCGGAGCGACTCCGCCGCGTCGGCAGAGAGGGGATCGCCCGCCTCGAGCCCGCGGGCCATCTCACAGAGGCGCTTGAACTCGGCGTAGTGCTCGGCCACGCGCCGCTCGGCGTAGTCGGACGCCGTGCCCGTGGTGATCAGGAACTGCCAGTCAGACGACTGGAGCAACAGAAGCTCGCGGGTGGCCTGCGCGAGCACCCGCCGGAGCTCGGGCCCGCCGCGGCCCGTGAGGCCCGCCAGGTGGCCTACCCACTCGGCCTCGGCGCTGTAGACGCGGTCCCACGTCCACTCGGTGTCGCGGTTCAGCCACACACGGTGGTCGCCGCCCTCGCCCCACGAGCCCTCGGGCAGCCCGAGCGTGGCGCGCGGCGGCACCGCCTCGAGCGCCTCGCCCAGCGTCATGCACGGCAGGCCGGCGCGCGCCATTCCCCGTGCGACGTGCTCGAGCCAGAGCGGCCCCTCGAACCACCAGTGGCCGAACAGCTCCGAGTCGTATGGCGAGCATACGAGGGCGGGGCCGTCGGTCTTCGCCCGGGCCAGGGTGTCGGCGACCAGCTCGACGAAGTGGGTGGCCTGGCGGCCGGCCTTCTGGGCCGCCGTGTCGGGGTCGTACACCGCCTTGGTGCCGAAATCGCGCTGGTTGTCGGTGATTCGCCAGAATCTGAGGCCGCCCGGGAAGTGCTTCTTGTGGAACTCGAGGTACGCGTATTCACCGGGATAGCCGTGCTCGCGGCTCCACACCTGGACAGTGGTCCGCGGATCGCGGAAGAACGCCACCGCCTCGCCGGTGCCTCCCCGTGAGGCAACCCGGTAAGGGGCATAGGGCGACCGAGGCTCCGCGGTAGGCGTGGCCGCCACGGGCTCGCCTCGGCCCCCCTTCAGGGGGATGTAGTCGCGGTACATGAACATCGGCTGGCCGGCGGCGACCAGATGAGCGTCGGCGACGAAGTACTGGAGGCCGTGGATCGCCAGCATCTCCTCGATCCCGGGCCGCATGCGCCGCTCGCGGCCGCTGTCGCGGCCCGTCGGGGGGGTCCACTCGTACCGCGGCCGATAGGCGCACTCCGGCAGCCAGATGCCCCGGGGGGCCCGCCCGAAGTGGCGGCGGTGGGTCTCGACCGCGGTGCGCAGCTGCAGGTGGATCGACTCGTCGCGCGCCAGGAGAGGCAGGTAGCCGTGGGTCGCGGCGCAGGTGATGATCTCCACGTGGCCACCCCGCTGGAGGTCCGCGAAGGTGCCCGGGATGTCGCCGCCGATCCGCCGATGCATCTCCCACATCCGCTCGAAGAATTCCTCCCAGAAGTGAGTCAGGCGTACGATTTCCTTTTGGCCCTCGCGCGTGAAGTGCTCGCGGGATTCCACGCACGCGCGCCGGGCGTTGTCATGGTAAAAAGATAATTCCTTCTGAAATTCGGGAGAGGCGAGTTGCTCGGTCAGTACCGGCGAGAGATTGATCGTCCACTTGGGCGAAATACCATCCGCGACCAGACGGTGGGCTGTCTCCAGGAGGGGCAGGTAGCACTCGAAAGCCGCCTCGCACAGCCAGTCGCTACCGTGGGGCCAGCGGCCATGATTGACTACCATTGGGAGATGCGTGTGCAGCACGAGCGTGAACGGTGATGCCATGGGGTCTTCATTGGACCGTATGACCGCGCTCGGCGCAAGCTTTCTCCCGGGCGGCGTCACATTCCGGGTCTGGGCGCCGCGCTGTCGGTCGGTGGATGTGATCGTCGACGGCCGCGCGGTCGAGACGCTCGTAGAGCGCGAGGGCGGCCTGTTCGAGGGGCGGCTCGAGGGGGTCGCCGAGGCCGCCCGGTACAAGTTCCGGCTCGACGGCACGCGCTACCGACCAGATCCAGCGTCGCGCTTCCAGCCCGAGGGAATCCACGGCCCCTCTGTCGTCGTCGATCCGAGCCGCTTCGTGTGGACCGATGGGGAGTTTGCGGGTCACGCGCCGGGCGAGCTGGTGTTCTACGAGCTCCACGTCGGCGCCTTCACGCCCGCCGGCACCTTCGAAGCCATCATTCCGCATCTGGCGCGGCTGGCGGATCTCGGCATCACCGCGCTCCAGCTGATGCCGATCGCCGAGTTCCCGGGGTCACGCAACTGGGGCTACGACGGCGTTCATCTGTTCGCGCCGCACTCGACGTACGGGGGACACCGCGGCCTGCGACGGCTGGTCGACGCGTGCCACTCGCGCGGCCTCTCGGTGTTTCTCGACGTCGTCTACAACCACCTCGGACCCGAGGGGAACTACCTCGCCGAGTACGGCCCGTACTTCACGGATCGCCACACGACGCCGTGGGGCGAGGCGGTCAACTACGACGGCCCGGGCTCCGAGGGCGTGCGGCGGCACGTGACCGACAACGGCCGCATGTGGGTGAGCGAATTCCACATCGACGGCTTTCGCCTCGACGCGGTTCACGCGATCCACGACACGAGCCCGGTCCACATCCTCACCGAGTTCGCGGACGCGGTGCGCGGCGAGGCCGCGCGGGTCGGGCGGCGCGTCCACGTGGTCGCCGAGTCGCACGACAACGACCGGCGGCTCGTCTTGCCCACGAGCGAGGGCGGGCTCGGCCTCGACGCGGTGTGGTCGGACGACTTTCATCACGCGCTGCACCGAACGCTGACCGGCGAGACGGCGGGCTACTACCGCGACTTCGCCGGTGACGGTCACCTGGCGCGCGCGATCGCGCAGGGGTTCAGCTTCCAGGGTGAGCCCTCCGAGTACTGGGGACGACCGCGCGGCACACCGAGCGCCGACTTGCCGGGCGATCGGTTCGTCATCTCCCTGCAGAACCATGACCAGGTCGGCAACCGCCCGCAGGGCGAGCGGCTCGGCGTGCTGGTGCCCTTCGAGGCGGTGAAGCTCGCAGCCGGCCTGCTCTTCGTCGCCCCCGCGGTGCCGCTCATCTTCATGGGCGAGGAGTACGGCGAGACGGCGCGCTTTCAGTACTTCACGTCGTTCCTCGACCGGGATCTGGCCGAGGCGGTGCGCCGCGGCCGGGCGGAGGACCTCGCCCGGTTCGGGTGGCGCAACAGCGCGACCTCCGATCCCAACGCGCCCAACACGTTCGTCAGCTCGCGACTCAATCATTCGCTGGCCGGAGCGCCGCGCCATCGCGGCCTGCGCGAATACTACAAGCACTGGCTGATGCTGCGGCGGACGCACCCGGCGCTGGGCACCGAGGCCAAGGAGCTGACGCGGGTGACGAAGGACGCGGCCGGCGCCGTGCTCACGGTGACCCGCGCGGTGCCGGGCGGCGACGAGCTCAGGCTGGTCGCGAACCTCACGCCGAAGACACAGGTGCTGACCATCGAGGGGCCCGCCTGGCGCGTTCTGCTCGACAGCGACGCGGAGCTATTCGGGGGAACAGGCACCGTCGAGCCGCTGGCGCCCTACCAGTGCTTGCTGTACGAGGCGAGGCGGTGATAGCGTCCTGACCCGTGGCTCGTGGTGTCGACCTCGTCGACCAGATTCTCGCCCTCGATCCCGGCCATCGCGACATCGCGGCGTTCTTCAATCCCGGCGCGGCGCTCGACGCGGCCCGCGCTCTGCGCCGCGCGCGCCGGGTGTTGATCATCACCGGCTTCACGGTCGAGCTGGACATGCCCGAGACCGACGGGCCGCCGGGGGCAGCCGTGCTGGGCCGCGCGCTGCGGCGGCTCGGCGCCCGCGTCACGCACGTCACCGACGCGGCCAACGTGCCCCTCGTGGAGGCGGTGCTGAAGACGCTCGAGGAGCCCACGGGCGTGGCGGCCTATCCGGCTCACGCCGGCGGCGCCGCGCGGTTCCTCGCCGACGAGGAGCCGACGCATCTGGTGGCGATCGAGCGCCCCGGCCGGAATGCCGCGGGCGATTACTTGAATATGCGTGGCGATTCGGTCGCCGCGTGGAATCAGCCACTGGATGAGCTGTTCATGGCGAGCTCGCGTCAGGGCAAGGCTACGAGGCCGGTCACGGTGGGCATCGGCGACGGTGGCAACGAGATCGGGATGGGGAACGTGCGGTCGAGGCTCGCGCGGCTCGACGTGCTGCGCGCGCGGATTGCGTGCGTGGTGCCGGTCGACCATCTGGTCGTCGCCGGCGTCTCGAACTGGGGGAGCTACGGGATCGTCGCCGCGCTTGGCCGGCTCACCGGCCTCGACCTTCTGCACACGCCCGAGATCGAGCGGCGGCTCATCGAGGCGTGCGTGTCGGCCGGCGCCTGCGACGGGGTGACGCGGCGCTGCGAGCCGACCGTGGACAGCCTCGGCGCCGACATCCACGCGGGCGTCGTCGACCTGCTTCGATTGGCGTCTCGTTCCGGTATCATGGGAGGCGGCCGCGCCGGGAGACGAAAACGATCATGACAATCCACGACGAGTATCGCGCCAAGCATCCACGCTCGGCCGCGCTCTGGGAGCGGGCCCGGCGCGCGATTCCGGGCGGCATCACCCACGACATCCGCCACCTCGCGCCGTTTCCGACCTACGTCGAGCGCGCCGCCGGCACGCGCAAGTGGGACGTGGACGGCAACGAGTACGTCGACTACTGGATGGGCCACGGCGCGCTCTTCCTCGGCCACTGCCACCCCGCGGTCGTCAAGGCGGTGCAGGATCAGGTGGCGCGCGGCACGCATCTGGGTGCCTGTCACGAGCTGGAGGTGCGCTGGGCCGAGCTGGTGACGCGGCTGGTCCCGTGCGCCGAGATGGTGCGGTTCACGATGTCGGGCACCGAGGCGACGCACCTGGCCATGCGCGTGGCCCGCGCCTTCACAGGCCGCTCGAAGATCTTGAAGTTCGCGGGCCACTTCCACGGCTGGCACGACGGCGCGGTGGCGGGCGTGAACCCGCCGTACGAGGTGCCGATGTCCGCCGGCGTCCCCGGCGCGACGCTCGATCAGCTCGTGATCTGCCCCCCCAACGACATCAAGGCCGTCCAGATCGCGCTCGAGCGCGGCGACGTCGCCGCGGTCATCCTGGAGCCGGCGGGCGGCCAGTCCGGAACGACGCCGACCATTCCGGGCTACCTTCAGGAGCTGCGCGCGCTGACGACGCGTCACGGCGTCGTACTGATCTTCGACGAGGTCATCACCGGCTTCCGATACTCGCCGGGCGGCGCCCAGGCCTATTTCGGCGTCACGCCCGATCTCACGACGCTCGCCAAGATCGTCGCCGGCGGCCTGCCGGGCGGCGCCCTGTGCGGCAAGCGCCCGCTCATGTCGATGCTCGCGTTCCGCGGCGATCCCGACTGGGACCGGAGCCAGCGCGTGGCGCACGCCGGCACGTTCAACGCCAACCCGACCTGCGCCGCCGCCGCCATCGCGACGCTCGAGCTGTGCTCGGACGCTTCGTTGCAGGTGCGCGCCAACAAGGCCGGCGACGAGCTGCGGCGCGGTCTCACCGAGGCGATGAAGCGGACGGCCGTGCCCGGCACCTGCTACGGCGAGGCGTCGATCGTCCACGTCTCGTTCGAGGGCAAGCCGGGCCTCGCCGGTCTGGACCGGCCGCGGCGCTCGGGCCTCTATCACCTCCTGCGGTGCGCGCTCCTGAACAACGGTGTCGACTGCTCGATGAACCACGGCTGGATCTCGGCCGTCCACAGCGACGCGGATCTCGAGCTCACCGTGAAGTCGTACGAGCGAGCCTTCCGGGCGATGGCCGCCGAGGGCGCGTTCAAGGGCGCATGACGCCCCGCCGCCGCGCCGTCGGGACGCGGACGCTCGTCGTCGCGCTCGCGCTTCTGCTCGCCGGCTGCGTCTACTATCCGACCGTCGGGGACATCGGCGGGGCGCGTCTGTCGCCCGAGCGCGGCCGCGTCGTCCGCAACGGCGACGGGGCGCTCTTCTTCGTGGACATCACCAACACCGGCATCTCGGAGGACTTCTTGGTCCGCGTGGAGATGCCGGTCGCCAAGCGGGCGCAGATCCTCGGTGCGACCGGCGAGCCGGTGGAGAAGCTCACGGTGCCGCCCACCCGCATGCTGAGCCTGCGCGCCGGCGCCGAGCGCGTCGCGCTCTCGGATCTGACCCGCGAGCTGAAGGCCGGCGAAGTCGTTATCGTCACGCTCTTCTTCGAACGAATGGGCGCGGTCGGCGTCGTCTCCTCCGTCGAGTAGCGTCCCGCCGCGCGCCGCGATGTAGACGCGCCCCGCGCCCGTCTGTTATCCTCACGCGTCTGGTGGGCAGGTAGCTCAGTTGGTAGAGCACAGGACTGAAAATCCTGGTGTCGGCGGTTCAATCCCGTCCCTGCCCACCATTTTTTTCTAGTAGTTAGCACCCCGTCCGATCACGCTGGAGGCCAAGTAGTCTCTATCTCGTCAAAATGCTCAAGGTTCTGGATGTCCACCGCTGCACAAGCCCCGCACTTCCTCCATCCGCACCAAAAGCAGCGAGGTATCGCCCTCGCGACGGTATAACGGACACAGCGAGAGAGGTCGAGCGTGACCATTCTGTGTGCCGCGTGTGGCCGATCGATCAGCGTCCCCGACCACTGGGCGGCGAAGCCGCAGCTCAAGGTGAGATGCCAGTGCGGCTCTGCCGTCGCGCTCGCGGCTGCCAACCGCGTGCCCTCCAGCGCTTCGCCTCAGCCGGCACCCACGCCCGCCGCTCCTGTCGCTCCTGACGCTTCTCTCGCGGCTCCGGCCGCTCCCGTCCCCACCACCTCAGCCACAGTGGACACGGCGGCGACGTCATCCCGGCCCCCCTGGGCCGCTCCCGCGCCGGCGACCCAACCAGCCGGCGCGTCTACTCACGCGGGGCCCGCGATCCCACGCCCGGCGTTTCGCGTTCACTGGCGAGGCTGCGTGAACCACTTCTCGACGCCGTCGACCACCGTGTGCCCAACCTGCCGGCTCGGCTATTGCCAGAGCTGCCAGAAGCGCGTCCAAAACGCCCTGATCTGCCCGACGTGCTTCAACCTCTGCATCATGGCCGACGACTACGCGAATCTCGAGGACCGCGAGCGCCGGCGCGTCGGGTCCCTCGTCGACTACATCGGGACGATCGTCGGCTACCCGCTGCGCGGCCCGCTCGGCTTCGTCGTGCTCGCCGTCTTCATCGGCCTCTTCGGCTTCGCGGCGAAGTTCGCCGCGTTCGGCCGTTCGACGGACGATCACCGCGTCAGCGCACGCGTCACGCCCGGCCGCGAAGTCGTCCTGGTCGGCGGAGGGGCGAGTTTCGATACGCACGCCTCCTTCGTCGACGGCGAATTGATCTTCTGGCACCACCAAGATCGCACTAAAGTCCTCGCCGCCTTTCTCGACAAGCCATTCGGCGCTAGCCACCCGCCCAGGTTGATCGAACCGTCCGATCATCCGCATGCGTTCACCGCAGCCGCGGACGCTGCGGGCCGGATTTGTCTTGCGGGCCTGCGGTACGACGAGGGCGGACTTTCCACGATCACGGCGAGCATCAGCGAAGACCGGGCCGCGTCCTGGTCCCAACCGCAGCTCGTGCATCACGAACAGGACGACCTCCTCATCTTCGATTCCGACTCACTCGTGTCCGGCCGGCCGGGCGAGTGGTACCTGCTGGTGCGGTACCGACGGGGCCGCGTTCCGAAAGGGCAGCTTTTCCGGGTTTACCAGTTCCGGGCCAACCAATGGGTCCTGCGCGGTTTCGTGCCCGGGACCGACGACTTGTCCCTATTCGACTCGGCGAGCCTCGGGGTCTCGAACGACGGGCGGCTCGCCGTCGCGTTCATCACCTACGCCGGGGCTCTCCGCGTGCTCGAGTCGGCCGATGGCGGACAGACCTGGGTAACGCTCGGCGCCCCCGCTCGCCTGTCAGTCCCGGGCATTCGAATCCCGTTCCTCAACCCCCCGTTCGTAGCCGAACCACCGCGAGTGACCGAAAGCATGCCCAGCCTTCGGTGGACGGCCGGCGGCTGGGGGCTGGTGTGGGAAACGCACGTGTCGATCCTGAGAGGCGTATTGATGACCTGGGATAACTACGTCGACACACTCTTTGCTCGCTACGATCGGGCGGCAAGAAAGTGGACGGCGACGGCGCGCATCAGTGACCGCCGTACCATGATACGCACGACGGTGCCGCCCATGGGCGGCGGCGGGATGCACGTGCTAGAGATGGTCCACCGCGAGAGGAGAGGGACGGACCTCCGGCAACCACAGCTGGCGTCGGCCGCGAGCGGGCGGCTCGCGATCTTCTGGAGCGAGCTGCGCGACGGGCGCATCGCGCCGGTGGCCAGCGTGTCGAACGACGGCGGGGCGAGCTGGTCGCGAATCGTCGTGCTCGAAGGCCCGCGCGGCGGTGACAGTGAAACCGTCCGTGGCACGTTCGACGAGGATGGCAATCTCCGTGCGGTCTATCTTACGTGGCCGGGGAAAACGACACTCCTGGCTCCGAACAACGTGGGGCTCAAGGCGTCGGAAAGCTTGTTGAGGTGACCGGCCTTCCGCCGACTATCTTTTCAGCTGGCAGCAACGCTACGAGGCCGGGCTGGTTGGACGATCGCCGGCGAGCGGCCCCAGGTAGCCTCGAATGGCGCACGCGATGCCGGTTGACCGTCACGCGCCTGGCCGCAGTGTCCGGGGCGTATCTGGCCAGAGTTTCTTGGACTTGACGTCGACTGAGTCCAAATTGTGTCCCCGCCGAGGGCATCCAAGACCATTCGAGAGCACTCAGGCGCAACAAGATCGCTCCGATCATTGCCTATCAAACCAACACTTCCGCGTCGTTGGCGATTCCGAGGGATAGATCTGAAAATCCTGGTGTCGGCGGTTCAATCCCGTCCCTGCCCACCAGGGTTTTCAGATAGTTTCCACACAACGACTGGACCGGTCTGAGGTATTTCTGGCCGGCGTGGCCGGGTTTGTGCCCAGAGATTACCCCCCGGGTCTTTCTGTCAGGCCGAGCGCTTCGCCTGAGAGGCGAGTTGCTTCCGCGGCGGCTTGAGCGAGACGAAGCGGCGAAGAGACATCGTTCCAGAAGCGATCGTGATCGCTCGCCGCCTGCAAACAAAGTCCTTCGAACTACGGGCCATCATGAGTCTGAGCCGCCCCTGTCAGTGGCGCAGCACGTATGAGGACGCTCTCCGTCTGCTGCCTGAAGTCTACGGCTGGTCCACTGAGGGCTTCGACACACCGGACCTGCACGACGCACAAGCCTTCCTAATCAGCTGACGATACGGCGATGCTGCATTTCGGCCTCCACAATCCCGACGGCGTGCCAGAGGACGATCGGAGATTCTTCTTTAAGTCGTCGCTCGATGCTGCCGGTCGTCAACTACTACCTGACGCCGGCGTGCGTAGAATGGCCGGCCGTGGTTTGTCCCGCGCCGACCGCGGGTTGATGGCCTCGTCGCCTGCCGACGGGAAGAGCATCTTTACCTCGTAGGTTCCCTCGACGAGACGGGTCGTCATGTGACAGCCCGCGCGTCTGAACACCGCGAGCATGGCCATGTTCGTGGCCAGTACGTCTGCCGTGAACCCTCGCGCTCCATTGGCGCGGGCATACTCGATGGTCCGCGTCTGCAGCAATCCACCGAGGCCAACGCCTTGCCACTCGGGATCCACCATATAGGCCACGTCCCCGAGACCGGTCTGTGGATCGAGGAAGTAGCAGCTGGTGCCGACGATGCGTTCCGCCTCGGCGTCGCCGACAACCGCCGCGAATGCCATCTCCTGCCTATAGTCAACGTTGCACAGATGCTGGGCCATCTCATCGGTAAGTGAGCGGAGGTATCGGAAGAATCGCGTGCGCACATCGTCGGCGGACAAGCGAAAGAATAGATCCTGGATGCCCGGTGCGTCGCCGGCGCGCGCCGGGCGTATGGTGAAACTCCGCCCGTCCCTCAATCTGCTGTCGCGGACCTCCTGAATGGGGTAGGCGCTCCGGCTGCGGATCTGCCGCCCGGCTGGCAGCAGTCCGCCCTCGACGGCGGCCGCGAGCAGCCGCCCCCGATGATCGGGGTGAGCGATCTCCATCAGCGCCAGCGCCCGTTCACGGAGGGAGCGCCCGAAGAGATACGCAGTCCCATACTCCGTGACGACGTAGTGGACATCGGCCCGCGGGATCGCCACCGCCTCTGCGGAGAGGAGCGCAGGGCGGATCGCCGACTCTCCGCCAGGGGTCGTCGAGGTCAGGCAGACGATCGCCTTGCCCTGAGGAGAGCGAATCGCGCCCCGATGAAAGTCCGGCTGCGTTGCGACGCCGCCGTATACCACGCCGCCGCTGGCGTCGGCGCACACCTGACCGGTGAGATCGATGGCGAAGGCCTGGGTCACCGACACCATCGCCGTGTTGCGCGCGACTACCGACGGATCGCTCACATATTCGATCGGGAACAGGGCGAAGGTGGGATTGCCATCGATCAGATCGTAGAGGCGTCGCGTTCCCATTGCCATGCTCGCCACCACCTTGTGACGGTGGAGGCTCTTGCGCGCGCCGGTAACGACACCACGCTCCACCAGGTCCACCAGCGGCTCTGTGATGACGTCGGAGTGAATCCCCAAATCGCGGCGGTCCTCGAGAAAGCGCAGCATCTCGTTTGGCACGCGGCCCAGACCGATCTGCAGCGTGGCACCGTCGGGGATGATCCGCGCCACGTACCGGGCGATCTGCTGGGCGGCGGGGCCCAGCGGGTCGTGGAGGTACTCGATCACCGGGTCATCCACCTCGACGACGTGCTCGAAGCGATCGAACGAAACCTCACCGTGCGCGCCGGTCCGTGGCATGTGAGGATTGATTTCGGCAATCAGCGTCCGTGCAGCGAGCACGGCGGCGCGGCTGACATCCACCGATACACCCAGGCTGCACATGCCCGCGCGGTTCGGCGGGCTGACCTGGACCAGCGCGACGTCGAAAGCGAGCCTCCTGCTCTGCAGCAGACGCGGCACTTCGGCCAGCGACAAAGGGACGTAATCCACCTCGCCTGATGAGGCCAGGTTCCGCATGTCGCGACCGACGTAGAAGACACGATGCCGGAATGCGCTGCGGGAACCGCCATCCCGTTCGGTGCAGGCGCCATCGGTCAGAAAGTGAATGAGCTGAACGCCGGCTAACGGCGTGGCCATCGACTCGAGCGCGCGGAGGAGTGTCCGAGGCGTCGCGCACGCGCTGCCCACGAAGACGCGGTCGCCTGGCCGAATCGCAGTCACGGCGCGCTCGGCGGTCACCGCGTGACGGCGCCACTCTTGGGAACGGTTGGCGGCGGCTCGGCTCCGAGCCGGCGCGGGCCGTTTGCTGGGTTGGATCGCCTTGCCCGTCATCGAGTATTCCGGATTCTAGAGGCGGATCCCCGGCGGGGCAAGAGCAGTCGACTCCCGTGGTTGCCCCGGCAGCGTGAACGATGTACCTTCCCCGCACCTGCTGATATCGACGGACACGTCGGTCTCACCTTCGCGGCGATCGACCACCGGGCATTGGATATGTATCGTCGTAGTGTCGCGGTTCGTCTGTCGGCGCTCGATCATTTTCGTCAAATCCGTAGCCCAGGTGCCCAGGATGTCTTCGAAGTGCGCGATTCATGGATCCCGCGTACTGGCCTTCCTCTTGCGTATTAGCAGCCAGAGGAGGGCTTCAAGGTGAAGATAGGAGTGAAGAGGACCAGCGTGCGTGCCTGGATTGTCGGGATCGCCGTTCTTTTTTTCGCCGGCTTTCCGACGGACGTCTCTGCCGAGTCCAACCTAGCCGCGCCAGACTTTCAGACGAAAGCCTCATTCGATCTAGTGGTTCAGAAGTCGCCGGTCCTCAAACTTGGCGCGGGCAGATTGGAAATCCGGAGCGCATTCGTCACGTACACGAATGAATTTTTCGGCGGTCGGACGAACGCCTTGAAGATTCAGTTTTTCACGCAGCGAATTGGCGCGGAGACTCAGGCCAAGCTGCTCAAGCGCGATGACCGCGACATAGGCAAGAACGGCTATGCGGGTCTTGTTCTGTTCCTGGATGCACAGGATCGAGTTAGGCAAGCGAACTTAACCTACGTGATACCAGGTACGACCGTGGTCAGGACGGTGGCATCGAGTCCCGAGGAATTGACGAGATACATTTCCGACTACCACTTCGATCGAAGCCGACTGCGACTGAAGAGCAGGGGAACGTACAAGACAGCATTCGATGAGAAGGACGAAGTGTTGACGCTGTCCTGGGACACGGATATCGATCTTCGAGTCTTCGACCAAATCAAGAGATGAGTCGAGCTCATCCAAAGAACCTTCAAAGGACCTTGAGAGGCGCGGAGCCTGGCGTCTCCGCAAGACGCGATCGATGAAGTTGGGCTATGTCCAAATTGTGTCCCCATAGAGGGCATTCAGGAGCACTTGGGAGCACTCAGGCGCAGAGAGCCCGAGGCGAACATTGCTCGTGACGCTTGCACTTCCGCACTGTTAGCGAAGACGAGGGCTAGATCTGAAAATCCTGGTGTCGGCGGTTCAATCCCGTCCCTGCCCACCAGTTTTTCGCGTCCTTCCACGACGCCGGCTCGATGACCACCACGCCACTTTGCCCAGGACTTTGCGCTCGACGCGCGGCGAGCTTCACTGCGGCGTCGCGGAGCATCGCCTCGTCGACGATCGCGTAGCGGCGATAAACGCTCTCGGCCTTGTGGCCGACCATCTTCATGGCCACGGAGCGCGGGATACCGGCGCGCTCGAGGTTCGTCCCGAGTTGATCGGCTATGCTGAGAGCGTCCCGGTAGGACTCCTCTGCGGGGGCCCGCCGACCGGGTTCGCTCGGGCATGGATCTCGACGAAGACTCGCAGAGCCTCGCCTTCGCCGTGGCGCTGGCCAGCGGTGCGTGTGAGCTGAAGCATTCGCTCGACAGCGTGACGCAACCGGGGCGAGCTAGGCGGCGAGTTCCCTTCGATCGGATGGCGGTGCGCCCGAGGTAGGGCGAAATACCCGACTGCTGGATTGCCGTTCGCCCTGATTTCACACATTTGGGTGCGGCATTGAGTTTGCATTGTCGGCGAACCAATCGTCGTTGAGATCACGCCCCGACGGACAAAATAGTGACGGGGTTGACGTAGAACTAAGGAGGGAGCAGTAACGATCCAAAACCGTACGAGAGACGCTCATGCGGGAAGGGTGACATGGGAGTCTTATTCTTCGTGGTGATCATCGGTGCGATCGTGTCTGCCGTTCCTCGCGGCCGTGGCTGGGCAATCTTCCGCATCGGAGTCACGGCGTGGCCGTTCAGGCGGCGCGGAACCTCGACCGCAGCCTGCCCCGTCATTGAACAGTCACTACGGCAGTAGAATCGCATGCCCGCCGTCCGTCAGACGGCGGAGCAGGCTCGCATTGACGAGAAGATCGCGAAGGCGCTGGGCCTGACGATCCCGCAGTCACTGCTGCTGCGGGCGGACCAGGTGATCGCGTAACGGGCGCTCGACCAAAGCGGCTAGCGCTTGCGCGCTGTTGAGGTGAGCCATGGAACATGAGAAGGAAGGGTTTGACGCCCGTGGCTTTCTTGACCTTCTGGCCGAGGTTGCGCACCACGAACTTACAGGGGTGGTGAACGTGCGAATCCACGTCCGCGATGGTATGCCGTGGGCCCTGTCCGTCCAGTTCGACAACGCGGCAGAGAGGGCCGCATAACCCACCACCGCGCGGTCGGCTAGACTCCCCGCCAGCCATCCTCCCCTGAGGTGCACATGCGGCTCATCGGGCTCGCGGCTGTTCTCGCTCTCGGCTTGACGGTTGGGCCGCTCGCCGCCGAGGCGCAGCAGCCAGGGAGAGTTCACAGGGTCGGTGTGATTACCGAGGAGGCCCATATAAAGCGGTGTGCCGCCGCGCGCGTCCGAGTAACCGGACCGGCCTCTCCGTCGCCCGGCCCGGCCTTCGGACCGGGCGTTCGCCCTCGTCTGTGCTGCCGCCGGCGTTCGGCCTCCGCCACTCTCGACGTCCCGCCACCACGTGGGTCGGGTTGTCGAAGGAGTTTTGCGTCCGAGCCGGGCTAGGCCCTCTTGACGTGGGCGGCCGGGGGCGCGATCGTGGTGCCGCGTGGGGACCGGGGCGCGTGGCGCGATGGCGACAGCGCGTCTGAACTTCCTACGCTTCTCATGCTGGTCCTACCTGGGCGGCGACGATATAGGACGGCACCGGCTACCGGGCCGGCCAACGAGGTTCGTCTCATGGGTGCGAAAGCGGGCACTATTGATCCTCTCGCGGGCATCGTACTCGTGCTCCTTGCCGCACTCGCCGGCGCCGCGGACGCGGACCCGGTGGCCGTCACCACGCAGGAGCTCGTGTCCGCTCCGCACGACGCCCAGGTGGAGCTGCCGGCACCACAGGAGTGCGGCACGCAGTCCGTTCCGAGGGGCGACGGCACGACCGTGCAGGTCCCGCGTCAGGGCAAATTCGTCGAGAGCTGTGTCACCGTGACCATCGTCAACAGCGCGGGCGCGGTGCTCTCCACCGGACGGCGGTGCTCGCCGCCCGTGTTCCAGACGTGCTGATGCTCGGGAATCTCCTCGCGCGGACGCGCGATCTCCTCGGACACGCGTGGGCCTACGTCCCGGGTTGGGTCGTCTCGCCGCTCGTGATCGGCGGCGCGATGCTCGTTGCCGGTGTCGCCTTCTTCTTCGCGGATTTCTTGGGCGAGCGCACGACGCTCGGCACCATCGTCGTCGGCAGCCCCGCGATCTACACGCGCGAGCGGCTCGTGAACGACCGATTCCTGCAGGACGCGTGGCTGTCGGCGCAGCTCGAGCCGGCATCCGGCATCCAGGACTCGCGACAGGTCCGCACCGAGCGCAGGGACGCGTCGATCAGCGCGAGCGACGCCAGGGACGCCGCGACCGCGCCGGCACAACCGGCAGGAGCCGGAGACGGCGCGGCGACACAGCCGCGACTCTCCAGCCGCGAGCGCCTTCTCGAAGAGGTGGATTACCGCGAGGTCGTACGCAGCCTGACGATCGAGAACCAGCTCGACGACCGCCACGACCTCAACGGCAACTCCCTCTACCGGTTCAAGTTCGACGCCTCGGTGCTGCCCGGCACGAACACCCAGTCGCGCGCGGTGATCAAGGTGCGCCTCACGAGCCCGGCGATGCTCGCCGCGAAGGCCGGCCAGACCCACTTGACGTCGCTCGCCTCGCTCGGCAGCCCCGAGCACGTCGAAGCGTGGCGCGTGATCTACGGCAAGTGGATCGAGAGCCTCCGCTCGCGCCTCAACGAGACGCACCGCGAGCTCAAGCAGGCGTTCCACGCCAACGAGTTCTCGCACAATGACTACGCGCAGCTCATCGCGTTCCTGTCGAGGAACCTCAACGTCGTCGTCGCGAAGATCCCGAAGTGCCAGGGCGAGCCGCTCGATCCCCAGGGACAGGAGCAACGCGGGCTGCAGCTCTCCACGGCGCAGCACGCGGCGCGCAAGCGATGCGTCGCGGCCATCGTCGAGGAGAGCATC
>DASRIY010000336.1:0-14261 GCA_035649755.1 Candidatus Methylomirabilota bacterium
CCACGCAACGCGTCTTGTAGACGAAGCGACCGCGGCCCGTCAAATCCTGCGCCGGCGCTGCGTTTACGGCCGCAACGTTCACCTGCGGCTCGAACACTTCCCGCCAGGCGCCGCGGTCGGTTCCGAGCTTCTGGACGTAGGCGACGAGCCCGATCATGTCCCGGGTCGGGATGATCAGGGTCACCGCATCGAGCGCCGGCGGCTCGGCGCCGAACGCCTTGAAGTCGAGGATGGGCGTGCCGTCGATGGGCCAGCGACCCTCCGGCGGCGGCGACACAAACGTGAGGCCCACGGCGTTCGGATAGAGCGGGATCAGCTTGCCGGCCTTCAGCGTGAAGAAGACGCGCAGCACCTGCGCGGGCGGCAGCGCGGGGCCAGCGTCGGTCTTCACCAGCGGTAAGCGAATCTGCGAGTAGAGCCACTTGAAGCCCGGCATGACGGAGTCGGGCACCACCAGGCGCGGGTCCCAGTGGTGCGCGTAGTGCCAGTCGTCGCCGTACTTGAGCCCGACGCGCGCCAGATCGGGCCCGATGCGTCGCGTCGAGAGCAGGTGCGGCAGGTCGAACGCGTATTCGCCCGCCTCGGACACCGGCCCCCAGCGCCGGTCCTCGCCGGTCACGGGGCGCACGTACTGGCTGTGGCAGTACCAGCATCCTTCGCGGATGTAGACGGCGCGCCCGCGGCGCTCGAGCGGGGAGTAGTCCGCTGCGTCGTACCTGAGCCACTTCACGTCGCCCAGATCGGTTCGCACGGCCCGGGTCACCCGGGTGGAGCGCGATTCGGGGATCATCATGGGCAGGAAGCCCTGGACGAACATGGCGACCGTGACGAAGAAGAAGCCGGCGCCCACGGCGAAGGTGCTGATCGACTTCATCGGGCCACACCCGCCGGCGCGCTCGCCCGCAGCGACGTCTTCATCAGCGTGTAGACGACGAGTGAGATGCCGATGTCCATCGCGATGCCGGTGAACGTCCGTACCCACCAGTACGGGCGCATCACGTTGACCGACCGCATCCAGTCAGCGCCGCCCATCAGCATGAAGCCCTGGTGCAGGCCCTGGACGACGAGCAGGAGGCCCATCGCCGAGATGCCGCCGGTCATCAGCCAGAAGCCCCAGTTGCCGACGCGGAAGCTCCACAGCGGCTGGTCGTGGGCGAGGCGGGGCCAGACATAGACCGCGCCGCCGACGGCCCACATGATGAAGGTGCCGAAGATGGTCAGGTGCGAGTGAGCGATGACGAAATCGGTGAAGTGGGTCGGCTGCTGCACCGAGCGCAAGGCCGAGATCGAGCCCTGGAAGCAGCCGATCAGGTACATGAGCGAGCCCACGACGAGAAACTTCGCGGGCAAGTTCTGACCGAGCTCACGCCAGCGCCCGGCCACGGTGCCGAAGAAGTTCTGGATCACGGTCCAGACCGGGATGATCAGCATCATGGACGACACGATCGCGATGGTCTCGGCCCAGTCCGCGATGGGCGAGTAGAGATAGTGGTGGATGCCCACGAACGGGTAGAAGAACGCGAGCGACCAGAATCCGATCATCGAGAGCTTGTGGCTGTAGATCGGGCTTCGCACGCTGGCCGGCAGGAAGTAATAGATGAGCACGTAGCCGGCCGGCGTGATCCAGAGTCCGACGACGTAGTGGATGTAGAGGCCGTGCCAGGCCGCGTTGTTGATGCCCGGGATGTGGTACGGCCCGAGCAACAGCAAGATCAGGTTCACGTCGGTCCACACGAAGGCCGCGATCAGGTACCAGAGCGACACGTAGAGCTCCGGCTGCCGCCGGTTGCGAATGGTCATCAGAAGCTGCACGGTCAGGAGCGCGAGCCCCAGGAGGATCACGATCACGTTGATGCGTGGCAGCTCGCCGGCTTCCCAGCCTCGATTGTGTCCCAGGGCGAGGAGCACGCTCGCCGCCGCCAGATTCAGATTCCAGACCAGGAGAAGCCCGTAGCTCCAGCGCTCGCGCCAGAGCCGCACGCCGGTGAGGCGCGGGACCACGTAATGGCAGAGGCCGATGAAGATCGTGGAGAAGGCGCCCCAGATCACGCCGTTCACGTGGATCGGCCGGAGCCGACCGAACGTGAGCCAGGCCGTGTCGCCGAGGAACTCCGGATAGGTGAACTTGGTCGAGACCAGGGCACCGATGGTCGGGAAGAGGAGCAGCCAGCCCAAGCCCGAGGCGAGCCACTTCCGGACCAGATCGGCGTTGATCAGCTCGTCGTTCTTCGCGGACGCCTGAGCGGCGTCGTTGGCCATCGTCACCGCGTCTCCCTGAGCGAGGATAGCGCGGCTCCTTGGCTCGGCTGGCATTCGTCGTGCGGTCCGATAGAATCAGCGCCACCATGGGACGAGAGGCCGGGTCACGAGTACTCTAGCGACCCCACTCGATCCGGTCCCGACGGCGCCGCGCATGGTGCGCGCCGAGCACGTCGTCATGGCCGGGTCCGTCCTGGCGCTGGCCGTACTGGTCGTCCTGCCCCTCGCGTTTCTCGGCTGGGGCAGCGTGACCGCCGATGGCCGTCTCACGCTCGAGAATTTTCGCGATGCCCTGTCGAGCCGGCTCTACGTACAGGCGCTCCGGAACTCGCTCATCCTGGGTCTTGCGACGGCCGTGCTGAGCGTCGCCATCGGCCTGCCGCTGGCCTGGGCCGTGAGCCGGACGAACGTGCCGGGCAAGCCGTTCATCCATTTCACCGCGGTCATCTCGTATCTCACGCCGCCCTTCCTGACCGCCATCGCCTTCGTGAACCTCTTCAGCCCGCGCGCCGGGCTGGTCAACCGGTTCTTCCGTGACGTGCTCGCGATGCCGGGGTTCACCTTCGACGTGTTCTCGATGGCCGGTCTCATCCTCGTCACGGTGCCCCACACGTTCCCGTTCGTGTATCTGCTGGCCGCGAGCGCGCTCGAGTCGGTCGACGCGTCCATGGAGGAATCGGCCCAGATCCTGGGCGCCGGCCGGTGGCGGACGGCGCTGGCCGTGACCGGCCCGCTGGTGGCGCCGGCGCTCCTTTCAGGCGCGCTGGTCGCCTTCGTGAACGCGATCGCGCTCTTCGGCTCGCAGGCGATCGTCGGCCTCCCGGGCCGCGTCTTCACGCTGCCGACGCGCATCTACGCGCTCTTCGACTATCCTCCGCAGTACGGGCTGGCCTCGGCCCTGTCGCTGATCTTCGTCGCGCTCACCGTCGCCGCGCTCTACCTGCAGCGGCGCTACCTGGCCCGGCGCTCGTACGTGACGCTCGGCGGCAAGGGGAGCCGCCCGCAGCTCGTCGATCTCGGCCCGGCGCGGTGGGGCGTGTTCGGATTCTGTGCGGCGGTATTCGTGGTCGCGGTGGCGGCGCCGTACCTCACGCTCCTCGCCGTGTCCGTGTCGCGCTCGTGGGGGCTCCATTTCTGGGAGAACCTGACGCTCCAGCACTACCGATTCGTCCTGCTGGAATACGACGTTACACGGCGGGCCATCTGGAACAGCTTGATCCTTGCCAGCGCCACCGCGACGCTCGCCGTGCTCCTCGGCAGCTTCGTTGGCTGGCTCGATCTCCGGACGACGCTCAGAGGACGAAAGCTCCTCGACTACGTTTCGCTGATTCCGCTGGGCCTGCCGGGTATCGTCGTGGCGGTGGCGCTCATCCAGTTCTGGCTGCGCGTTCCGCTCCCGATCTACGGCTCGCTCCTGATCATCCTGCTCGCGTATACCGGACGCTTCGTGCCCCTCGGCGTGCGCTCGGCCAACGCCGCCTTCCGGCAGATCGACCCCTCGCTGGAAGAGACCGCCCGGGTCACCGGCGCCGGCTGGCTTCGCACGTTCTGCAGCGTCACGCTACCGCTGGCCCGTCCCGGCCTCTTCGCGGGCTGGCTTCTCGTCTTTGTGCCGGCACTGCAGGAGCTCTCCGCCTCGGTGCTCCTCTTCAGCTCGGGCTCCATCACGCTCGCGGTCGCTGTCTACAATCTCTACGAGACGGGGGCGCTCGGGCCGGTGTCGGCGCTCGCCATCGTGACCATGCTGATCATCACCGCGGCGCTCGTCGTCGCCACGCGCCTGGGCCGGGGCCAGGCGGGCATCCCGCGCGGCGAGCGAGGGGCGGTGGCCCAGTGACGCGGGCTCGGCGCAGGCGGAGGAGCTAGGCGTGGCCGGGATCCAGATCGAGCGGGTGACCAAGCGCTTCGGCGCCGTCACGGCGGTGCGCGATCTGAGCCTCGAGATCGGCGACCGCGAGTTCGTCACGCTGCTCGGCCCGAGCGGCTGCGGCAAGACCACGCTGCTCCGTCTGATCGCGGGATTCATGACGCCGGACGCGGGCTCGATCCGCGTGGGCGCGCGCATGCTCTCGACGCCGACCGCCGTCGTGCCGCCGGAGCGCCGGGGCATGGGCATGGTCTTCCAGAACTACGCCGTCTGGCCGCACAAGACGGTCTACCAGAACGTTGCCTTCGGTCTCGAGGTCCGCAAGGTCTCCCGGGGCGACGCCCAGGCGCGGGTGGTGCGCGTCCTCGAGCTGGTTAACCTCGCCGGGCTCGAGGGGCGCTACCCGAGCGAGCTCAGCGGAGGCCAGCAGCAGCGCGTCGCGCTCGCCCGGAGCCTCGTGGTCGAGCCCGACATCCTGCTGCTCGACGAGCCGCTCTCGAACCTGGACGCGAAGCTCCGGGAGCGCATGCGGTGGGAGCTGAAGGAGCTACAGCGCCGCACCGGGATCACCTTCGTCTACGTCACCCACGACCAGTCCGAAGCCATGGCGCTCTCGGATCGCATCGCCGTCATGCACGGCGGCGAGATCATGCAGCTCGGCGCGCCGCGTCTGGTCTACACGCGCCCGGCGAACAAGACCGTCGCCGACTTCATGGGCCTGGTCAATCTGCTGCCCGCCCAGGTCGTCACATTCGCGGGCGACGACAGCATGGTCGCGGTAGGCGGCGAGCATCCGATCGCGGTGGCGCTGCCGCCCGGCACCGTCGCCGGGCAGACCGTGCAGGTCGCCGTGCGTCCGGAGAGTGTTCGGTTGATCCCGTTGTCCGCCGCCGGCACGCCGGGCGTGGTGCCGGGCAAGATCGCAGAAGTTACGTTCTTGGGGAACATCATCGACTGTTACGTGACGCTCGACGACGGCACGCGTATCCGGGCGCAGGTCGATTCCGGAAGGGTGCTCGAGGTGGGCCAGGCGGTCGGCGTCGAGTTCGACAGCCGGCAGGCGAGCGTGTTCAGCGCCTGAGCGCCGGCGTTGTGGCAGAATCCGGCCCAGGAGGGTTCCATGGCGGTCCAGGCGACGCGGACAGTCGAGGAGATGGAGGAGTACTGTGCGCGATTGAGAGCCGCCGGGCTCGACGCGCCGTGGTCACGGCCCGGGCCGCTCATCCCGCCCAAGCCCACGGCCACCCAGCCGCGCCACTGGCGCTGGCGCGACATCGAGCCGCTGCTGCGTGAGAGCAGCGAGTTCCTGAGCCCGCATCGCGGCGCCGAGCGCCGGGTGCTCCGCCTGCACAACCCCGGCGTGCCGGAGCGCACGGTCGCCCACAGCCTCGTGCTCGCCATCCAGTACCTGCTGCCGGGTGAGGTCGCGCCGGCGCACCGTCACTCGCCGACGGCCATCCGGTTCATGCTCCACGGCGAGGGCGCCTTCACGACGGTCGACAACCAGAAGTGCGCGATGAAACCCGGCGACCTCGTGCTCACGCCCGGCATGGCGTGGCACGACCACGGCAACGAGGGCGGGGCGCCCGTCTACTGGATGGACATCCTCGACTGGCAGATCGTCCGCTTCCTGGAGAACCTGACGTTCGAGCCCTATCCCGACGACCAGCAGGCGGCCCTCAGAAGCCCGGGCCGCGACATCTATTTCCCGTGGACCGACGCCTACGCGGCGCTGCAGCGGCGCGCGCAGGGAGAGCCCGATCCGTACGACGACGTCCTGGTCGAATACGTCGATCCGACCACCGGCTCGTCGCTGCGCCCGACGGTGGCCTGCTATCTACAGATGCTGCGGCCGGGTGTGCGCACGCGCGCGCATCGCGAGACCAGCTGCGCGGTCTATCGCGTGGTGCAGGGGCGCGGCACGACGACCGTGGACGACCAGACCTTCGCGTGGGAGCCCGGCGACTTCTTCGTGATTCCGCCGCGCGCCCGGCACGCCCACGCGAACGCCGGGACCGAGCCGGCCGTCCTCTTCACCGCGCAGGACGTGCCGATGCTCAAGCTGCTGCGCCTCTATCGCATGGAGCCGGCCGACTGAAACGCTGATCGAACGGGAAGCGCTCGAGCAGGGAAGCCCTGGGGAGGACCGCCGATGGCACGCGCCGGGTACCGCATCTTCGACGCCGACACTCACATCATCGAGGCCGCAGAACCTATCGAGGCCTACCTGTCGGCCGCGGACAAGACGCGGCTGGCCGGGCTCGGCGCCCTCGTCGGGCGCGCCCCGGGCAAGGCGGGTGTCTCTCGCTATCGCGTCGGCAAGCGGCCCGACCTCAATCGCCTGCTGGGCTCGCGCGACAGCGTGCCCCCGGCCGACGCGATCTCCCGCGGCTTGAAGGACGGCGGCACGCCCTGGGACGTTCGCTGGCAGGGACCGCCCTTCCCGGACGACCGCGTGAACTTCGACTCGCACGCCCGCGTGAAGGACATGGACATCGAGGGCGTCGACGTGAACATGGTCCTGCCCTCGGGCGGGCTCGCGGCGTTCAGCGGGCTCGATGACGTCGGCGTCGAGATGGCGATGTACGGGGCGTATCACCGTTTTCTCAAGGACTACTGCGCGCCCTATCCGGACCGCCTCACGAGCGTGCTCCACGTCACGGTCCGCGATGTGCCCGGATCGGTCGCCGAGATTCGCCGCTGCGGCCAGGAGCGGTGGCCCGTCGGCATTTTCCCGGTCTGCCCGCCGGGCATGACACTCGACGATCCGGACTGGGATCCCATCTGGGCCGCGGCGCAGGAGCACGACCTGACCGTGGTCATCCACTCGTTCACCATGTCGATCCCGTACCCGCCGGGCATGTGGGACAACTGGAACAACATGTTCCTGGTCCGCTCGGCCAGCCACGTGTGGAACGCCCAGCGCAACATGGCGGCGCTGATCGGCTCGGGCGTGCTCGACCGCTTCCCCGAGCTCAGGCTCACCTCGCTCGAGTGCGGGCACGGCTGGCTCGCGTTCTGGGCCTCGCGCCTGGACGAGCAGGCCGAGATGAGCCAGCACGCGCTGCCGCGGCTCAAGAAGAAGCCGAGCGACTACATCCGCGGGCCGCAGTACTTCCAGTCGATCCAGCTCCACGAGGGCGAGCTGTCGCTGCGCCAGGCCATCGAGGCCATCGGCGAGGACACGCTGATGTTCGCGACGGACTACCCGCACTCCGAGAGCTGGTTTCCGAAGTCCGTGGACGCCGTGCTGAAGTGGACCACGATTCCCGAGAGCGCACGGCGCAAGCTCCTGTGGGAAAACGCGACGCGCTGCTACCGGCGCTACAGCGGCTACAAGTCGGCGGTCGTCGAGCCGGCGGCCGCCGGGGCCCGGTGACCGGCGTGGCGCGACTGAATCTGACCCTCGCGTGCGGGGACTACGACCGCACGCGCGCGATCCGCACGGGCGAGGTGAAGCCCGACGGGGTCGAGCTGAACGTCGTGACGCTGGCGCCGGAGGAGATGTTCTACCGGATGGCGCGGTTCCGCGAGTTCGACGTCTCGGAGCTCTCGCTCTCGACCTACACTGTGCTCCGCGGCCGCGGCGAGCCGCTGGTCGCGATCCCGGTCTTTCCGTCGTCGAGCTTTCGCCACTCGTCGATCTTCGTGGGGACTCACGCCGGCATCAAGGTCCCGAAAGATCTGGTCGGCAAGCGCATCGGTGTCCCCAAGTACCACATGACGGCGGCCGTCTGGATCCGCGGCATGCTCGAGGACGAGTACGGGGTGGCGCCGCGGGACATGCTCTGGTTCGAGGGTGGCGAGGGCTCGCTGGTCAAGGAAGTGGACGTCACGTTGCCGCCCGCCGTCCGCCACCAGCTCGTGCCCACGGGGCGGACGCTCGGCGACATGGTGGCGGCGGGCGAGCTCGACGCCTACGTGGGCGCGCGGCGGCCGGCGGCATTCGGCGCCAAGGTCGCCCGGCTCTTTCCCGATTTCCGCCGTGTCGAGCGTGAGTACTACGAGAAGACCGGGATCTTTCCGATCATGCACACGCTGGTGCTCCGCGAAGAGCTGGCGCGCGCCCATCCGTGGCTCCCGCGGAGCCTCTACGACGCGTTCGTGGAATCGAAGCGGCTGGGCTACGAGCGTTTGAACTTCACCGCGGCCTTGCCGGTGAGCCTGCCCTGGCTCGTGGCCGAGGTCGAGGAGACGCGCGCGCTCATGGGCGATGATCCGTTTCCCTACGGGGTCGCGAAGAACCGCAAGACGCTCGAGACGCTGGCGGGCTACACGTTCGGGCAGGGGCTGGCGCCGCGCCGGCTCACCATTCCCGAGATGTTCTGGGAGTCGACGCTGGCGATCTAGCCCTTCCCCGGGCCGATGCGCTTCTCCAGCACGACCCGATCCACCCCCGGACCCCCGTAGTCCTTGACGACCGGCACGCCCCCGTCGGTGCCGGGCTCGCCGACGGGCGCGAACCCGAGCGACCGGTGGAACCGGATGGAGCCGGTGTTTTGCGGACTGGTGATGGCGCGAAGCTGCCGGCAGCCCTGCGCGACCGCCCGTGCGGTGAAGTGGTCGTAGAGGTGCCGTGCGAGCCCGCGGTGGCGATGGGTGGCGCGCACGCCGACCAGGTGGATGTAGGCGATGGGTCCCGGCGCGACAAAGCCGAAGAGGTACGCGACGACCTGCTCACCCTCGCGAACGACGTGGGCGCAGTCGCCGAACTCGTTGAGAAACATCGGGTGATGCAGGGCGCGCATGCGGTCGTCGCCCCAGAACGCGGCAAGCTCCGACACGATCTGGTCGTAATCGCGCTTCGAGCAGCGGACGCAGTCGGTCACCGGGATCCGAATCGGGACTCCGACCGGGCCCTGGCCTTCGCGGCTTCGGCGTCGCGATCGCGGGGCGGGGCGCTGGTCACCAGCGAGTCGAGCAGCTCGCGGGCGGCGTGCGCCACCTGGTCGACGGCGCGCGCGAAGGCGACCTCGTTGGTCTTCGAGGGACGGGTGAAGCCGCTCAGCTTGCGGACGAACTGGAGCGACGACGCCCGGATCTCCTCGTCGGTGGCCGGCGGCGCGAAGTTATGGAGTGTCTTGATGCTGCGGCACATGCGGCATTCTCCTGACTTCGGTCAGCTCTCGGCCGGGCGGACATGCAGCACGACCTTGAGGGCGTTGCCGATGCGCTCGGTGTAGGTGTGGAAGGCGTCGTGGATCTGGTCAAGCCGGAAGTGGTGGCTGATGATCGGATCGGCCAGGATCTTGCCCGTGCTCATGAGCTCGAGCGAGCGCCCGCAGTTCATCCCGCCCTCGCCGCGCGCCGCGTAGATGCGCACGTTGGAGCGCACGGCCAGGTTCATGTCGACCTCGACCGGCCCGCTGTACCAGGCCACCACGCCGATGCGGCCACCGCGCTTGACGTTCTCGAGCGCTTCCTGCATCGACGTGGGGCCGCCGGCGCATTCGAGCACGCAGTCGGCGCCGCGCCCGCCCGTGATCTCCCGCATCCGCTCGCGCAGGTTCTCCCGGCGGACGTCGATCGTGAAGTCCGCACCGAGCTGACGACCGATCGCCAGCCGCGCCTCGCGCGTGCCGGTGAGGATGACGCGGGCGGCGCCGAGCGCCTTGCAGAGCTGCACGGCGATGAGCCCGATGGGGCCGGGCCCCTGCACCAGGACGGTCTCGCCCGCGACGTAGCCGCCCATGAGGTCGATGGCCCAGAGGGGCGAGGCCGCGGTGGTCACCATGCACGCCTGCTCGAAGCTGAGGTTGTCCGGCAGCCGGTAGAGGGTGTTGATGTGGTTCACCGCGTACTCGGCGAAGCCGCCGTCGCAGGTGAGACCTTTCGCGCGATGGCCCTTCGCCACGTCGCCGTAGTTCAGGCAGGAGGTGTACCAGCCCTTAATGCAGTTCTCGCAGCGATCACAGCCCTTGTGCACCTCGACCGCGACGCGGTCACCCACCCGGAACTCGTCGACGCCGGGCCCGAGCGCGGCGACCGTACCGGCGTACTCGTGCCCCATCACGAACTCGCCCGCGGGCTGGCCCTGCAGCGTGCGGTGCAGCACCTTCACGTCGGTGCCGCAGATCGACGCGACCTCGACCTTCAGCAGCACCTCGCCCTGGCCCGGCACCGGCCGGGGCCACGCCTCGACGTGCATGTCGTCGGCGCCGTGCAGAACGACGGCTTTCATGGTGGCGGACGGCGGCATAGACTCCTCCCGCCCGCGGCGTAGGGCGGCGGGCGGTGCCACGTTAGCATAGGAGCCAAGGGGGACACGCGATGACCGCCGAACCGAGCACCATCGGACGTGAGCACTGGACCAAGAAGGGCGACGTTCGCCTGTTCCTCTGGGAGAAGGCCGCCGGCGCCTCGCCGGGGCCGCGCGGCACCATCCTTTTCGTCCACGGCTCCTCGATGGCCTCGCAGCCGACATTCGACCTGCAAGTGCCCGGCCGGCCGGACTCCTCGGCGATGGACTGCTTCGCGCGGCTTGGCTACGACACGTGGTGCGTCGACATGGAGGGCTACGGGCGTTCCGACAAGCACCGCGACATCAACGCCGACATCGCCAACGGTGCCGACGACCTCGCCGCGGCCACGGACTACATTCGCCGGGCGCGCGGCGTCGAGTCGTTCCTGATGTACGGCATCTCGTCCGGCGCTTTGCGGGCTGCACTCTTCGCCGAGCGCCATCCTGAGCGCGTCCGGCGCCTGGCCCTCGACGCGTTCGTGTGGACGGGGCAGGGGAGCCCGACGCTCGCCGACCGCCGTAAGCGCCTGCCCGAGTATCAGCAGAAGAACCGCCGTCCGATCGACCAGGCGTTCGTGAGAAGCATCTTCACCCGGGATCACCCCGGAACGGCCGACGACGAGACGATCGCGGCGTTCGCCGACGCGATCCTGGCCCTAGACGATTCCGTGCCCACCGGAACCTACGTGGACATGTGCGCGCGTCTGCCGCTGGTCGACCCGACGAAGATCACGGCGCCGACCATCATCATGCGCGGCGAGTACGATGGCATCGCGAGCTTCGAGGATCTGGTCGAGTTCTTCACGCGACTGCCGAACCCCGACAAGCAGTTCGCTGTCATGCCCGGCATCGCCCACGCGAGCCTGCAGCAGAAGAACTACCGCATCCCCCTGCATATCTTGCACAGCTTCTTCAGCCAGCCCGACCCGGTCTACCGGGGGGCTCGGAGGACCGATTGACTCGCACGCTGACCATCGCCTGCATTGCCCTGCTCGCGCTCGTCGCCGGCGCGAGCGCCCAGTCGTTCACGCCCGATCCGGTCGACATGGCCGCAGCCAAGAAGGAGAGCGCGGTTACCTGGTACACGTCGACGCCGGTCAACACGGCCCAGAAGATCGCCAACATGTTCCAGGCCGAGACCGGCATCAAGGTGGAGCTGTTCCGCTCAGGAGGCTCCGCGGTGCTCCGCCGCTTCATGCAGGAGATCGACGCCCGGCGCGTGATCGCCGACGTCATGACGATCTCCGATCCGGCCGAAGTGTTGACGCTGATCAAGCGCGACCTGGTCGTGCCGTTCCGGCCCCGGAACTTCGACAAGATTCGCGCCGAGGTGAAGGACCCCAAGGGCTATCACGTTGCCCAGCGCGTGAACCTGGTTGGTATCATCGCCCGCGCCGACAAGTCGCTGGCGCTGCCGAAGAACTGGACCGATCTGATCGACGCCAAGTACAAGGGGCTCCTGGTCATGCCCGATCCGTCGTACACCGCGATCCAGCTCATGGTGGTCGGCACGCTGTCGCGGAAGTACGGCTGGGAGTTCTACCAGAAGCTCCGCGCCACCGAAATCATGATCGTGCAGAGCCATCAGCAGGTCGCCGAGACCCTGACGCGCGGCGAGCGGCTGATCGCCGCCGAAGGCGCTGATCAGTTCGCGTGGCTCGACCGGAAGGAAGGCCACAAGATCCAGACTATCTGGCCGGCCGACGGCGCGTTCGCCATCGGCGCGCCGACCGTCGTCATCAAGGGCGCGCCGCATCCCAACGCGGCCAAGGCCCTGGCCGAGTTCATGATCAGCGACACGGTCCAGAAGCTCCTGCCCGGCGAGGGGATCTACGCCGGCCGGTCCGACGTCGAGCCGCCGGCCGGTAATCCGCCGCTCGGCCAGATCAAGCTGATGCCGATCGACTACGAGCAGATCGAGAAGGACGCGAAGATGCTCAAGACGCGCTTCAACGAGATCTACCAGTAGATCTTGGATGATTCTCTAGATCCGTGGGAGCCCGAGCCATGACAATCAGCGGTCCTGCTGTTGACAATCTCCGCTCGGCCCTGCGGGGCCAAGTGCTTTGCCCGGGTGATCCCGGGTACGACACGACCCGCCGCATCTTCAACGCGATGATCGACCGGCAGCCCGCGGTGATCGCGCGCTGCGCGGGCGCCGCTGACGTCGTCGCCGCCGTGCAGTTCGCCCGCGCCGAGGCCCTCGAGGTCTCCGTTCGCGGCGGCGGCCACAACGTCTCGGGCAAGGCGGTGGGCGAGGGGCTGATGATCGACCTCTCACCGATGAAGGGTGTCCGCGTCGATCCGCGCCGACGGCTCGCGTGGGCGGAGGCGGGCTGCACCCTCTTCGATCTCGATCGCGACACGCAGCGCTTCGGGCTCGCCACGCCGCTCGGCGTCGTCTCCGCGACGGGCATCGCCGGGCTCACGCTGGGCGGCGGCATCGGCTGGCTCGGCGGCAAACACGGGCTCGCCTGCGACAACGTGCTCTCCGTCGATCTCGTCACGGCCGACGGCGAGTTGCTCACCGTGAGCGCCGACGAGCATCCCGATCTGTTCTGGGCCGTGCGCGGCGGCGGCGGCAACTTCGGCGTCGTGACGTCGTTCGAGTACCGGCTGCACGAGGTGGGCCCGGTCATCGGTGGCGGCGTCGTGTGGCCGGTGGCGCAGGCGAGGTCAGTGCTGCGGTTCTACGACGAGTTCGCGCGTGCCTGTCCGGACGGGCTCAGCGCCAACGTGCGATTCGGCATCGCTGCGGACGGCGCCCCGGTCGTCGGCATCGGCGTCGCGTGGATCGGTCCGCTCGACGAAGGCGAGCGGCGCCTGAAGCCGCTGCGATCGTTCGGAACCCCGCTCGCCGACCTGGTGCAGCCCACGAGCTACGTCGACAAGCAGCGCGCCGGCGACAGCATCTACCCGCCGGGCCGGCGGCACTACTGGAAGGCCGGATTCATCCGGCGCCTTGGTCCCGACGGGATCGACGTGCTGATCGACTTCTTCGCCAGGCGTCCGTCACCGTACGCGATCATCGCGCTCCAGCAGATGCACGGCGCCGCCGCGCGCGTGTCTCCGGCGGCCACGGCGTTCGCGCACCGCCACGACCAGTGGGAATGCATGATGCTGGGCCAGTGGGAGCGTCCCGAGGACGACGAACGCTGCATCGCGTGGACGCGCGAGCTCTACGCTCGGATGGAGCCGCACCTCGAGCGTGCGGTGTACGTCAACAGCCTCGACCACGACGAGCCAGAGCGCGTGCCGATCGCGTACGGGTCGAACTACGACCGGCTGGCGGCGATCAAGGCGCGGTACGATCCGGGCAACTTCTTCCGCGCCAACCAGAACGTCGCGAAGGGAGCGTGAAGGGCACCTCGGTTTAATGCAGCCACCCGCTTAGCCCTTCGGCCCGCGATCCTCCTTGGGCGGCATCTCAGATTGCCGCTATCTTCCGGAAATTGCTGGAGTTTATGCCGATTACCCATTGCGGGCGGCCGGCCAACGCATCATACTTGTCCTAGCGCCCGATGCCCGAATTTTGGCGCGCGAAGTCTGATGTCTGACGTTGACTCGATTAGCCTGGAGGACTAACATTGCCATCTGAAAGACTAGGAATGACGATTGCGCGGATTCGGAAGCGTCGGAAGATGACTCAGGCGCAGCTCGCCAAACGGGCAGGGGTGCACCGCATCTACGTCGCGCAAATCGAAGGGCAGACAAAGGTCCCCTCGCTTGCAACCTTGGAGAAACTGGCGAAGGCCCTCAACGTGAAAATTGGAAGGTTGCTCGAATGAGCAACATCGCGGAACTGTACCGGACGGTCGAGGTCAATATGGCCTGGTGGTTTTATGGCGTCAACGCCAGAGGTGACAACCCGGGCGACGAACGGCTCGCCCCTGG
>DASRIY010000337.1:0-16069 GCA_035649755.1 Candidatus Methylomirabilota bacterium
CCTGATGGCGTCCCCTGAGCCCGGCCCGGGGACTCTCGCGGCGCCGGGGAGCGCGATCGGGGTCGAAGGGACCCGTTCCCGTAAAGCGGCGGCGGGCAACGCGCGCCGGGATGGAGCCCAGCCGCCGAGGGGAAGCGCACGCGTGCCGCGTGGTCGTCTCGACCCCGAGCGCACCCCTCGGCGCCCCGAGCCGCCGCGCGGAGTTGATGACCCGGTCGCCGTCGTGAGAACGCTACTGGAAGAGGCGCTGAAGAGAGCGAGGGCGGCAGGAGTCCCGGAAGAGCGCGTGGTGCTGGATCCGGGAATTGGCTTCTTCCGGAACGAGGCGCTGCCCTGGGACGAATGGGACGCCAGAGTGCTGGCGGGGCTGGGAGAGCTCGAGAGGATCGGGAGACCCCTGTGCGTCGGAGCCTCCAGAAAATCCTTCATTGGCGCGATTATCGGACGCTCCGGTACAGAGAGCAGGTTAGCGGGCTCTCTCGCCGCGACGGCGGTCGCCGTGTGGAACGGCGCGGCGCTGATCCGGACCCATGACGTTGCCGAAACCGTCGACGCCGTCCGCGTCGCCGAACGCATCCGCCGGACATCCGCCCCCCTATAATGGATCTAGTGCGAGCTGCCGTGGCGACTGCACCGACGATCCGATGACCCGTCTGTTCGGCACCGACGGCATCCGGGGCGTGGCGAACGACGAGCCGCTCACGCCCGAGCTCGCCTTCCGGATAGGCCGCCAGCTGGTCGCCACACTCCAGTTCGACCACGGCGTCAATCGCGTTCGCCTGGTGATCGGCCGCGACACCCGCCTGTCGGGCCCGCTCCTGGAAGCCGCGCTGACCGCCGGTGCCATGTCCGCCGGCGCTGATTGCTACGCAGTGGGCGTCCTGCCCACGCCGGGCATCGCGCTGATCACGCGGCGGCTCGAGGCGCACGGCGGCATCGTGCTGAGCGCCTCGCACAACCCGTTCGAGGACAACGGCATCAAGATCTTCTCGTCGGAGGGTACGAAGCTCCCGGACTCCTGGGAGGCCGAGGTCGAGCAGCGACTCGGCGGCCCCGACGCGGCGCCCCGGGCGCGCGGCGCCCAGATCGGCAAGCTCGTGAGCTTCGACCGCGCCGAGAGCGAGTACGCCGACTTCCTGTGTGCCTGCTTTCCGCTCGATCTCCACGGCCTGACGATCGCCCTCGACTGCGCCCACGGTGCGGCCTACCGCGTGGCGCCCCGAGTTTTCCGCCTCCTGGGCGCCCGGGTGCTCACGGTCGGCGTACGGCCTGACGGTATCAACATCAACGCCCGGTGCGGCGCGCTCCATCCCGAGAACCTCCAGAAGAAGGTGCGCGCCAGCGGGGCATCGATCGGCTTTGCCTTCGACGGCGACGGCGACCGGCTCATCTCGATCGACCACACCGGCGAGATCCGGGACGGCGACTATGCCCTCGCGATCGCCGGCCGCCACTTCGCCTCGCGCCAGCGGCTCAAGCAGAACCTGGTGGTCACCACGGTCATGGCCAACCTGGGCCTCGACCAGGCGCTGGAGGCCGCGGGTATTCGGGTGGTCAAGACGCAGGTCGGCGACCGCAATGTGTTCGAGGAAATGCAGCGTCTCGGCGCCAATCTCGGAGGCGAGCAGTCGGGGCATCTCCTGTTCCTCGACCATGCCCCCGCCGGCGACGGTATTCTCTCGGCGCTGGCGCTGCTCTCGGTGGCCGCCGAGACCGGCGAGCCGCTCGCGTCGCTGGCGTCGGTCATGCGCAAGTTTCCCCAGGTGCTGGTGAACGTGCCCGTGAAGTCGAAGCCGCCCATCGACTCCATCGCCGGCGTCCCCGAGCGTGTGAAAGCCTTCGAACGCGAGATGGACGGGCGCGGACGGGTCCTCATCCGCTACTCCGGCACCGAGGCGCTCGCGCGCGTCATGATCGAGGGCGCGGATGGCGCCCGCATCCAGGCGATGGCCGCCGACCTCGCGGGGCTCATCGGCTCCCAGCTCGGCGCCTCGTGACGATCGCCGGCATCGGGATCGACCTGGTCCGCATCCCGCGCATGCGCGAGCTGATCGACCGGTGGCAGGACCGGTTCCTGCACCGTGTCTTCACCGACGGCGAGATCGCTTACTGTCGCGCGCGGTCCGATCCGGCGCCCCACTTCGCGGCGCGGTTCGCCGCCAAGGAAGCGGGGCTCAAGGCGCTTGGCACAGGGCTCCAGCTCGGCGTCCGCTGGCGCGAGCTCGAGGTGCGCCGCGAGCGCATGCAGGCCCCGACGCTGGTTCTCTCGGGCCGCTCGCGAGAGATCGGATTGGGCAAGGGCGGCAGCCGGATGCTGCTCTCCCTGACGCACGAAGGGGACTATGCGCTCGCGCAGGCGATGCTGGTGGACGATTAGCGTGGCGCTCGTCTCCGCCGCCCTGTCCGGCTGTGTGCCCAAGGCCAGTGTCGCCGTCCCGGAGCTCGACGGCGCGCCCGGCCGGCTTTCCGGCACGGCGGGCCGGCCCGGCGTCGTGGTGGCGGCACCGCACGGAATCTCCGACGCGCGCACCGCGGACATCGTCGCCGAGCTCGGCCGCCGTACCGGCTTCGGGGTGGTCATCGCGACCGGATTCAACATCGAGCCCGATGGGCGCGATCGCGCCGGGCGCCGGTACGAGGTGAACCGCCCGTTCGAGGGCTTGCCGGGTCGCCCGCCGTCCGAGGAAGTCGCCACCGAAGCCGCCCGCCGCGTGTACGAGGCGTACGAGCGTCGGGTGCGCGACATCGCGCAGGGGCCCCTGGTGTTCTACGCCGAGATCCACGGCAACAGTCATCCCGACGCGGCGAACCGGATCGAGATCGCCACCGTCGGCGTCGACCGGGCCGAGGCGGAGCGGCTCAAGACGCTCTGCGAGCTGATCCGCGACGCGCACCTGCGTGCCGACCGCGCGGCCCCGCGGCTCGAGATTCTCATCGAGCCGGCCGACACCATCCGCTATGCGGCGACCGGCGCCAAGCGCGCGGGCATTCTCAGGCTGCCGCGGCAGGCGCTGCACATCGAGCTTCCGAAGGCCGCGCGCGTCGAGTGGCGGGAGACGTACACCGCGATCCTCGCCGACTTCCTGGTCCAGGCCTTCCCGCTCCCCGCCGGACCATAGCCGCCGTGCTGGGCGTCTTTACCGCCGAGGAGATGCGGCGGCTGGATCGCCGCGCGATCGCGGAGATCGGCATTCCCGGCGCCACCCTCATGGAGAACGCCGGCCGCGGCGCGGCCGAGGCCATCGCCGCCGCGCTCCCGGCGCTCGGCGCGCCGCGGCGCGGCGCGCGCGTCGTCATCGTCTGCGGCAAGGGCGGCAACGGCGGTGACGGATTCGTCGTCGCGCGCTGGCTCAAGCGCCGTGGCGCCGCGCCGTCCGTCGTGCTCGCGTGCGCTCCGGACGATGTCGGCGGCGACGCGCGGCTCAAGCTGGAGGCGCTGCGTCCCACCGGCATTCGCCCCTGGCGATTCGAGGACGACCAGGCGCTCGCCGCTCTCCTCGGGCGCGCGCACGTCGTCGTCGATGCGCTCCTCGGCACCGGCTCGCGCGGCGCGCCCGGCGGCGAGGTCGCGCGCGCGATCGAGCTGATGAACGCCAGCGGGCGGCCCATCGTGGCGCTCGACATTCCCTCGGGGCTCCCCGCCGACGGCGGCGCACCGGCCGGAGTCGCGGTCCGGGCGGTCATGACCCTGACGTTTGCCGGCCTCAAGCGCGGCCTGCTCGCCGCGCCCGGCGACGGACTGGCCGGGCGGGTGAGCGTCATCCCGATCGGCGTCCCGGAGGCCGAGGTTGCGCGCGGCATCAGCACATTCCTCCTGGAGGCGCGCGACGTGGCCCCGCACTTTCCGCCACGGGCGCGCGCGGCACACAAGGGCACCTACGGCCATCTGCTCCTGGTGGCGGGCTCGCTGGGCAAGACCGGCGCCGCGGCGCTCGGCGCCGCCTCTGCGATGCGCAGCGGGAGCGGGCTCGTCACGGTCGCCACGCCGGCGAGCCAGCAGCCTATTGTCGCCGCTCACGTGCTCGAGGCGATGACCGAGCCGCTGCCGGAGACGCCCGCTCACACGCTCGCGCTGAAGGCCCGGGAAGTCATCGCCGAGCTCGCGGCGCCGCGCGACGCGGTGGCGATCGGTCCCGGCTTGGGCCTCGAGGACGAGACCCGACAGGTCGTGCGGAGCCTGATCGAGAAGCTCGACAAGCCGATGGCTGTCGATGCCGATGCCTTGACCGCGTTGGTCGGCCATCTCGAGCTCTTGCGCGCCGCGCCGCGGGCCCGGTGTCTGACGCCGCACCCCGGAGAGATGGCCCGGATGCTCGGAGTCGGCGTGAGCGACGTGCAGCGCGATCGGCTCGAGACGGCCCGCGCATTCGCGACCCGGTACCGGGCGCACGTCGTCCTCAAGGGCGCCCATAGCGTGATCGCCGCGCCCGACGGGCACGCCTTCCTGAATCCGACGGGCAATCCTGGGATGGCGAGCGGCGGGACCGGCGATGTCCTCACGGGCATGCTCGGCGCGTTCCTGGCCCGCGGTCTGGACGCCGAGGCCGCCTTGCAGTCGAGCGTCTACCTGCACGGCAGCGCGGGGGACATTGCGGCCGAGCGCGTCGGCGAGGAATCGCTGATTGCCCGCGACGTCATCGCGGCCATTCCGGAGGCGTTCAAGAGGCTCGGTGGCGCCCGCGACTGAGATCGTCAGCGCCGGCGCCGAAGAGACCGAGGCCGCCGGCGAGCGCCTGGGCCGGACGCTCGGCGCGGGCGCCGTTGTCGCCCTCACCGGCGAGCTCGGCGCGGGAAAGACGTGCTTCGTGCAGGGGCTCGTGCGCGGGCTCGGCGCCACCACGCGCGCGACGAGCCCGACCTTCGTGCTCGTCAACCAGTATCGGGGGCGCGTGGTCGTCCATCACGTCGACGCCTACCGGACCGACAGCATGACCGAGCTGATCGACCTGGGCCTGCTCGAGATGATGGGCGGCCCGGGCGTGACGATCATCGAGTGGGCGGACAAGCTCCGGCCGCTCCTGCCGCCCGAAACCATCCACGTGCACATCGGCGGCGTCGGCGACGAGCCACGATCGATCACGATTCGCGCCTGACCGGTCCGCGGCGTCGTGAACGTCCGGGGTGTATTGATCCCGCAGCATTGACCGCCGCGCGCCGCTCGCGCTACGAGTCGGTATGGCGATCGACCGTTGGCCCGAGGCCGAGCGGCCGCGTGAGCGGCTCTACTGGAACGGTCCGGAGGCCCTCGCCGACGCCGAGCTCCTGGCTATCCAGCTCGGCTCGGGGACGCGCGGCAAGAGCGCGATCGAGGTTGCGCGCGAGGTGTTGGCGGCGTACGGATCGCTGGCGGGTGTCGCCGCGCTCGAGGCTGTCGAGCTCGCGCGGCACGCGGGCCTCGGACCGGCCAAGGCCGCCCGGCTGGTCGCCACCTTCGAGCTGACGCGGCGCCTGCGGGCCCGCACGCCGGGAGCGCGCGTCGTGCTGTCCAGCCCCGTCGACGTCTACGCGGCGTTCGCGCCCCTCATGGAGAACCTCACGCGCGAGGTGTTCCGCATCGCGCTCCTCGACGCCAAGAACGGCCTGCTGCGCGACCGCGTCATCTCCGAGGGCACGCTGTCGGCGAGCCTCGTGCACCCGCGCGAGGTGTTCAAGCCGGCGATTCTCGAATCGGCCGCGTCGGTGGTCCTGATCCACAACCACCCGAGCGGCGATCCGACGCCCAGCCGCGAAGACATTCGCCTCACGCGGCAGCTCGTCGAGTGCGCCCGCCTGCTCGACCTCCGCATCCACGATCACCTGGTGATCGGGCACGGCCGGTTCGTGAGTCTGGCCGAGCGGGGTGTCGTCCAGCCCTAGCTCTTGGCGAGCTTCTCGATATCCTTTCGCGGCAGTGTCTGCAGGCGTGAAAGGAGCGACTTCACTTTGCGCTCAGACGAGTGATCGGCCAGGATCAGCTTCTTCGATTTGGTCCCGTTCACGATGTAGGCCACCCAGTCATCGAGATTGGGCGTGCCGCGAAAGGCGACAGTCACACCGCTCAGACGCAGGCGTCGCCGGCCTTCCACCTTCGCCAGTGGTTTCCTGCTGCTGCCGTCCATCGCGCTTTGTACCTCCAGACAGTGCCGGTCGGGGTGACCGCGGTGCCGCGTTGACGTGAAAGGGAAACATGGCCCGCCAACCTTACGAGCGCCGTCTTTTCAGGTCAAGGTTTCGTTTGGCGGCGAGAAATGCGAGCTACACGCGCCGCCACGACAGGGAGCCGCGTGGAATCCGGGAATTTTTGCGAGCGCGCCCTCCGTGGACGAATGGACCGGCATATTTTTCCAGTGCGCCCGCCAGACCGCGTCAGATCGTGCGTTTTCGTTGGCTGTGGACAGCGGTGGACAAGTGGATAACCTGTGCGCATTCTGGAGCGTGCCAGGTGTCGTCAGCGGGCGGCCAGGATGCGCTCGAGGATCTGTCGAGCCAGGATCGGACCGCGCGTGATGAATCCGGTGAAGTAGCCGACCGCGTTTGCGCCCTCTTGCAGCAGTTGCCAAGCCTTCTCGGGCTCGTCCACGCCACCGGTCGCGATGATCTCGAGCGCGGCGCCGAAGGTGCGGCGCGTGCGGCGCACGTTTTCCAGGGTCGCCGGAAAGATATCGGGGCCGGAGAGGCCACCGGCGCCCTGCGAGAGGCGGCGATCCTCGATCCGCCGGGTGTTGCCGTAGTTGACGATCCGGATGCCGGCGTCCAGCGCAGCCGGAATGATCTCGCGCTCGTTCACATCGGCGAAATCGGGCGAGATCTTGACGATGAGCGGCTTGGTGGTCGCCGTGCGGACCTCGCGGAGCATCGCCGCGAGGTCGCCGGGTTTCTTGCTCCACTCGTACACGAGCTTCGTATTCGGCGAGGAGATGTTGAACTCGACCAGCTCGCCGAGCGGACCGAGCTCGCGCACGAGCTTCACGTAGTCGGCGGTCGATTCGCCCGCGACGCTCACGATCAGGGGCACCCGGTGGCGCAGCGAGGTCAGAGACGCGCGGAAAGCGTCGAGCCCGGGGTTCTGAAAGCCGTTGCAGTTCACCAGCCCCGGACCCGCCTGGCTCCGCGTGCGGACGAGATTCGGCTGTGGATGCCCGGGCCGCGGTCCAACCGTGATGGACTTGGCGGTAACCGCGCCGAAGCCCAACCCCATCGCCCGCGAAAGAATGGCCGGGTCGTAGTACTGGGCCGCTAGGATGACCGGATTGGGCAGCGCGATGCCCCCGAGCGTGATGGCCAGCCGCGAATCGGCCAGCCGAAACCAGGGCAGGCGATCGAGCGGGAGCCGGCGGAGCACGCTCTGTCCGAGCCTGATTGCGGCCGGTTCGGGCAGACGTGAGAGGAATCCGGCGTAGAGGAGCCGGTAGAGAGCCCCGATCGTTCGGCTCATGCGGGACGACCGGGCGCAGAATAACACGCGCTCTTGACGATCGCGACGGTGCCATTTAGGGTAAGGCATTGAATTTCATCGTGTACTCACGCCTCGCAGCTCTCCTCAGCGCCGCCGTCCTCCTGACGGTCGCCTGTGCGAGCGCCCCGTCCACCAACGGCGGCGCGCTGCTCGGCCTCGAGGCGCCCGTGGCGGTGTCGACGTTCTCGTTCGAGCGCGACACGTTCGCGTTCCCGAACATGATTCGCTCGCGTCATCCGGACGACGAGCCCGGGCTCTACGCGAACTACTGCTTCGTGCTGGCCCGGGGCATCCGTCAGTTCGCGCAGTACGTGCGCTTCGATCCCGCGCTCCCCAAGCTCGATCACGCGGGCTACATCGAACGGGTCAAGGAGGTCGCCGCGCGGGCGCCGTACGAGCCGGTGCCGGCCCCTGCCGACCGCATCGTGATTCCGGGTTACGCGAGCCTGCGCGAGTTCTCGCGCGAGCAGGAAGCCGCGGTCAAGGAAGGGCTGGGCGGGCGGTGGTGGACCATGTTTCACTGGACGAACTGGCGCGTGGCCCTGCCAATCAGCGACGACCATCAGGAGCGGCTGGCGCTGTTGATCATCAGCGAGCTCCGGGCCGGTCACCTGGTGCAGCTCCTCGTGTCGAATTTTCCGAAACCCGAGCTGAACCACACAGTCGTGGTGTTCGAGTCGATTCCGAAGAAAGGGGCTATCGACTTCGTGGTCTGGGACCCGAACAACCCGGACGGGCCCGGGATCATCACGTTCGATCAGGGCGCGCGGGGCTTCTGGGCGACCGACGTCTATGACACGGACCCCGGACCGATCCGGGCGTACCAGATGTATTACTCGCGACTCCTGTGATGACGTCTCGCCGGCGCGCTGAGCCCGTCACGATCGTCGCCGCCGGGGCCGTGACCCCGCTCGGCGCCGACCTCGACGGCTTCTGGTCGGGGCTCGTGACCGGCACCGATGGCATTTCGATGATCGAGCGCTTCCCGGTGGACGACCTGCGGGTCGGCCGCGGCGGCGAGATCAAGAAGCTCAAGCCGATGCCTCCGGTCGGCCGCGCCGGATGTCGCGCCACGCAGCTCCTGCTGGCCGCGGCGCAGGACCTTCTCGCCCGCGCGCCCCTTTCGGCCGCTCCCGAGCGTGTCGCCGTCGTCGTGGGCACGGCGCTCGGCGGCGTCGAGCAGCTCGAGCGCGCCATCGCGCAAAAGGGCCGGGTGCGTCACGCCGCCCGCGCCTTCTACGACAGTCCGGCCCACGGGCTCGCCCGCTGGCTCGGCGCGCGCGGACCCGTGCTCACGGTGGGCACGGCGTGCGCGGCCGGCGCAACCGCTCTGGGTACCGGCGCCGAGCTCCTGCACGCCGGCGTCGTCGACGCGGTCATCGCCGGCGGCTACGACGGGCTCTGTCGCTTCGTGATGCGCGGGTTCGACGCGCTCCGCTCCCTGACGCGCGAGCGGATTCGTCCCTTCGATCGCCGGCGCAGCGGACTCCTGCTGGGCGAGGCCGCCGCGCTCGTCTTGATGACCCGCGACGAAGGCGGGGGAGGACCGCGGCTTGGACGACTGCTCGGCCACGCGAGCGCCAGCGATGGCTCGCACATCAGTGCCCCCGATCCGAAGGGTCGGGGCCTCGAGTTCGCGGTGCGCACGGCCCTCGACGAGGCCGGCCTGACGGCCGACAGCATCGAGTTCGTGAGCGCGCACGGCACCGGCACCCCGCTCAACGACCGGATCGAGGCCGAGGTGCTCCGGCGCACCCTCGGTCAGCGGACGTCGCGCATTCCCGTCAACTCGATCAAGGGCGCGCTCGGCCACTCGATGGGCGCGGCCGCGACGCTCGAGGCCCTCACGTGCCTCCTGGCCTCGCGCGACGGCGTCGTGCCGCACACGGTCGGCCTCGAGGAGCCCGATCCGGTCTGCGACCTCGATCACGTGATGGGCTCGCCGCGGGCCGTCCGGCCGCACGTGAGCCTGAGCACCTCGCTGGGCTTCGGTGGCTGCAACGCCGCGCTCGTGCTGGAGGGCGCGTCCGCATGAGCGTGGCGCTCGAGGCGGTCTCGGTGCTCACGGGCTGGGGACCGGGCACGGACGCGCTCCCCGCGGACGCCGCGCAGGCGGCGGGCGGCCGCGCGGTGATCCCGCTGGGCCGCCCGGCGCTCGACGGCGACCGGTTCCGGCGCGCCACCCGGGAGTGCCTCCTGGGCGTGGCGGCGGTCGACGCTCTCCTGCGCGAGAGCGGTATCGATCGTGACATCATACGGGGATGCTCGACGGCCTTGCTCTACGTGACGGCGGCCGCGTACGGCTCGTCGAACCAGGCATTCGTGGTCGCGGAGGCCCTGCGGCAGGCGCGCACCACCGGCGCCGTCTCGGGCGGCACGTACTTTCCGTACACCGCGCCGAGCACGATGGCGGGCGAGGTCGCGATCGAGTTCGAGCTGACTGGTCCCTATGGCATCCTGATCGGCGGCGCCGCTGCGACGATCGATGCCCTGTGGCAGGCGACGCGCCTCATCGCCGACGGCCGGTGCGAGCGCGCGCTGGTGCTCGCGGTCGAGACGTTCGAGGAGTGTGCCGATCTCTACTCCCGGGGACGCTGGCTCGTGAAGCGGCCGCTGGTCGAGGCGGCGGCGTGCGCGCTCCTGGTGCCGGGCGTCCGGCGCGTCCGCTACGACGCGCCCCGGACGCCGTCGGCGCTCGAGACGCTTGCGCGTGCTCGCGCCGGCGAGACGTTCGCCTGCGGACCCCTGATCGCGCTGGCGCTCGCCCGCGCCGCGGGGGCCGCCGATTCGGTCGCGCTCACGGGCGAGTGGCGCGGCCGTCGCGCCGGACTCTACTGGGAATAGAGGCCTAGGAGGGCTATGGAAGCCAAAGAAGTGTTCGACGAGCTCAAGACGATTCTCGTGACGCGGCTCAAGTTCGATCCGCGCCAGGCCGTCGACCTGACGCTCGAGACGACCATGCCGAAAGGCGTCGATGGCTCGATCGGCCTGGACTCGCTCGACTTCATCGAGCTGGCGATCGCGATCGAGGAGCGCTTCGGTATCGTGATGGACGAGGCCGCCGATCTGGCCCCGCACTTCGCCTCGTTCGATACGCTGTCGCGATACATCGCCTCGAGGACCGCCGGCGCGTGAAGTCCGTTGCTGTCACCGGGCTCGGCGTCGTCAGCCCGTTCGGGGCCGGCGTCAAAGCCTTCTGGGAAGGGATCGCGAGCGGCAGCTGCGCGATCCGCCCCATCACCCTGATCGAGACCGAGGGCTTCCGGTGCCAGATCGCGGCCGAGGTGCCGGCCGGCATCACAGGCTCGGGCCGTCGCTCCCGGGCGGATCGGATCGCGCTCGCGGCGGCCCGCGAGGCTTTGGACGACGCCGGGATCGCGCGCGCCGAACGCGCCGACGCCGCGCTGATCGTGGGCGCCGTCGGCGGCGGCATGATGGAGACCGAGGCGTGGTACTGGCAGCGCACCCGCGCCGGCGCCGCGCCGATGCCGCCGGCGCTCACGTCGTGCTTTCCCTCGTCCCACGCGGATGTCGTCGGCAGCGCGCTCGGCCTCGGCGGCCCGCGCGAGACGATCGTGACCGCGTGCAGCTCGGGCGCCGGCTCGCTTGCGCTCGCGGCCGACCTGGTGGCGGACGGGGTCGTTCCGCTCGCGGTTGCCGGCGGTGTCGACGCCTTGACCCGGATCTGCTTCATGGGGTTCAACGCCCTCAAGCTCCTCGACCCGGCGCCGTGCCGCCCGTTCGACCGCGATCGCCGCGGTATGTCCCTCGGCGAGGGCGCGGCATTCGTCGTGCTCGAGGACCCTCGGCGGGCGAAGGCCCGCCGGGCGCGGGTCTACGCCGAGCTGGCCGGCTATGGCATGACCGGCGACGCGTACCACGTGACGGCGCCGCATCCCGAGGGCGAGGGGATGGCGCGGGCGATGCGCGTCGCGCTGGCGCAGGCGGGCGTGGCGCCCGGCGACGTCGGCTACGTCAACGCCCACGGCACGGCGACCCTACAGAATGACCGGATCGAGGCGCGCGCGATGCGGACCGTCTTCGGCGAGGGGAGGGTTCTCGTCAGCTCCACGAAGTCGATGATCGGCCACACGATGGCGGCGGCCGGCTCGCTCGAGGCGGTGGCGACCGTGCTCTCGCTCGTGAACGAGCTCGTCCCGCCCACCGCGCGGCTCGAGAACGTCGATCCCGAGATCGCCTTCGACTGCGTGCCGCACAAGGCGCGCGAGGTCACCGTCGAGCACGCCATCTCGAACTCGTTCGGCTTCGGCGGGCAGAACGTGACGCTCCTGTTCAGGCGCGCGGGGTGAGCACGCGGGTCGTCGTCACCGGCGCCGGCGTGGTCGACGGCCACACGTCGGGCCTGACGAGCCGGCTCCTCGACGAGACCGAGGCGCGGCGCCTGTCGCGCATCTGCCAGTTCACGGTGGCGGCCGCGCGCTTGGCGCTGGGCGAGGCCGGGCTCGACGCGCGCGGCGACCTGGCGCTCCTGGTCGGCACCGAGTTCGGCGACATGGTCTCCACGATCGCGTTCGTCGACGGCTACCTGCGCGGCGGGCCGGTCGGTGTCTCGCCGCTCCTGTTCCCGCACACGGTCATGAACACGATGGCCGCCACGACCGCGATTGCCGTCTCGGCTAAGGATCTCTCGCTGACGCTCAACACGTGGACGGTCGCCGGCGAGCTGGCGATCGCGCGGGGCGCGGCGATGATCCGCGCTGGCCGCATCCGCGCCTGCCTGGCCGGCGGCGCCGACGAGCCGCCGCCGAAGGTCGTCCAGACGATCCGTGAGATCGGCGGCGGTGGCGACGTGCGGAGCGACGGCGCGGGCTTCGTGGTCCTCGAGTCGCTCGAGTCGGCGCAAGCCCGGGGCGCCGCGATCCTCGCCGAGATCGTCGGCATGGCGTGGCGCGCCCTGCCGGCGCGGCCGCACGGCATCGGCCGGGGCGCCGACTCGAAGGCCATCGCCGCGGCGCTGGCGGAGGCCGGCGCCGGCGCCGAAGAGATCGGCCACGTCTACACCTCGGCCAGCGGTGATGCCGAGCGGGAAGCCTGGGAAGACGCGATCCTCGACCGGGCGCTCGCTCCGCACCAGCCGTCCCGCCGCGCGCTCAGCCTGGCGGCTGGCCGGCATTCCGGGCTGGCGGCCCGGGTCGTGGTGACCGCGGCGGCCGAAGCGGGCGATGGGCTGGCCCTCGTTCACGCCGTCGCGCGCGGCGGCAATCAAGTGGCGATCGTCGTCGCGGGCCCGGGGGCGAGGCGCGAGCGATCGAGCCCGAGGCCCACGACCGAGCGCGCGCTCGCGTGAACGCGCTCATCGTCGTTCCGGTCTTCAACGAGGCCGACACCGTCGGCGAGATCGTCCGCGGCGCTCTCCGCTTCGCGCCGGTGCTGGTCGTCGACGACGGCTCCCGCGACGAAAGCGCGGAGATCGCCCGGCGGGCCGGCGCCGAGGTTCATCGCCATCCCAGGCGACGCGGCAAGGGCGCCGCGATCCGCACGGGCATCGAGGCGGCCCGGGCCCGCGGCGCCTCGATCGTGGTGACGCTCGACGGCGACGGCCAGCACCGGCCGGCCGATCTCGGGCGGCTGCTCGACGCGGCGCGGGCGATGCCGCGGACGATCGTCATCGGCGGGCGTCTCGACGAGCCCGACGGCTTGCCGCCCGCGCGGCTCAATGCGATTCGCGTCGCCGGGTTCTTCGTGAACTGGGCGTGCGGGCTCAGCATTCAGGACACCCAGTCGGGCTTCCGCGCGTATCCGGTGGCGCTCTTCGACGACGTCCGTCTCCGTCGTGGAGGCTTCGTGCTCGAGACCGAGGCGCTGATGGCTGGCGTCACCCGCGGCTGGCGCGTGCACGAGGTGCCCATTGCCGCCCTGCCGCGCACGCGCCAGCGAAGCCGGTTCCGTCCGGTCAGCGACGGCATCGCGATCGGCGGCTACATCGCGACGCGGGTGGTGACTCGCTGGGCCGTCGAGGCCGGTGCGCTCGCCGGCGCCCTGGTGAAGCCGTTTCTCGGCGAGCGCCGGCGCGCGCGCCATGCCGCCACGATGGAGCGGATCTCGATCTACGCCGGCAACTTCTCGCTCTGGTGGACGGCGCTCGGCAACGAGGCGATCCAGCACGTGCTGAACCGGGTCGCCCTGTGGCGACAGGATCCGCGGCCGCGGCGCGCGCTGGTCGCCGCGCCCGCGACCGCGGCTGCGCCCGTGATCCTCACGCTCTTGATCGTGCAGACGTTCGCGCCGCGAACGACGCCCGACGTCGTCTCGCCGCTCGTGCGCTGGCTTTGCTCGCAGGAGCGGCTCGACGGCGACCCCGGGCGGGTCGAGCCCGTTGCGGACCCGGTGAGGCCCCAGCGATGAGCGCGCCGATGGCGACCGACGAGCACGACGTCATCGTCGTCGGTGGCGGGCCCGCGGGCTCCACCACCGCCGCATTCCTCGCCCGCGCGGGCCGCCGCGTCCTCCTGTTCGAGCGCGAGCCCTTCCCGCGCTTCCACGTCGGCGAGTCGCTCCTGCCGGCGACCTTGCCCATCCTCGAGCGCATGGGCGTGCTGCCGGCGATCGCCGCGCACGGCTTCCAGGTGAAGTACGGCGCCATGTTCCACGATCAGGAAGGCGACTACGAGCACACGTTCTACTTCCTGACCAACAAGCCGTGGCCGAGCCATTCGTACCAGGTTCACCGCGCGGACTTCGACGCGCTGCTCCTCGACCACGCGGCCAAGCAGGGGGCCGAGGTCCGCCAGCGGGCCTCGGTCGAGTCGTTCGCGCTCGACTCCGACGGCGTCTCGGTGACCGCGCGCCACGAGGGCGGGCTCCAGACCGCACGCGCAAAGTTCCTGATCGACGCGACCGGACGCGACGGGCTCGTCGCGACGAAGCTCGGACGCCGCGAGCGCATCCCCAATCTCGGCAAGGTCGCGCTCTTCGCGCACTTCCGCGGCGCCGCGCGCGCCGCGGGCCGCGAGGCGGGCATCATCGGCATCTACGTCTTCGACGACGGCTGGTTCTGGTGGATCCCGCTGGCGGGCGATCTGACCAGTCTCGGCTGCGTCATGCACGCGCGGACCGTGCGGGAGTGGCCGGGGCCGCTCGACGCGCTCTACGCCGAGATGATCCGCCGCTGCCCGGCGGTCGAGCGCCGGCTGGCCGGCGCCCGCCGCGAGACGGAGATTCATCCGGTCGCCAACTTCTCGTACGTGAACGGGCCCCTCGTCGGGGACCGGTTCCTGGCGGTGGGCGACGCGATCGCGTTCGTCGACCCGATCTTCTCGAGCGGCGTTCACATCGCGATCCAGTCGGGCGAGCTGGCGGCGCAGGCAGTGGACGCGGCGCTCAGGGACGGACGCTTCACCGCCGCGCGCTTTGCGCCCTACCAGAAGGCCGTCGAGCGCGGCCTGCGGCCGTTCTTCCAGTTCATCCACAAGTACTACGAGCCCGCGTTCTTCGAGGTCTTCCTGCGGCCGAAGTCGAAGTGGGTCCTGGAGGCGGTGCTCAGCGTGCTCTCGGGCGGGGCGTTCATGAAGATGGGCTGGAGCACGCGGCTGGCGCTGCGCGTCCTCTTTTTCGCGGCGCGCATGAACGTTTGGACGCGCCGGCGCACGGGGCGCCCGGTCGAGTCGCGACTCGAGTGGTGAAGTCCCTGCGGATCCTGCGCGGTTATCTGTTCACGATCCTCGGCATCACCATCGGCGTCGCCGGGCTCGTGTCCCTCGGCGCGATGAGCGAGCGGATCGTCCGCTTCATCGAGGGCGGCGACCGCTTCGTGCTCGGCCAGATCTCGGTGGCCGGACGCGGCATGGGCATGGGGACCGGATTCACCGCGGGCGGCATCCTGCCGGCAGCGACCATTCGCGCCATCGCGGAGGTGCCGGGCGTCTCGGGCGTGCAGGGCCAGGTCATGCTGCCGCTCGACCCGTCGACCTCGCAGTTCATGACGCTCACGCAGGAGCTGATCCTCGGCGTCGACCTCTCGGTGCCGTCGCCCAACCGCCACTATCCGACGCTGCCGCTCAGGACCGGCCGGTTCTTCCGCGAGGGCGACCGGCGCGTCGCGGTGATCGGCGCCTCGTTCGCGACCTCGCGCAACCTCGGCGTGGGCAGTCACCTCAAGCTCGACGACGAGTCGTTCGAGGTGATCGGGGTTCTCGAGCGAATGCTGACGGCGCCCGACCGGTTCGTGATCGTGCCGATCGCCGACGCGCGCGCGCAGTGGGTCGCCAAGGACCGCCTCCTCAGAACCGTGCTCGCCTCGGGTGCGGTGCCGCTGACCGCGGGTGACCTCAACACCGGCGCTGCGGTCGGATGGCAAGACGGCGAGGACCCAGACCAGGTGGCGCTTCGCATCCGGGAGCGCGTGCCCAACGTGAACGTCCAGCTGCCGAGCGAGCTGAGCCGGCTCCTTCGCTCGTCCACTGTGTTCTTCTCGGCGCTTCTGGCCGGTATCGGCGTGCTCGCCTTCGTCATCGGCGGTCTCTCGCTCGCGAACACGATGGCCGCGGCCGTCTTCGAGCGCATCCGCGACTTCGGCGTCAAGCGCGCGCTCGGCGCCACCGACCTGCAGCTCGGGCGCGAGGTGCTCGCCGAGTCGCTCGCGGTGACGCTGGTGGGCGGCCTCGCCGGCATCGG
>DASRIY010000338.1:0-6336 GCA_035649755.1 Candidatus Methylomirabilota bacterium
CGACCAGCCTGGGCGGTGGGCGACTTCCCAGAGCAGGTAGCGCAGGCCGAGGTAAGCGCCCGCACCGAGCCCCAGCATCATCCCGAGGCCGGAGAGCGAGAGCGCGCTGGTCGCCGAGAAGAAGCCGCCGATGTTACAGCCGAACGCGAGCACCGCGCCGACGCCCATCAGGAGCCCGCCGGCGGCGCCCTTGGCAAGCTCGGGAGCGGGCGGCACGCGAATCGCGAACTCACGCGAGAGCAGCGCCGCCAGCGTGCCGCCCACGATCACGCCGATGTTGAGGATCGATCCCGAGTAGAGCCAGGGCGGCAGGAGGTCGGCGCGGCGCGCGAGACCCGCGCCGGTCAGGACCCAGTCGCCCCAGTTGCGGAGCCCGTCCGAGGCGGTCCACGGGCGATCGAAGGCGAAGAGGAAGACGTTCAGGGTGGCCATGAGGACGGCCGCGGCCCACACCACCCACGGACGCGCGAAGAGCGCCGCGTACTGCGGGGCGAACGAGCTCGCCATCAGGCGATCACGGGCGAGATGCTGAGCCGGGATCCGCTGACGACCGGACGACGGGATAGCCGGAGCGCTTCCACGCGGTCATGCCGCCGGTGACGTTATAGAGGCCCGTGAGGCCGTGGCGCTTGAGCGCGCTGATCGCGGTGCTCGAGCGAAGACCGCCCGCGCAGAGCACGGCCTTCGGCCGGTCGGCGGGCACCTCGCCGTGGCGGGCCGACGCCTCCAGCATCGGCAGGTGCGTGGCGCCCTTGATGTGGCCGTCGAGCCACTCGGAGTGCTCGCGGACGTCGATCACGGTGACCTCGCGGCCCTGCTCGAGCCACTCGGCCAGCTCGTTGACCGTGATCTGCGGGACCGACTCGGCGGCGAAGCCCTCGCTGCGCCACTCGATCATGCCCCACTGGAGAAAGCCGGTGACCTCGTCGACGCCGACGCGGGACAGGGCCGGAATGGCGCGATCGAGATCCGACGGCCCCTGCGCCAGGAGGAGCAGCGGGACGCCCGCGGGGACCATGCCGGCGACGCGCTCGGCGAACTGCGGGCTCTCGATCCACACGTTGATCGCGCCGGGAACGTGCGCCTCGCCGTAGGTCGCCGGGTCGCGCAGGTCCAGGACGATCTCGCCGCGGCGCAGCGCCTCCGCCGCCTCGCGCGCGCTGTACGGGCGCGGCTTGGCCGCCGTGAGCGAGACGAGCCCCTTGTTCTTGCTGACGATCTTCTCGAACGACGGCGGCTTCGGCGGCAGGTCGCGCATCAGGAAGTCGACGAACGCGCCCCGCTCGCGGAACTGGAGCGCCGGGTTGAAGCGGCGCTCGAAGCCGATCGTCGACCCCGACTTGGAGGACATGGCCTTCCCGCACGACGAGCCCGCGCCATGGGCCGGATAGACCTCGACGCTGTCGTCGAGCGGCAGGAGCACGCGCTGCAGGCTCTCCCAGGCGTCTTCCGCCGCGCGCGCGCCGCCGAGATCGGGGCGCCCCACCGCGCCGACGAAGAGCATGTCGCCGGTCAGGACGAACCACGGCAGATCGCCGCGCGAGAGGTCCGTGACCAGGAGACAGATCGAGTCCGGGGTGTGGCCGGGCGTGTGCGCGACCTTGAAGCGCACCGTGCCGATCACGATCTCGTCGCCGTCCTGCACTTCCTCGTGCTCGAAGACCACGCCGGAGGTGCGGTGCACCAGGATCGGCGCCCTCACCGCCTCGGCCAGGTCGCGATTGCCGGAGATGTGGTCGGCGTGGGTGTGCGTCTCGAGGATGTGGCTGATCGTGAGGCCCTTCTTGGCGGCAAGACGGAGGTACTCGGGAACACGGTCACGGCCGGGGTCGACGACGAGCGCCTTCCCGGCCTCGCTACAGCCGATCAGATACGACAGACAGCCGGATTCCTCGTTGAGGATCTGCTGGAAGATCATTGCGGGCCTATTCTACCAAGGACCCCGCCGGCGCTAGTGCTTCTCGGCGCTCTCCTTCTCAGCTTTCGCCTCCTTGATGACCTTGTCGGCGAGGAAGGATGGGACCTCCTCGTAGTGGGAGAACTCCATCGAGTAGCCGCCGCGGCCGCCGGTCATCGAGCGCAGGCTCGACTCGTAGGTCAGCATCTCGGACATCGGCACCACCGCGCGCACCGCCGCCGTCTCGCCCGCCGGTTCCATGCCCACGATGCGCCCCCGGCGGGAGTTCAGGTCGCCGATGACGTCGCCGGCGTGGTCGGCGGGCGTGTTGACCTCGACGTTCATGATGGGCTCGAGCAGGATCGGCCGGGCGTCCATGAACACCTTCTGCAGGCCCATCGACGCCGCGATCTGGAACGCCATGTCGGAGGAGTCCACGTCGTGGGAGGAGCCGTCGTACAGGGTGACCTTCATGTCCACGACCGGGTAGCCGGCGAGGATCCCCTTCTTCATGCACTCGCGCACGCCCTTCTCGACCGAGGGGATGAAGTTGCGCGGCACGGCGCCGCCGAAAACGTCGTCGACGAACTCGAAGCCGCCGCCGCGCGTCATCGGCTCCACCCGGAGCCAGGTGTCGCCGTACTGGCCGCGCCCGCCCGTCTGCTTCTTGTACTTCCCCTGCCCTTCGGCGCGCCCCTTGACCGTCTCCTTGTAGGGGATGCGCGGCGGCAGGAGGCTCACGTCGACGTTGTACTTCCGCTTCATGCGCTCCACCACCATCTCGACGTGCATACTGCCCACGCCCGAGACCAGGAGCTGCTTCGTCTCGGGATCGAAGTGGTAGTGAACGGTCGGATCCTCCTCGGCGATCCGCTGAAGGGCGGTCGAGATCTTGTCCTCGTCGCCCCGCGTCTTGGGCTGGATGGCGAACGAGATGGCCGCTTCCGGGAAGGTGATCTTCGGCAGCTCGAACGGCTGCGCTTCCTCGGTCAGCGTGTCGCCGGTCTGCGTCTCCTTGAGCTTCTGGGCGACCCCGATCTCGCCCGGCCCGAGCGCCTCGACGTTCTTCTGGGTCTTGCCCTGGAGCCACGAGACGTGGCCCATCCGCTCCCGGGCGCCATGCGCCGGGTTCAGGAGCGTCGAGTCGGCCTTGAGCGTGCCGCTCATCACGCGGAAGAGCGAGAGCTTGCCGATGTGCGGGTCGCTGAGCGTCTTGAACACGAGCGCGGTCACCGGGGCCTTCGCGTCGGCAGCTCGGTTCGCCGCCTGTTTGGTCTTGAGATCGGTGCCGGCGACCTCCGTGCGGGCGGCCGGCGACGGAAGCGAATCGACGATGAGGTCGAGCAGCGCGATGACCCCGATCGACTTGGTCGCGGCCGCGCACATGATTGGAACGAGCTTGCCCTGCGCGATGCCGGCCTTCAGGGCCTTCAGCATCTCGGCTTCGCCGAGGGTGCCTTCCTCCAGGTACTTGGCGAGCAGGTCGTCGTCGGTTTCAGCGGCCGCCTCGACCAGCTTCTCGCGGTACTCCTTCGCCCGGTCCCCAGCCTCGCCTGGAATCTCGCCCTCGGTCGGCTTGCCGCCCGCGAACGTGACCGCCTTCATCTTGACGAGATCGACGAACCCCCGGAAGCCCGACTCTTCCCCGAGCGGGATGTGCAGCGCGACCATCCGCCCCTTGAGCCGCCGGCCAAGCGAGTCGAAGGTGCGGAAGAAGTCGGCGCGCTCGCGGTCGAGGCGGTTGACCACCACGACGCACGGCAGTGTGTACTCCGTCGCGAATTTCCAGACCTTCTCGGTCTGCACCTGGACACCGGCCACCGCGTCGACGACCACGACCGCGGCCTCGACGACCCGGAGCCCGGCCCGCGCGTCGGCTATAAAATCGCCGTACCCGGGAGTATCGACCAGGTTGATCCGGTGGCCCTTCCAGTCGCAGTAGGCCACAGAGGTGTTGATCGAGATTTTTCGCTTGATCTCGTCGGGGTCGAAGTCAGTGGTGGTCGAGCCGTCGTCGACCCGGCCCAGGCGCGTCACGGCACCGGCGGCGAACAGCATGGCCTCGACCAGCGACGTCTTGCCTACGCCGCCGTGACCGACGATGCCGACGTTCCGGATTTTCCCGATATCGATCGCCATCAGCAGGCCTCCTGGAACGCGATGCGGTGGCCCGCATGCTACCACTGAATGACGAACGCGTTAAGCCCCGACCGCCCGGCGAACCTGGGCGAGGACCTCCTCTTCAGAGCCGGCCAGATCGGTCGGCGGCGCGAGGGGCGGCGGCGAGTACTTGAGCCCGGCGCCGGTGAGAATCAGCATGACCTCGGCGTCGCGGGCGACCACGCCGCCGTCCTTGAGCCGCGCGAGCGCCGCGACGAGGGCCGCGGACTCTGGCGCCGTCCAGATACCCTCGGTGCGCGCCACCAGGCGCTGCGCGTCCTGGATCTCCATCTCGCTCACCGCCACTGCGCCGCCGCGCGTCTCGCGCAGGATCCGCAGCATCTGGCGTCCGGCGAAGGGCGAGGGCACGCGGAGCCCGGCCGCGTGCGTGGTGGGATTCTCCCAGGCGCTCGTCGTTTCGGCACCCGAATCGAACGCCTTCACCACGGGCGCGCAGCCGTCGGCCTGGATGGCGAAGAAGCGCGGCAGTGAGCCCGACAGCCAGCCCATCGCGCGAAGCTCCTCGTAGCCCTTGGGAATGCCCACGAGCCCGGTGCCGCCGCCCGTCGGATAGAGCAGGACGTCGGGCATCCGCCAGTCGAGCTGCTCGGCCAGCTCGAGCCCCATCGTCTTCTTGCCCTCCAGGCGGTACGGCTCCTTCAGCGTGGAGAGATCAAACCAGCTCAGGAGCGGGGCGACCTTGGCGACGACGCGTCCGGCAGTCGCGATCGAGCCCTCGATGGTGAAGACGTGGGCGCCGGCGATCTGCGCCTCGGCCACCGCGGCGGGCGGCGTGCCGCGCGGCACGATGACGACGCAGGGCAGGCCGCACCGCGCCGCGTACACCGCCGCCGCGCCGCCGGCATTGCCGGCCGACGGGATGACGAAGCCCCTGGCGCCGAGCGTCCGCGCGCGCGTGAGCGCCATACCGAGGCCGCGCGCCTTGAACGACCCGGTCGGATTCTGGCCTTCGTCCTTCCCCCAGAGCTTCCGGATCCCGAAGTGGGCAGCGAGCCGCGGCAGCTCGAGGAGCGGCGTGCCCCCCTCGCCCAGCGTCACCGGCTGCTCGCCGTCATCGAGCGGTGTGAGCTCCCGGAAGCGGTACATCCCAGGCGCACGCTCGCGGAGCGCGTTCCTGGTGACGCTCGAGGCGACGCGCGGCAGGTCGTAGCGGACGGCCAGCATCTGACCGCACTTCTCGCAGACGGTCAGCAGGCGCTTGGCGTCGTGCTTGGCGCCGCAGATCGTGCACTCGACGTGACTGACGAAGTTCATCGGCCTCCTCGAAAGAATTAGCTGGCATGCAGTTTATCCGATTCCCCACGTCACCCGTGGCCGGGAGATGTCCACTCATGGAACGTTGAGTGGGCACCGTCGGCTTGATTGAATGACAGCGCCATGGGGTTCGCGGTCAGGCGGCGACGATTCAACGTCGAGCAATATCGCTGCATGGGGGAGACGGGAATTCTCGCGGACGACCCCCGGATCGAGCTGATCGCCGGGTCGATCGTCATGCGCGAGCCGACCGGCTCTCACCACGCCGGGACGGTGGACCGGATCGGCCACCTCTGCTTCGGGAAGCTGGCGGGCCGTGCGATCGTTCGGATCCAGAACCCGGTCACGTTTCCTGACGAGATGTCCGAGTTACAACCCGACATTAGCCTGCTGCGCACCCGCGCCGACTTCTACTCGAGCGCTCACCCCGGAGCCGCGGATGTCCTGTTACTCATCGAGGTGGCCGACTCCACCTTGCGGCTCGACCGGCGGGTGAAGATCCCGCTCTACGCTCGGGCGGGAATAACCGAGGCCTGGCTGCTCGATCTCACCACGGAGCACGTCGAAGTGTTTCGCGAGCCGAGTGGCAGACGCTACCGGGCGACCGTTCGGCTCGAGCGCGGCTCGCGCGCCTTGCGCCGCTCGGCTTCCCCGACCTCGCCCTCGCCGTCGACGACCTGTTCGGCTGATACGGGCGGTCGGACCTAGCGCGGGGGTTTCAGAAACGCGCCGCTGGCGGCGCCAGATGTCATCCCGATCTTGTCATTGTTAGCACCACAACGGGCTGGTGCTCAAATCAGGCAAAACACGACGGGGACGCTTGGGGAGCCGGTCGCGGCCCCGTATCGAATCAGATCGTCTGGCGCATCGCCGTGCGCGCCGGCAGGGTCATGCCGCGCTCCTCGGCCATGAGCGCGAGCTCCTGCGGCAGCGCGAAGCGGACGTCCTCCTCGACCACGTGCACCTCTCGCACCGAGACGCCTTGGCCGCGCAGCGCTTCGACG
>DASRIY010000339.1:0-17734 GCA_035649755.1 Candidatus Methylomirabilota bacterium
GACGGATTACGACACGTCGGACCGCCTCTACTTCGAGCCCCTGACGCTCGAGGACGTCCTCAACATCGTCGAGCGCGAGCATCCGCTCGGCGTCGTCGTGCAGTTCGGCGGTCAGACGCCGCTCAAGCTCGCGGTGCCGCTACGCGACGCCGGCGTGCCCATCCTCGGCACCTCGCCCGACGCGATCGACCGCGCCGAGGACCGGCAGCGCTTCAACGATCTCATCACCGAGCTGGGCCTCCGCCAGGCCGCCGGCGCCACCGCGCGGTCGCTGGCCGAGGCCCGGACCATTGCGACCCAGATCGGCTATCCGGTCCTCGTCCGTCCGTCGTACGTCCTGGGCGGGCGCGCCATGCGCATCGTCCACGACGAGCAGGACCTCGGCGAGTTCATGCACGAGGCGGTGCAGGTGTCGCCCGAGCACCCGGTTCTCATCGACAAGTTCCTGGACGACGCGATCGAGATCGACGTGGACGCGGTGGCGGACGGCACCCACGTACTGGTGGGCGGCGTGATGGAGCACATCGAGAAGGCCGGGATCCACTCGGGCGACGCCGCCTGCGCGCTGCCGCCCTACTCCCTGTCGGAGGACGAGATCCAGACGCTTCGCAACCAGACGCGGGCGCTCGCGCTGTCGCTCGGGGTGGTCGGGCTCATCAACGTGCAGTTCGCCATCCAGAGCGACACCGTGTACGTGCTCGAGGTGAACCCGCGCGCCTCCCGGACGGTCCCGTTCGTCTCCAAAGCCATCGGGCTGCCGCTCGCCAAGGTCGCCACGCGCGCCGCGCTCGGCGAGTCGCTCGAGCGCTGGCTCTCGTGGGACGGACGGGAATTGCCCCACATTGCCGTCAAGGAATCGGTCTTCCCCTTCGTCAAATTCCCGGGGGTCGATACCGTCTGGGGCCGGAGATGAAGTCGACGGGCGAGGTGATGGGCCTCGATCACGACTTCCGCAAGGCCTATCTCAAGTCGCAGATCGCGGCCGGTCTGTCCATGCCCACCGCCGGCAAAATCTTCGTCTCCGTGCGGAGTGGTGACAAGCGCGCCGTCGCGCCGCTTGCGCGGCGGCTCACTGACCTCGGGTTTGCGCTGGTCGCTACGCCCGGTACCGCCAGGGTGCTGGCGCGATACGGCGTCGCGGTCGAGACAATCCACAAGGTAGGAGAAGCCTATCGCCCGAACGTGATCGACCTCATGAGACGCCGCGAGATCGCGCTGGTCATCAATACCCCTGACAATGGGCGCGCCCGGCGCGACTCGGCGATCATCCGCCGGACGGCGGTCGCCCAGGACATCCCGCATTACACGACACTCGACGGCGCGCAGGCCGCCATCGGCGCGATCGAGGCCCTGCTGAAGGGCGAGCTCCACGTCCAGAGCCTGCAGGAGTACCACGCTGGCCTCGCCTAGCGCCGCCGACCGCCTGCTGGTCGCGCTCGACGTTCCCAGTCTCGACGAGGCAGAGTCGCTGCTGGCCCGCCTCGAGGGCCTCGTCACCGGATGCAAGATCGGCTCGCAGCTTTTCACGGCCGCGGGCCCGGCGGCGATCGAGCGGGCCCGCAAGCGCGGCTTCCGCGTCTTCCTCGATCTGAAGTACCACGACATCCCGAACACGGTGGGCGCCGCCGTGCGCGAGGCCACGCGCCACGGCGTCTTCATGCTGAACCTTCACGCGAGCGGCGGCCTGGCGGTGATGCGCGCCGGGGCCGAGGCGGCGGCGAAGGGCGCGCACGATTTCGGCGTGCCGCGGCCGCTCTGCCTCGGCGTGACCGTGCTGACGAGCCTCGATCGAACGACGCTCCAGCGCGAGGTCGGCGTGCCGTCGAGCGTCGAAGCCCACGTGCTACATCTGGCGGGCGTCGCCCGCGAGGCCGGCCTCGACGGCTGCGTCGCGTCGGCCCACGAGATCAGCCCGCTGCGGCTGGCGATGGGGCCCGAATGGGTCATCGTCACGCCCGGCATCCGCCCGGCGAGCGGCGAGGAGCGCCGGGACGACCAGGTGCGCGTCGCGACGCCGCGGCGGGCGCTGGCCGCCGGCGCCAATTACCTGGTGGTGGGCCGGCCGATCACCGGCGCGCGCGATCCAGCCGTCGCCGCGAGCGCGATCCTGGCGGAGCTCGCCGCGCCGTGACGGACCGCGAGACCCTCGACCTCTACGAGGCTACGGGCGCCCTCCTGCACGGCCACTTCCGGCTCACCTCCGGGCTTCACTCCGACGTTTATCTACAATCCGCGCTCGTGCTGCAGCATCCGGTTCACGCGGCCGCGCTCGGCGAGGCGCTCGCGGCGCCGTTCCGGGGTGACCGCATCGGCAGCGTGCTGGCGCCGGCGATCGGCGGCATCGTGGTCTCCCACGAAGTGGCGCGCGCGCTCGGCGCGCGGGCGCTCTTCACCGAGCGCGAGGACGGCGTCATGCGGCTCCGGCGCGGGTTCACGCTGCCGGCCGGCGAGCGATGCCTGGTGGTCGAGGACGTGATGACCACGGGCGGCTCCATTCGCGAGGTCATCACGTGCGCCGAGGCGCTCGGCGGCACGGTGGTGGGCGTGGGCACGCTGATCGACCGTAGCGGCGGCACGGCTCACTTTCCCGTGAAGCGCGCGGCGCTGGCCACCGTGAAAGCGACGACGTGGAAGCCGGAAGAGTGTCCGCTCTGCCGCGCGGGCAGCCAGGCGATCAAGCCCGGTAGCCGCGTCTAGCAGGCCGGTGTTTCAGGTGCGTTTCGGTGAGTCGGCGCGGGAGTTAGGCGCTCTCGCCGTTCAGAACGCGCCCGACCAGATCGCCGAGCTCCTGCAGAGACAGGTTAGACTTCACGAAGTAGCCGGACACCCCCAGGCGGTTCACCTCGGCGATGTCCTGCTCGCGCGACGAGTTCGAGAGAATGAGCACCGGCAGACCGCGAGTCGCCTCGTCGCCGCGGAGCGCCCGCAGCACCTCGAGGCCCGAGAGCTTCGGCATGAGCATGTCGAGCAGCACGATGTCCGGCCGCTCGCTCCGCGCCAGGCGCAGCCCTTCCTCGCCGTCCGCGGCGGTCGTCACCGTCAGCCCGCGCTGACGAAGGCTCGCCTCGCACGCCCGCCGCAGGAACCGGTCGTCCTCCACCAGCAGCACCCGCTTGCCCGTCGTCTCCATGGCAGTCACCCGCTGACCGGGAGCGTGAAGCTGAACGTCGATCCCCGGCCTTCCTCGGACTCGCACCAGACCTGGCCGTCGAGCCGCTCGACGATCAGGCGCACCAGGTAGAGACCCAGCCCCGTTCCCTCGGTTTCGACCGTGTGAGCGTTGTCGGCCCGGTAGAACTTCTCGAAGAGCCGGGCCCGGGCGCCCTCCGGAATGCCGATGCCGCTGTCGGTGATGGCCCACCGGGCCGTCGGGCCCGTCCCGCGGCCCAGCGCGATCGAGATGACGCCGCCCGCCGGAGTGTACTTGATGGCGTTGGACGTGAGATTCAGGACGACCTGGCGCAGGAGCTGCGGATCCGCCAGCACCTCCGTTGCCTCGCCCCCGTCCTGCACCGAGAGCCGGTGACCTTTATCGCGAATCAGCGGCGCGAGGTCGTCCAGCACGCTCCGGGTCAGCTTCGCCAGGCTCGCTGGCTGGAGCGCCACGCTCATCTTGCCGCTCTCGAGGCGCGAGATGTCCAGCAGGTCGTTCACGAGCACGATCAGCCGCTCGGCTGCCGCGCGGGCGTCCCCGACGTAGCTGCCGGCCTCACCGGCCATCTCGGGCGACTGGGCGGCGAGCTCGAGCATCCACTTGATCCCGGCCAGGGGCGTGCGGAGCTGATGGGTGACGAACGAGACGAAGTCGGTCTTCATCTGGCTGGCCTGCCGCTCGTGCGTCACGTCGCTGAGGGTCAGCGTGAGCCCGACGATACCGCACGCCGCGTCCCTGGTGGGCTGGGCCGTCCAGTGCACGGTGCGCCCGGTGCGCCGGAGCTCCAGGTCGCCCTCGCCGCCCCGGCCCGGATTCCGCAGCAAGGCCTCGAGGTCCCGGAACGCGCGATCGTAGTCGGGCAGCGTGCTGCGGGCGCTGGCCAGGAGATCTGCCAGGCGGGTCCCGATGACGCTGTCCGCGTCGAAGCTCAGGAGCTCGCCCGCCTGCCGATTGGCCGCCTGGATCTCGCCGGTGGGACTGATCAGCACGATCCCGTCGGACGTCGAGTCGAAGATTTGCGTGAGCCGCCCCCGCTGCGTCTGCGTCTCCTCGTAGAGCCCGGCGTTCTCGAGCGCCGTCGCGAGCTGGTCGGCGTAGGACGTGAGCAGGCGCGTCTCGGTGTCCGGGAAGGGCTGGGGCGTCGTGTAGTAGAGCAGAAGGATGCCGAGCACCCGCTCGCGCTGGCCGACGATCGGAAACGCCGCGATCGAGCGCACGCCGTGCGCGAGGTTCGCCGGATGGACGAAGTCGGGATGCTTCGTGATGTCGCGCAGGAGCAAGGGCGTCCGGGTCCGGCACACGTAGTCGCTGATCCCGCCGCGCCGACCGGGATCGCCCGGCTGCCCGGCGGACACCCAGTGACCGACGCTCCGGCTGATACCGCCGTCCCCGGCGAGCAGGCGAATGAGCGCGCCGCTGGCGCCGAAGGCCTGGGCCAGCTCCTTCAGCGCGCCGTCGAGCATCTTGTCGACCTCGAGCGTGCGGTAGAGCGCGCGGGACGCCTGGTTCAGGAGTACCAGACCGTCGGAGAGCGTCTTGGCCTCGCGCTCGCGGTGCCGCATCTCCTCGAAGTGGCGCGCGTTCTGGAGCGCGAGGCTCGCGTGGTCGGCGAGCGTGGAGACCAGCTGCACCTCGCGCGGCGTGAAGTCGTGGGGCGTGGACATGTACACGACCAGGACGCCGTGCGTTTCCTCGCGGCTGATGATGGGTACCGCCAGATAGGCGCGCGGCGCCGCGGCGTCGACGATCCGCTGGGCCGCCGGCGAGTGGCGCACCGCCGGGTCGTTCAGCCGGTCGCGCGTCCACACCGGCCGGCGCTCGAGATAGGCGCGGCCGGCGACCCCCTCGCCCGGACGCAGGGCGAGGCCGCTGGTCAGCTCGGTCGGCAGGTGCAGCCCGCGATGGAAGACGAGCGCCTCGCGCTTCACGTCGTAGAAGAAGATGCCGACGGCGTCGCAGCCGGTCAGCTCCAGGGCCTGCGCGGCGATGACATCGAGCAGGCGCTCGCGATCGAGGCTGGTGGCCAGCTGCCGCGTCACCGCGTAGAGCCGCGTCGCCTCCTGCTCGCGGGCGCGCGCGGCGGTGTAGAGGCGGCTCTCTTCGAGCGCCATCGCGAGGTTCTGGCAGAGCGAGCTGAACGGCTCGATGCTCTGCCGGCTGATCGAGCGCCGGCTCGTCTTGTTGTCGGCGCTGACGACACCGATCACGCGCTCGCCGACGACGAGCGGCGCGACCACGAAGCGCCGCGAGCGCAGGTAGGGGTGATCGAGGTGCGTCCGATCGAGCGGCAGCACCCGCGCCAGGTCCTCGTCGGAGAGCACCGACACCGGCCGGCGGGATTTGAGCGCCTCGTGATAGGGCCCGGCGTCCGGCGTCACCGGCAGGCGAAGACCGGGCGCGTCCGGGTCGCCGCCGGCCGTCACACACTCGAGCTCGGAGCCGTCAGCGTTCAGGAGGAACACGGTCACGCGATCGAACCCCACGACCTCGCGCGAGGCGCGAACGAACGCCTCGAGCCGATCCTCGCGCTCCCAGGAGCTCTGCATCACGATCGCGGCGTGGGAGAGCCGCTCGAGGAGCGCGCGCCCCTCCTGGGTCTCGTGAAGCAGCTGCGACTTCTCGATGGCGAGCGCGGCCTGGTCGGCGAGGGCCGACAGGAGCGCGACCTCGTCGGGCAGGAAGCGCCGGGCGCCCCGCGTGAAGACGTTGAGCGTGCCGACCGTGCGGCCGTGGGCGTTGAGTGGGACGCCGATAAATCCTCGATAGCCCCGCGCGAGGGCGGCCTGCTTGTGGGCAGAATCGTAGCGGGTGTCGGCGGTCAGATCCTCGACGACGACGGGCTCGCCCCGCGCCACGACCAGGCCGGTGAGGCTCTCCCCCACCTTGAGCCGCGGCCGCGACATGACACTCGAGGCCGAATCGGTCCGGGCGCCGACCACGAGCTCGTCACCGTCCAGCAGACGAATCCCCGCCGCCTCTGCGCCGACGAGCCGGGCGGCCTCGTTGACGATGATCGTCAGCACTTCCTGCGGGTCGTGGGCGGCGGCCAGGCGCCGCGACACGTCGTTGAGCACCTCGAGGCGACGCTGGTTGCGCTCCACCTGCTCGTAGAGGCGGGCGTTGCGCAGGAAGAATCCCACTTGCTCGCAGACGCGCTCGAGCCGCTGCAGATCTCGCTCGGAAAAGCGCCGGCGCATCGTCCACCACACCACGTAGAAGCCCCCGATCACCTCGTCGTCGACGATCAGCGGCAGGAGCAGGCCCGACTGGTGCGGGAAGCTCCGGAACATCGTGTGCGTGAACCGCGAGTCCCGCGCCACGTCGTCGGTGAAAACGGGCCGCCGATCGGCCCACAGGGGGAGGAAAAAGCCCTGTTCCTTGAGCGGCAGCGGGGTCGACGAGAGCGTCGGCAGATACTCCTTGGGCACGTGATACGCGGCGGCCGGTACAAGCTGACCGGTCGCCAGCTCGTGCAGATAGGCGGCGGAGGTATCGGCGCCGAGCAGATGGGCCAGCTCGCGGCAGATCCGTCGCAACGCCTCGTGCACGTCCAGGGTGGAGCTGACCGTCGCCGAGATTGCGGCGAGGGCTTCGCTCTCGGCCAGCCGCTCCGTCAGCTCGGCGTTGAGCCGCGCGTTATCCAGCGCGAGCCGGCGCCGCTCGAACACCCGCGCGACGATCGCGCCCAGACGGACGAGATCGACGGGCTTCACGATGTAGCCCGCGCTCCGGCTCTCCACCGCCTGGATCGCCGAGTCGACGGTAGCGCGGCCGGTGACCACGATGACCTCGGGCGGCGCCTCGACACGCCCGGCCTCGGTCACGATGAGGGTGGGATCGATGTCGGGAAGCTCGAGGTCGATCAAAACGAGCGCGAAGCGCTCCTGGCGAACGCGCCTGAGACCCTCGCCGCCGGTCCCGGCGACGGCGATCGAGTAGCCCTCGCGTTCGAGGAAATCGCTCAGGTGGAGCGCGGCTTCGGGGTCGGCGTCGACGACCAGGATCGCATCCTGCTCGCCCATTCCCTGAGCCTATCACCACCCGGGGGTGAGCAACCCGTTCTGCAGGAGCACGAAGACGAGCCACGCCAGCTGCACGCCGACGAAGATCGCCAGCGCCCGGTCGCGCCCGGCCCGGAGGCGTGCCCGGTACTCAAACAGCGCGCCGAGCAGCGCGATCACCGCGAACGCGGGCGTGTAGTACTCGACGAGCAGGCCGTACGTTCGCGCCAGACCGCCCCCGAGGCTCCAGAGCACGTACGCGGCGATCCACCGGGAGACGATTGACACGACGACGGAGCCGCGCGATCCCGACTTGCCGAGGAGCCGGGCGAGTGCGACGGTGGCGATACCGAGCAGGAGAAGGACACCGAGGGTGACGAGGACCCAGCGAGTCACGCGCGCTTACCGCCACCGACGACGAACGCGCATGGGCCACACGAGCGCGGGAGTCTAGCCCTTCGGCCAAACGGTGTCAACCGCAACATATTGACACTACAGGAGATTTCGCCCTATAATGTCTGGGTGACACCCGCCCGCTCCCTCCCCGTCTCGACTCTTCGCAGCATGACGGGGTTCGGCCGGGCTGAGGCGGTCGGGGACAGCGTGACCGTAACGGTCGAGGCTCGCTCCGTCAACCATCGTCATCTCGACATCGCGCTCCGTCTGCCGCGCGCGCTCGCGGCCGTCGAGATGGACGCGCGACGCCTGATCCAGTCCCGTCTCGAGCGCGGCCGCGTCGACGTGGCCGTGCAGCTGGCGCCGGCGCCCGGCCAGTCTTCGCAGCAGATCGCGGTCGACGCCGCGCTCGCGGCGCAGTACGTCGCGCAGGCCCGGGAGCTCGGGCGCGCCGTCGGGCTCGGCGGTGACGTGACGCTCGCGTGGGTGCTCGAGCGTCCGGGCGTCATGCGGCTGGTGCAGGAGGCCGAGACGCCCACGGCCAGCGTCGGGTGGCCCGTGCTCGCGGACGTGCTCGGCCGGGCGCTCGACGAGCTCGTCACGAGCCGCGCGACCGAGGGCGAGGCGCTCGGCACCGAGTTCCAGGCACTGCACGCCGCGCTGCGCGCGCAGGTCGACGCCGTCGCGGCGCGCACGCCCGCGGCGCTGGCGCGCTACCAGGAGCGGCTTCGCGAGCGGATCGCCGCGCTTCTGGGCGAGACCGTCGTCGACCAGGCGCGCCTCATGACCGAGGTGGCGATCTGGGCCGAGAAGACCGACGTGCGCGAGGAGCTCACGCGGCTCTCCGCGCACCTCGACCAGCTGCAGGCGCTCCTCGACAAGGGCGGCCCGGTCGGCCGGGCGCTCGACTTCCTGATCCAGGAGCTGAATCGGGAGGTCAACACGATCGGGTCGAAGGCCGACGACCTTGAGCTCAGCCAGGCGGCGCTCGCCGCCAAGGGCATAATCGAGAAGATGCGGGAGCAGGCGCAGAACCTTGAATAGTCGCCCGAACGGCGGGAGCGGATCGGTGACGCACCTGGTGAACGTGGGGCACGGCAACGTCGTCGTGGCCGAGCAGATCGTGGCAATCGTCGCGCTGGACTCCCTGCCGGTGAAGCGGCTCATCGAGAGCGCCAAGGGCAGCACGAAGCTGGTCGACGCCACCAACGGACGGCGCACGCGCGCGGTCATCGTGACCGGCAGCGACCATCTCATTCTCTCGTCGCTCGAGCCGGCCACGCTGGCGCAGCGGCTGGTGACCGAGCGAGGTGTCTCGGGTGATTAGCCGTCGCGGCACGCTGTTCGTCGTCTCGGCGCCGTCCGGGGCCGGAAAGACGACGCTGTGCCGCGAGATCCGGCTGCGGCTGCACGACCTGGCCTACTCGGTCTCGGTCACCACGCGGGCGCCGCGGCCGGGCGAGGTCGACGGCACGGACTTCCGGTTCGTCCGGGAAGCCGAGTTCCGGGCGATGCTCGCGCGCGACGAGTTCGCCGAGTGGGCCACCGTGCACGCCAACCTCTACGGCACACGGGCGCGCTCGCTCGAGGAGGCGCTGGGCGCCGGGCGCGATGTGCTGCTGGACATCGACACGCAAGGGGCAGCGCAGCTCCGGGCCCGCTACACGGACGCGGTGCTCATCTTCGTGGTGGCCCCGTCGGTGAAGGAGCTGGAGCAGCGGCTGCGCGAGCGGCGCTCCGACGAGGACGCCGACATCGAGCGCCGCTTGCGGCGGGCGCGCGAGGAGATCGCGTTGTGGCGGCAGTACGATTATCTGATCGTGAATCGTGACGTGAAGGAGGCTCTCGATCAGCTCGAGTCGATCATCCTGGCCGAGCGCTGTCGCGTGACCCGGCTCGGCCTCACCCTGCCCGATCTGGAGGTACGAGATTGATGGCATTTCCCTCGCTTGAAAGCGCGTTGAACAAGGTCTCGAACCGGTACCTGCTGGTCGTCCTGGCCGCGAAGCGGTCGCGTCAGCTCAACCGCGGCGCCGCGCCGCGCGTGGACAGCCGGCACAAGAAGCCGACCAGCGGCGCCCTGGAAGAGATCGCGGCGGCCAAGGTCGAGTACCGCGTGAAGGAAGACGGCGACACGCCCAAAGCATGAGTCTCGAAGGGCGCGAGCTGATCCTGGGCGTCACCGGGTCGATCGCCGCCTACAAGGCGGTCTACCTGTTGCGCGAGCTCGGCCGGCTCGGGGCGGGCGTCACGGTCTGCCTGTCCGAGCACGCGCGCGAGTTCGTCGGCCCGTTGACGTTCAGGACGCTGTCGGGGCGCCCGGTCCTCACCAACCTTTTCGATCCGCAGAGCCCGGACGCCGTCGAGCACGTCGCGCTCGCCGAGCGCTGCCACGCGGTCGTCGTGGCTCCGGCCACTGCCAATGTCATCGCGAAGGCGGCCCACGGGATCGCCGACGACTTCCTGACCACGCTCCTGCTGGCCGCGCGGGCGCCGGTGCTCATGGTGCCGGCGATGGACGGCGGCATGTGGGAGCATCCGGCGGTGGTCGCCAACGTGGCCACGCTGCGCGCCCGCGGCGTCACCGTGCTCGAGCCCGACTCGGGCGCGCTCGCCTCGGGGCTCAGCGGCAAGGGACGCTTCCCCGAGATCGCCGACATCGTGGAGTCGCTGCACCGGGTGCTGACGCCCGCGCGCGATCTCGCGGGCGAGCGGGTGCTCGTTACCGCGGGCCCCACGCGCGAGCCGATCGACCCGGTGCGCTACATCTCCAACCGATCCTCCGGCAAGATGGGCTACGGCCTCGCGGTGGCCGCGCTCCGGCGAGGCGCGGCGGTCACGCTGGTCTCGGGCCCCACGGCGCTCACGCCGCCCGCGGGCGCGGTGTTCGTTCCGGTGCAGACCGCCGAGGAGATGCGCGAGGCGGTGCTTCAGCACCTCGAGAAGGCGACGATCGTCATCAAGGCGGCGGCGGTGGCCGACTATCGTGCCCGGCACGCCGCCAGCGCCAAGATCAAGGGCAAGCACGACCTCACGCTCGAGCTGACGCCCAACGCGGACATCCTGGCCGAGGTGGCCGCGCGGCGGACGGGCGCCTTCGTGGTGGGCTTCGCCGCAGAGACCAACGACGTCGCCGCGAACGCGCGAGCGAAGCTCGAGGCGAAGGGCATCGACCTCCTGGTGGCGAACGACGTGAGCCGGTCGGGGATCGGCTTCGACGCCGACGACAACGAGGTGCTGCTCCTCGACCGCTGGGGCGGCGCGCGGCCGCTCCCGAAGATGCCGAAGACCGCCGTTGCCGACGCGATCCTGTCCCACGTCCTATCCCTCCGCACCGCGGCGCCCCGCAAGACCCCCGCGTAGCCGGCGATGGCCACGGACGACGCGCGCGCCGAGCTCGCGGACGCGCTGAGCGCGCTCGGCGAGACGCTGCGCCACCACCGCGATCTCGGCTTCACCGAGGCGAGCCTGAGCGGCGATGTACTGCTCGGCCCCGCCGAGGCGCTCGCCGCCCAGGAAAAGGCCGCGCAGGGCTGCCGCAAGTGCAAGCTCTGCGAGGGGCGCTCCACCGTCGTGTTCGGCTCCGGGAGTCCACGGGCGGAGTTCGTGGTCATCGGCGAGGGTCCCGGCGCCGACGAGGACGCGCAGGGGCTTCCGTTCGTCGGGCGCGCGGGCCAGCTCCTCACGAAGATGCTCGAGGCGCGCAAGGTGGAGCTGTCGCGCGACGAGGTCTACATCTGCAACGCCGTCATGTGCCGGCCGCCCGGCAATCGCAATCCCGAGTCCGACGAGCTCGCCGCCTGTGCGCCGTATCTCGCGGCGAAGCTCGCCGTGCTCCAGCCCAAGGTCGTCCTGGCGCTCGGCAGCGTCGCGACGCAGAGCCTGCTCGGGACGAAGGAGCCCATCGGCAAGCTCCGCGGGCGCGTGCATCCCTACGGCTCCGCCGTCCTGGTCCCGACCTTTCATCCTGCTTTCCTCCTGCGCAATCCCGGCGAGGAATACAAGCGCATGGCGTGGGAGGATCTCCAGCTCGCTCGACGGGAGTACGACAGCCGCCGCACGCGATGACGGCGCCGCCCCGCATCGCGGACGTCGCCTTCGACGCGCCTCTCGGTCATTCGTTCTCGTATCGCGTGCCCGACGGCTGGGCGCTCCGTCCCGGCCAGCGCGCGCTCGCTCCGCTGCGCGGCGCCGCGCGCGTCGGCATGGTGGTGTCGGTTCGCCACGGCGCCGACGCGAAGCTCAAGCCGCTCGATCGGCTGGTCGATCGCGAGCCCGTGCTGTCGCCGTCGCAGCTCGATCTCGTCGGCTGGATCTCGGCGCAGAGCCTCTCGTCGCTCGGCTCCACTTGCGCCGCCCTCCTGCCGCCGCCGTCGCGATCGGATGCCGACGCGCCCCGCGAGAGCGCGCGGGTCGATGCGGCCCCCGCGCCGGACAAGCCGCAGCCCGAGCTCCTGGTGGCGAGCGGACGGGAGAGGCGACTTCTCGAACGCATCGAGCGCACGACAGGCCCGGCCCTTCTCATCGCGGCCGACGTCGAGACCTCGGCCCGGTGGGCGCAGCGCCTGGCGCGCATCGACCGCGTCGTGCGGCTCGACTCGGGCGTGGCCGACGAAGAGCGCGCCGCCGCGTGGCACGGGCTGCGCGACGGCTCGGCGCGCCTCGCCACCGGCACGCGCTCGGCGCTGCTCGCTCCGCTCCGGCCGCCGGCCGTCCTGGCGCTCGTCGACGAGCACGAGGCCGCTCACAAGCCGCCCGGCCCGCCGCGCATGCACTCGCGCGACGTCGCGCTCGAGCGTGCCGCCCGCGAGCCCGTCTCTCTCTTGCTGACCGCGGCCACCCCGAGCGTCGAGGCGTGGTGGCGCGCCCGATCCGGACGCGTGACGATGGCGTTGCCGGAGCCGGGCCCCTGGCCCGCCGTGAGCGTCGCCGACACCCGTGGCATTCTCCGGCGCGAGCCCCTCACGCCGCCCGTCGCCCGGGCTATCCGCGAGACGCTGGCCGCCCGGCGCCGTGTCTTCCTGGCGGTGAGCCGGCTCACCTCGTCGCTCGCGTGCGACGAGTGCGGCACCGTGGTCCGCTGCGCCGAGTGCGCGATCGCGTTCGCCTACTCGCGAGCCTCCGCGCGCCTCGTCTGCCGCCTCTGCGGCGCCGATCAGCCCTTGCCGGATACGTGCGCGGTGTGCCACGGTCGGCGCCTGTCACCGTTCGGCTGGGGCGCCGAGCGCGTGGAGCACGCGGTGCGCCGCCGCTTCCCCACCGCACGCATCGCGCGGTGGGACCCGGACGCCGTGCGCGGCGCTCGCGGCGAGGCGCAGCGGGCAGCCGCCGCGGCCGCCGACGTCGTCATCGGCACGCGCGGCGCGCTGCGCCTCTTCGGCCCCGCGTCGCTCGGGCTCGCCGCGTTCGTCGCGCCCGACCAGCTCCTGCGCGCGCCGGACTTCCGCGCCGCCGAGCGCACGCTCGGCCTCGTGTGGGCCGCCGCCGAGCGGGTCGGCGCGGACGGCGCCCTGATCATCCAGTCGCAGAACCCCGGACACTATGCGTTCGCGGCGGTTGCCGCGCAGGATCTCGACGAGTTCTACCGCCGCGAGCTGGAGTTCCGCGCCGAGCTCGGCTATCCGCCGTTCAAGCGCCTCGCCATCGTCACCACGCGTGCGGCCGACGCCGGCGGTACGCGCCGGCTGGCCGACACCGTCGGCGCCGCGCTGCGCGGCCGCGCCGGGCTCACCGTCTATCCGCCGGCCGCCGAGGGGAAGGACCGCGCCCTGCGCACCGTCGTGAAGGGCGACGCCGAGCTGCCGCGCCTGCTCGAGGAGGCCCTGGGGGAGTTCAAAACGCCGCGCCCGGCGAGCCGGGGTATCATTGATGTGGAGGTCGATCCGGTCGAATGGCCGTTCTGAAAGTCTTGCGATATGGCGATCCGGCGCTGCGGCGCCGCGCCGTGCCCGTGGGCGAGGTCACGCCGGAGGTCCGGGCGACGATCGCGGACATGACCGAGACGATGTACGACGAGGTCGGCATCGGCCTGGCCGCGCCGCAGGTGGGAATCGCGCTGCGGCTCATCGTCGTCGCCGACGAGGACGGCCGCAGCGTACAGGCACTCTTGAATCCCGCCATCGTCGATCGCGGCGGCGAGGCGACCGGCGAGGAAGGCTGCCTCTCGATCCCGGGCGTGTTCGCGCCGGTCACGCGCTCGGCGTGGGTGAAGATCGAGGCGCAGGACGTGAACGGCAGTCCGCTGGCCATCCGCGCCACTGGGTTGCGCGCGCGCGTCCTCCAGCACGAGATCGATCACCTCGACGGCGTCCTCTTCATCGACCGCGTCGACCCGGTGACGCGCGACCGCATCAAGCGGAAGATCAAGAAAGAGGGTCTCCGCGAGGACGCCTCCCGCCACGCCTTCGCGCTCTAGAGTTCTCTTCTACGGCACGCCCGAGTTTGCCCTGCCGACGCTCGAGGCGGTGCTGTGCCGCCACGAGGTCGTCGCCGTCGTCACCCAGCCCGACCGGCCCGCGCATCGCGGCCAGCGGCTGACCCCGCCGCCGGTCAAGACGCGCGCGCTGGCCGCGGGCATTCAGGTGCTGCAGCCGCCGCGGCTGCGCGATCCGGAGTGGCCCGAGCGCCTGCGCGCCCTCCGCGCCGACGTGGGTGTGGTTGTCGCGTTCGGGCAGATCCTGCCCCGCGCGGTGCTCGACGCGCCCCGCCGCGGCTCGATCAACGTCCACGGCTCGCTCCTGCCGCGCTATCGAGGCGCCGCGCCGATCCAGTGGGCGATCATGCGCGGCGAGACGGTCACGGGCATCACCACGTTCCAGATGGACGAGGGCATGGACACGGGGGCCATGCTGCGCTCGGCGCCGGTGACCATCGGCCCCGAGGAGACGGCCGGTGAGCTCGCGGCGCGGCTGTCCGTGCTGGGCGCCGAGGTGCTCGTGGACACTCTCGACGAGCTCGACACGCTGACGCCCCAGCCGCAGCGCCACGAGGACGCGACGCTGGCGCCGCGCCTGAAGCGTACCGACGGCCATCTCGACTGGCGCCGCCCGGCGCGAGAGCTGATCAATCGCATTCGCGGCTGCAACCCCTGGCCCGGCGCGCTGACGCGCGGCCCCGCCGGCCCACTCACGATCTGGCGCGCGACCGCCGCGGGATCGGGGCCTGGGGGAACACCCGGCACGCTCGAGCGGCCCGCTGATGGCGGCGAGCCGGCCATCGCCGCCGCCGACGGCTGGCTCCGCCCGATCGAGGTGCAGCCGGAAAACCGGCGCGCGATGTCGTGGGCGGATTATCTGCGCGGCGCCCGACTGATTGTGGGCGCCACGTTCTCGACACCCGACGCGTCGGGAGCGCCGTGATGACGAAGCCGCGGAGCAAGTCCGGCGCGCCGCACCGGCTCGGGTCGCGGGCACGCGAGGTCGCCGTGCGCGCGCTCGAGCGTGTCGAGGCGGCGGCGAGCTTCGCCGACATCGCGCTCGACCACGAGCTCGCATCGCGCCCGCTGTCGCCGCGCGACGCCGCCCTGGCCATGGAACTCGTGTACGGCACGCTCCGCTGGCAGCGCTATGTCGACTGGATCCTGGCGCCGCACTCCCGCCGGCGGCTCGAGACGCTCGACGCCCGCGTGCGCGTGATCTTGAGAATGACTGCATACCAGATCGCGCTGCTCGACCGCGTCCCGACGTTCGCCGCGGTCAACGACGCGGTGACGCTGGCGCCCCGGACGCCTGGAGTAAAGCCCTTCGTGAACGCCGTGCTGCGCTCGTTTGCCCGCCGCGCGCCGCACGAGCGCGAGCCGGCGGCACCGCGGGATCCCCTCGAGGCGCTGGCCACACGCTGCTCGTTTCCCACGTGGCTCGCCGCGCGGTGGGTGGCGCGCTTCGGCCGCGAGGAGGCCGAAGCGCTCATGCGCGCCTCGAACGAGCGGCCACCGCTGACGCTCCGGGCGAACGCGCTGAGAACGACGCGCGACGCCCTCGCCGAGCGCCTGGCGGCCGAAGAAGGCCTCGCTGTACGGCCGACGCGCCACGCGCCCGAGGGGCTCGTGGTGGGCCCGGGCGGCGCGCCCGCATCATGGCGCGCGTTCGGCGACGGCAGCTTCGCCGTGCAGGACGAGGCCTCGATGCTGGTCGGGCGGCTCCTGGCGCCCGAGCCCGGGGCCACGGTGGCCGACGTGTGCGCGGCGCCGGGCACCAAGACGACGCACATCGCGGAGCTCATGGCCGACCGCGGCCGCGTGCTCGCCTTCGACCGGGAGCCCGAGCGCCTGGCGCGCGTGCGCGAGGCCGCCGCCCGGCTCGGCATCACCGTCGTCGACGCGCGCGACGGGGCTGTGGACGCGCTCGCGCCGGGTTTCCGCGATGCGTGCGACGCGGTCCTCGTCGACGCGCCGTGTTCGAACCTCGGCGTGATCCGGCGCAACCCCGAGGTAAAGTGGCGGCGCCAGCCGTCCGACCTCGGTCCGGCGAGCCGGCAACAGTCCGAGATCCTCGCCGCCGCCGCGACGATGGTGAAGCCGGGCGGCCGGCTGGTCTACGCGACGTGCTCACTCGAGCCCGAGGAGAACGAGGCGGTCGTGAGCGCGTTTCTCCGGGCCCGGCCGGAGTTCGCGATCGACGCGCCCGATAAGTTTGTCTTGCCGCTCGATCCGGACGGCTGGCTCCGCTGCCGGCCGGATCGCCACGGCACCGACGGCTTCGCGGCCGTCCGCTTCCACCGCTCGTAGCTTTCGGGTATAACAGCCCTGATGATCAAGATCGCGCCCTCGATCCTATCGGCCGACTTCGCCGCGCTCGGCGCGGATATCGCGCGGGTCGAGTCCGCGGGCGCCGATCAGCTCCATGTCGACGTCATGGACGGACGGTTCGTGCCGAACATCACGATCGGCCCGCCCGTCGTGGCGGCCGTCCGCAAGCGCACACGCCTGCCCCTCGACGTTCACCTGATGATCGTCGAGCCAGAGCGCTACATCTCCGAGTTCGTGGCCGCCGGCGCTGACATGGTCACGATTCATCTCGAGGCGTGCACGCATCTGCAGCGCACGCTCGCGCAGGTCCGCGAGCTCGGCGCGAAGGCGGGCGTGGCGCTGAATCCGTCGACGCCGGCCTCCGCGCTCGAGTACGTGCTCGACGATCTCGATCTGGTGCTGGTGATGTCGGTGAACCCGGGCTTCGGCGGCCAGTCCTTCATTCCGTCGGCGCACCGGAAGATCCGCGAGGTCAGAACGCTCCTGGGCGCCCGGCCCGCGGACGTGTCGGTCGACGGCGGCGTGAAGGCCGGCCTCGCCAAGTCGCTGGCCGAAGACGGCGCCAGCGTGCTCGTCGCCGGCTCGGCGATCTTCGGCGCCGCCGATCCGGGCGAGGCGCTCAGGGCGATTCGCGCCGCTGCAACCTAGACCCCATGGACGTCGTCGACACGCGCGCGCACCGCGGGCAATTCTTTCGAGTCCTCCAGGAGACCAGGCAGAGCCAGACAGCCGTCATGACGATCGATCCGGGCGCCGACGGCGGCCCACCCGAGGAGCACGACGGCGATCAGATCATCTACGTCGTCGAGGGTGAGGCGCTCGTCCGCATCGGCGATCGCGAGCACAAGGCGACGGCGGGCGCGCTCGTCATGATCCCCGCCCGGACGCGTCATCACGTGAAGAATCCCGGCCGCGTCCCGCTGTTCTTCGTGACCGTCTACGCGCCCCCGGCGTACTGATCACACCGGCGCGGCCGGCTGCGCGGAGGCGTGGACGCAGCACTATACAGGTTGCCTTACGTGGCGTTCCCGGCTATAGTGCGTCATCGTGAGGCTCGTTCAACTCGCCCTCGTGCTCGGGCTGCTGGTCGGGGTCGTCAACCTGGCTGCGGCTCAACCCACGCCGCAGACGGGGCAGGTGGGTCCCTCGCCCTCCCTCGGACTGCAGGGTATCAATAACCCGTCGAGCTCGGTCTACGTCATTCGACCCAACCCTGCCGGGCCGTTCGTGGTCGTGCCCCCGGGCACGCCGTTCTCGCGGGAGACCAATCCATTCAGTGACGAGCCCAACAGGATGAACAACGCCCACCCGATGATGCCGTACGCAGGGCTCGGATATGCGGTCCGCCAGCACTGGGTCCCCCCGACGCCTGTAACCATGCAGGTCTACGTGCCGGCCCCGGCCGGAGTGGCCACGTCGTACCAGACGCAGGTTGCG
>DASRIY010000340.1:0-9536 GCA_035649755.1 Candidatus Methylomirabilota bacterium
ACGTCGGGCCCGAGCGGGCCCGCCACCTCCAGGGCCATCGACAGGATCAGCAGGAGGACGAGGCGAATCGCGACTATACCTTCATCCTACAACAGCCCGAAGCCGTGGCGCCGGACGAACGGGCCGAAGTTGTGGCGCTCCGGCACGGAGTACTGGCGCGCCTTGTCTTCCGACCAGCCATACGGCTCGGTGTAGCCCCAGCGGTCGACGAAGCGCTGGCTTTCCCGCGGCGTCGCGTGCCGCGCCTCGCGGCGGCGGTCGTAGCTCGCGATCTCCTTGACGAACCGGCTGTCGTCGTAGCGATCGGTGTGGACCGTGAGCGCGGTCGGCAGGCGCATGCTGATCCAGCCCGTCTGGCTCGGGTAGCCGATCGTGAGTCCCGCGACCGGAAAGACCCCGGACGGCAGCTCGAGCAGATCCGCGAGCTTCTCGACGTGATTGCGCACCACGCTGATCGGACAGCAGCCCAGGCCGAGGGCCTCGGCGGCGGTGATGAAGCTCTGCAGCACCAGACCGGTATCGACAGCGGCGTTCATGAACATGTCGAGCGTGTCGTTCGGAAACGGCCGCTCGCGCAGCTCGCTCACCCGCCGCATGCGCCGGTGATCGCCGCAGAACACGAGGAAGAGCGGCGCGGTCGCGATCCACGGCATGTCCGGGATCCAGCCGCCGATCGCCGTCTGCTTCGCGCGGTCGCGGACGATGACGACGGCGACTTGCTGGAGATCCGACTTCGACGGCGCGGAGAGCGCGGCCGCCAGGACGATCTCGAGGATGTCGTCGGGCACGGGATCGGGCTTGTAGCGCCGGTGAGTGCGGTGGGCGAGCAGCTGGGCGACGGTTCCCTCGGCGGGCATCGCCCGGCCCGCCTCGGTCGGCAGGCCGAATCGCGACTCGATCAGATCGGCGAGCGTCTTGCCGGAAGCGTTCATGCGGCCACCTCGAGCACGCGCCGCGCCGCCACCAGCTCGGGCGCGACCGGCGCCAGTCCGACCTCCTCGGCTCTCAGGACGAGCTGCCGGCACGCTTGACGGTGCAGCGCGGCGTTTCCGTTCTTCTCGTAGGCCCAGGCGAGCGCCGCGAGCGATTGCACGTGATAGGGATTGGCGAGCAAACGCTCCTGCGCCAGCTCGATCACGCGCTCGACGCGGCCAAGGCGCCGGTGGATCTCCATGAACACGTCGCGGAAGATGTCCTTCTGCTCGCGGCTGCCGCCGCCCATGGTGTGCAGATCCGCGATCGCCGGCCCCATGAGACGGACGGCCGCGTCCAGATCGCCCTTGACGATCGCCAGCTCGGCTTCCAGCAGCGCGACGCCCAGCGTCGACCACTGTCCGCTCGCCTTGCCGGCCGGCATCCGCCGCAGGCGCGCGACCTGCTGTCCGGCCCTGGTCCAGTCTCCGGCGCGCGCGAAGGCGACGCCGAGCCAGTGGTGCATCCATGTGGTCTGCCAGTCGGCGTAGTCGGCGAGAACGCGCTCGCCCTGCTTCGCCAGATCGCGCCAGGTCGCCTCGTCCACCTGGGCGCCGCGCAGCACCTCGAGGCGCCACATGAGCTCGATGCGCTCGTACACCGGCAGCGGCGGCGCGCTGCACGCCCAGTAGTCGCGCGTCATGCGCTCGTGGCCGAGCAAGGCCTGGGCCTCGGCCAGATGCCAGAGCACGTGCGGGTAGCGCTCGAGGGACGCGGCGCGCTCGAACGTCTCGAGCGCCTTGGGATAATCGCCGCGCGCCTGATAGGCGTGGCCGACCGCGTGATACGTGTAGAGGCTGGTCGGATCCCGAGCGAGGGATGCGAGGCTCATCGCGAGCCCCTCGTCGTTGTAGCCGGACTGTTCGAGGAAGAACCCTAGCATCGTCAGGTACTGCGGCTCGTCGGGGCTGGCCTCGAGGCTTCGCCGCGCGATGTCGATGCCGCCGCGGTAGTCGCCCTGGGTGATGCAGTTCAGCCCGACGATGCGCACGGCGATCCGGTCGGTTGGATGCTTCTCGGCGATCTGGCCCAGCAGGTCGTAGGAGCCCCTGTGATCGCCGCGCTGCATGGCGTCGACCGCGCGTACGTGCAGGCGCTCGCGCTCGTGGTGCGCGTCGTCGGCCACCGCGGCGGCCTGACGGGCCGCGGCGATCGCCAGGTCGGCGCGCCCCATGCGCCAGGTGATATAGGCCTTCGCGCAGTAGGCCAGGCCGAACCGCGGATCGGCCTGCGCGGCGGCGTCCAGCGCTTCCACCGCTCCGCCGCGCCAGCGGAGGAACAGGTCGAGGCCGCGCTCGTACGCGGCCAGGGCGTCGGCCGACGTCGTGGACACGCCGAGTCCGGTGAGATCAGTGGCGTTCATGCTCTCCTCCGCGGTCAGTCGGTCTCGATCGGCAGCGACGGATCCTTTGCCCACTCTCCCATGGAACCGTCGTAGAGCGTGAGGTTGTCGTAGCCGAGCTGGTGCAGCTGGAACAGGTCGATGGTGGCCGAGATGCCGCCGCCGCAGTAGCAGATGACGCGCTTGTCCTTCGTGACCCCGCTCGCGCCGAATTTGGCCTCGGCGTCGGCCTCGGAGGTGAAGTCCTTCGCGGCCGCATTCACGAGCGTCGCGGCGGGAACGTTGACGCTGCCCGGCACGCGGCCTTGACGGCCGTATCGGCTCGGCTCGAGGCCCTTGTGGAACTGCGGGCCCAGCGCATTGACGATCACGGTGCCGGGCTCCTTCGTCGCCGCCAGCACCGCGCGCTTGTCGACGAAGAAGCCTGGGCGCGGCGAGGCCTTGAACCTAGCGGCCGGATAGCCACGGGCCGGGCCCGCCTCGGTCGGCCGGCCCTCGGCCTTCCACTTGTCGAAGCCGCCGTCGAGAACGGCCGCCCCGTCGAAGCCGAGCGACCGGAGCATCCACCAGAAGCGCGTCGCCCACATCATCGTTCCGACGCTGTAGAGCACGACGCGGCTGTCCCCGTCGAGACCGTGACGGCCGAAGGCCGCTTCGAGCTGGGCCGTCGGTGGCATCATGAAGCGCAGCCGCGTGGTCTGGTCGGAGAACTCGCCCTGCAGGTCGAGAAAGTCGGCGCCGGGGATGTGCGCCTCCTCGAAGGTGCGGCGGCCCGGCACCGCGATGTACGGGTCGTCGCTTCCAGGCGGCGGCGTCTCCAGATAGGTCGTGCAGTCGTAGACGCGAAGGCGCGGCTGCCCGAGGAGGCTCGCGAGGTCGGCCGTGCTCATGAGGGCCTGCGGATCACGCATGGTGTTCTCCACTGGTGAAGTTTCTAGTCGCGCGGGCGCCAGCTGACGAGGCCGACGGGCACCGGGCTCCACGACAGGGCCCAGCGCCCGTTCCGGCTCGTGATCGCCTCGCGGGCCAGCGCGGCGAGCCGCTGCCCCTTCGTGGTGTCGGGCGCGACGAAGAGCTGCTGGTAAAGCCAGCGAAGCGGCCCGTCGCGATCGGCATGCGCGAGAGGATCACGCGCGCACAGCCGAAGCTCGAAGAGGCGACCGCGGGCCAGGAGCAAGTGAAGGAACTCGGTGAGCCCCGGCAGTGACACGCGCGCCTCGCCGTGAATGGGCGGCCAGAACGGCTCGGCCGGAGACGGAGGGGACGGCGTCACGAGCACGGCGACGCAGAGACGGCGCGCCGAGGCCTCGACCGCGTCGAGAAACGGACCGATCTCCTCCAGGTCGTAGCCGATGTGCGCCATCAGCGCCACGTCGGCAGTCGGCGCGTTCCGCATCGGCCAGCGCTCGGCGACGAGCTCGATGTTCGAGATCCCGTGCTCGGCCATCCCGGTCTGCAGCACGCCGCGCATGCCCTCCGACGGCTCGACGGCGATGACGCTCTTGGCCAGGAGCGCCAGCGGCAGAGCGTAGCGACCGCCGCCGGCGCCGATGTCGAGCCACGTCTCGCCCGGCTGCACCAGCGCGCGCAGGAGCTCGAGCGCCGGCTCGTCCGTGCGGCGCGGAGTCGCGCGAAAGTCGGATGCGACCGCGGCATAGAAATCGCGTGGCGGACTCCCCTCGCGCAGGCGCTCGGCCTGCTCGCGATTGGCGCTCACCCTCCGGCGCCAGGCCTCGAGCGCGCCGGCCGCGTCGGGACGGAGGAGGTCGGACATGGGTCGTTTGCAGATAGTACACTCTCGGGCGTCGACTGGAACGCCAACCCCGAGTCTGCGCCACCGGAAGGTCCGGAGCGCCGCGAGGTGATCGCATGCCCACCAGGATCGTCGAGGGTAAGAAGGCGCCCGATTTCTCCCTGGAGGACACCGACGGCAAGCGCGTGTCGCCCGGCGACTTCAAGGGCAAGGACGTGGTCGTCTACTTCTACCCGAAGGACGACACGCCCGGCTGCACCAAGGAAGCGTGCGGCTTCCGCGACTACTGGAAGGAGCTGCAGAAGGCCGGGGTCGTCGTGCTCGGCGTCTCCGCGGATGGCGCCGCCTCGCACAAGAAGTTCGCGGCGAAGTACAAGCTCCCGTTCCCGCTCCTGTCCGATCCCGACCGCAAGGTCATGACGGCGTGGGGCGCGTACGGCGACAAGATGATGTACGGCAAGAAGACGAAGGGCGTCATCCGCTCCACCGTCTGGATCGGCCCTGACGGCGTCGTCCGCAAGCACTGGGCCCGGGTGGCCGACGCGGCCAAGCACCCGGCCCAGGTACTCGAGCAGCTTCGCGGCGAGGCGCCGGCCGGAAAGTAGCGTTGTGGAGGGCGCCGCTTTTCCCCTATCCTGAGAGGAGAACCTCATGAACCAAGCACGCAAGCCCGTCGCCGTCGTGGTCGGCGCCACCTCGAAGTGGCAGTCGGATGGACGCAATACTCGGCTGGCGCACGGCCGGGCGATCGACGACAGCGACATCCCCGTCGGCATGCGCTGGGGCGTGGGCGGCGCCATCGCCCAGAAGTTCGCAAAGGAGGGGTTCTTCGTCGTCCTGACGACCCGCAACGCCGCCAACGCCGCGGCGCTGGAGAAGGCCATCGTCGGGCAAGGCGGCGAGGCCGCGATCGTCGAGCTCGATCTGGTGTCGCGCGAATCCATCTCGCGTGCCTTCGCGGCCATTCGCGAGCGCGCCGGCGACCCGGACGTCCTGGTTTACAACGCCGGCTACCTCGAAGGGCGAGACCTGCCGCCGGACAAAGAGCTCCTGGAGCACGTCTCGGTGGAGATCTTCGAGACCGCCCAGCACATCGCCAGCCGCGGACCGTTCCTGGTCGCCCTGGAAGTCCTGCCGGCCATGCGCAAGCGCGGCTCCGGCTCGTTCCTCATCTCGAACAATCAGTTCTCGCTGCGCGGCCGCAAGCGGTTGACCGGACAGTCGCTGTACTATCCGCGCGTGATGATGCGCACGCTGGCGCAGGTGCTGACCGAAGAGTATTCCGAGCACGGCGTGCACGTGGCCAACGTGATCATCGACGGCCTCATCGATTCGCCGGGAACCCGGGCGCTCGCGAGGGCCCGGCAGAACCCCGAGGTCGTGATGAATCCCATCAAGATCGCCGAGGCTTTCTATTACCTGCACACTCAGGACAAATCCTGCTGGACGCACGAGCTCCAGCTGACGCCGTATTCGACCAAGCCGAGCTTCTAGGCGCCAGGACGCCGGTCGAAACGGCGGGCGACGTTCTCAACCGTCGAAAGGATGAACATGGATCATGTAGAGTTTGACCGCGATCCGCCGACGAATTTGACGACGATGGTGATGGCGTACGGCGGATGGATCGATGCCGGTCAGGCGGCCACGGGCGCCCTGCGCCAGCTGGTCCGCGATCTCTCGGCAGCGCGGGTGGCCCGGATCGATCCCGAGCAGTTCTTCGTCTTCACGCAGGAGCGGCCCGAGGTCAAGATGCGGGACGACGGGAACCGCGACATCTACTGGCCGCGGAGCGAGTTCTTCGCGTGCCACCCCTGGGAAGGGCGGGACGGCCTGCTCCTGTTCTGCGGCCCCGAGCCCCATCAGCGGTGGCGGAGCTACACGAAGGCGTTCCTCGACATCGCCGAGCGCTGCGGGGTGAAGCGGATTGTCTCGATCGGGGCCTTGCTGGCGGGCGCGCCTCATACCCGACCGATCCGCGTCACCGGACGCAGCAACGACCCCACCTGGCGCTCGGTGCTGGAATCCTGGGGCATCTATCGCCGCCCGACCTACGAGGGCCCGACCGGCATCTCCACAATCCTCCTCGACGCCGCGGAGCGCCGGGGAATATCCAATCTCGGCTTCATGGGGCAAGCGCCTCATTACTTACAGAACGGCGAGAACCCGGCGGCGATCCAGGCGCTCCTCGTCTCGGTGGCCCGCCTGCTCCACCTCACTCTCGACATGTCCAAGTTCGCCGAAGCGATCCAGGAGTTCCGCACCCAGTGCGACCGCGAGGTGGCCCGCAATCGCGCCACCCGCGAGCACGTGCAGCAGCTCGAGCAGCAGTACGACGCGACCGCCAGCGAGGAAGGCCAGGCGCCGGCCATCGGCGAGCTCGACTCGGACAAGCTGATGCAGGAGCTCCAGGACTTCTTGCGGGGCCAGCGGGAAGGCGGTCAGGAGAGCGGCGGGGCCCGGTAACCGGCGGGCTCGGCCTGCGGGTCTAGCAGCCGAGGCGCGCCGCCAGATCCTCGAAATCGGTGGCGACGACGTCCCACGCCGCTTCCGGGCCGAGGTCGCTCTTCTGGCCCGGACCGAGCTCGAGCGGACGTGGGACGAAGACCGTCGCCATCCCTTCGCGCCGCGCCGCCGCGAGATCGTAGTTGTGGGCGGCGACCATCATCACCTCCTCGGGGCGAAGGCCGAGGAGCGAGATGGCCGTTCGATAGACCTCCGGCCGCGGCTTGTAGCAGCGCGCGTTCTCCGCGGTGATGATGCAGTCCCACGGCAGGCCCGCGAACTTCCCGAGCTCGACCATGCCGATGAAGCTCGCGTTCGAGAGCGGTGAGAGGATGTACCGGCGCTTCAGGCGCTGAAGGCCCGCGACCGAGTCCGGCCAGGGCGCGAGCCGCCACCACACGCGCGAAAGCGTCTCGATCTCTTCCGCCGTGAGGCCGGCTACCCGGTGGGCGACGAGGAGCTCATCCAGGCGCTGCCGGTAGATCGCGTCGACGGTCGTCCACGGGCTCTCACCGCGGTTCACCTTGTCCATGCCCGGGCGATAGACAGCTTTCCAGTCGTCGAGAAACCGAACGCAGTCGAGCGCGGGCGCGCGACGCTGGGCGAGCGCCTGGAGCTCGGCAAGCACGGAGCTCCGCCAGTCGACGACCGTACCGTAGGTATCGAACGTGAGCGCTCGGATCATCTACCGGTGTCGAGTCTACCGAAGAACCCGCGCGCGTAGGTGGTCCGGACTCGTTCGCGTCGCGAGAGCAGCCGAGCAGGTGCCGCGGCCCTGCCCGAGCCGCGAGGCTGATCGACTATCCGGTGGGCGATGCGATGAGGTGTGCGAGCGTAGGCCGCTGATGCCGGTGATTGGCATCGTGGCCACGATCAAGCCAGACCGCCAGCGGGTACGATTCGGCGCCGCCGCACCGCGGACAGCGGTCGACGGCCGAACGGTCGAACACGGTGTTGCAGTCCAGCTCGAGACACAGAGCTGCCGCGTCCAGCTCGACGCCACACGCATGCACGCGAAGCACCTGGCGGCGGCCCATGTGATCAGGAGATCCGGCGGCGCTTGAGCAGGGAGCTCTCGACCGCCACAGTCGCGCGCGCGGCGGTGAGCCACGCAGGCCGAACTAGCAGGTTACTCGCCACGTCGACGACCCGGCGCGGCGTGCCGAGATCCGACCACGTCAGTCGCGGAAGAGCCGAGACGGCCAGGCACGCGGGCTTCCGCTCGAGGACGCCCCTGGAGAAGTCGCTCGGCTGAATCACTGCATACGCTTGGCGAATCGCCCATCCCTCGTGACGGCTGCCGGCGAAGGCGCCGATGAGCTGCAGGCGCGCGTCGACTGCCGGCAGGAGCTCTCGGCCGACGTTGAGGAGCGTGGGCAGCGACGTCACGAACGCAAACGTGTTCCAGAGCCAGCCCGTTGCCAGGCAGCGCTCAGCGTTTTCGCGCTCGGGCTTCTCCAGGAAACCCTGAACATTGTAGACCGGGGCGTGGGTCGTCTCGCCGACAGGAGTCCCGGGCTTGACCCAGCCGTACTCGGACTCCGGCATGGTCGGGCGCGCCGCGAGCAAGACGAGCCGCTCGGGATGGCGCGCGACGAACGCGGCGACCTTGCCGACGTGCGCCAGGAACGTATCCTCCTCGAGGACGAAGTGGTCGGAAGGGAAGAACGCCAGCGTGGCGCTGGGGTCCCACTCACGAATTCGGTGAGCGGCGAAGAGCACCGCGGCGCCCGTCCCGCGCTCTTCCGGCTGCAGGAGCACGTGCGGCGCCGGTCCATCCGGTAGCTCACTGGCGACGTACGGCGCGTGCTCGGCTCGCGTGACGACGACCGTGCGCTCCGGCGGAATGACCCGGCCCACCCGCTTGAGCGTTTGCCGCAGGAGCGAATCCGGGCCCAGGAGGGGGACGTACTGCTTCGGGCGCTCGTGTCCAAAGAGCCGACGGACGAGTGGTCGGAGTCGGACTCCTTCTCCCCCCGCGAGCACAACGGCCCAGATCGGAGCAACGGGAGAGACACGCTCTTCGGCGCTTGGCGTCTCGAGGGCCCAAGCTGTGGTCGGGTTCATGTACGTTCCTTGGGCCGGGACGGGCCCGTCACGATGGGGGTGCGCGGCAGTAGGCACACGAAGAGGATTGGACTTCTGGGGAACCGCCGCCATACGGGAATCCCTGGACGCGACTCCGGGGAGATACCTTACGCGTCGATCTGCGGGCTAACTCGATCACGGTGTCGGCGCGCCTAGTGCGATCGTCTGCGAGCGCCGCGGCCCATCGGCTCGATGCCGAGCCCGTCCTCGCCGGGGAAACATCGCGGATCGCCCACTCCGACGTAGACCCGGAACGGCTCCTGGAGTGGATCGGCTCGGGGCGGAGCCGGCCGATCCTTGATGTCATCGCGCATCATCGAATCGACGGTGACGGGCTTCGCGGGCGGGCTGAGCTGGAGAAGAAGGTTGGGTTGGGTCGGTTCCTGAGCACAGGCAGGCGCGACGACGATCGCGCCTATGAGCAGCATTGCGATACTCCCGACCGACCTCGCTGCGTTCACACGACAACCCTACCCAACGTCGAGTCTACGCCGGTAGACCCGAGCAGTCATCCTTGCATCTTCCTGCACGTCAACGTGCTTCGCTCCTCGAGAATCAGGTCCAGACTGCCTCGCGCTTCTTCGAGAGGATCCGCGCACTCAGGCAGCATCGCCAGCGCCATTCGAGGCTATTGGGGGGCCGCCCTCCGGCGATCGTCCAGCCAGCGCGTCAGGAGCTCGTGGGAGGCCTTTTCGGTATCGTAGCGGTAGCCGCCGCTCGCGATCGACCAGCCGCGCCCCTTCATGGGATTGAACGAAGCAGCCCAGACCGTACGGTAGCTTCCGGCCGTCGAACGTGGTCGCCGGCGTCCACGCGCGTTCTTGCGTCTCGGCCCGCACGAAGGTGTGGGCGTCGATCGCGAGATCGTATTTCGCCAGG
>DASRIY010000341.1:0-2818 GCA_035649755.1 Candidatus Methylomirabilota bacterium
CGGCGATCCAGACCGCCAGGGCCGCGAAGGGATACGCGATCAGTCGCGGAAAGACGGCGACCAGCGCCGCCAGGATCAACAGGACGATCGACACCACGAGCATGATCCGTGTCTCGACCGGCTCGAGCGTCCGCCTATTGACGACCGCCGCGCCGACCGTGTTACCGATTCGAAGCAAGCCTGCTGCCGCGCGCCCGGCACTGCCGCCCCCGCCCGACGTCGCGGGGTCGGGCTCGTCATCGCGACGTCGAACCCGGGAGCGCTCGTCGAGGATGATCTCGGTGGCGTTCGCCAGGTCCTCGGCGTACATCTCCTCCATCTGGCGCCCGAAGCGGTCGTCCTCAACCAGCACGTCGAGCTCGCAGTTGCCGAGCCAGCTCGCGGGGTTGAGATTGGTCGAGCCGACGCGTGCCCACCGGCCGTCCGCCACGGCCGTCTTCGCGTGGAGCATCGTGCCGTTCCACTCGAAGACGCGCACGCCCGCTTCCAGCAAGGTGCGATAGCCAGCCTTCGAGAGAGGGCGGAGCAAGGGAATGTCCGTTCCGTTTGGCACGAGCAGCCGCACGTCCACGCCATCTCGCGCCGCCGCCCGCAGCCCTTCCGAGTAAAGAGGCGTGCCGGCGTAGTAGGCGTCGGTCAGCCAGAGGCGCTCGCGAGCGAGCGAGGCGACGAGCTGGCCGAGGCGCAAGAGCCCGGCGGTGTTCGGAACGGTCGCGACGATTCGCAGCGAAGTCTCGCCGGCCGGCGCGACCGGCTCGGCCCCGTCCGGGCCGTCGACCGGGATGGACGGGCCCATCATCATCCACATCTGGGCGAACGCCGCGTCGATCTGCCGCACTGCGGGGCCGCGCACCTCGACGCCGGTATCGCGCCACGGTGCGATGTTTCGGCCGGCGTCGCCGACCCAGGCCTGTCCGACGCAGAGGCCGCTGACGAAGCCCACCGTCCCATCGACGGCCAGCATCTTTCGATGATCGCGGCTGAGCCAGCCCAGCGGACTCGCCAGGGTCGGTGCGTTGTAGCAGCGCACCTTGACGCCGCCCGCGCGCAGGCGCCGCCAGAAGCGGCGCGAGGTCTTGCCGAAGCCGCCCATCCAGTCGTAGATGACGCGCACCGGCACGCCGTCGCGTGCGCGGGCGATCAACGCATCGCTGAAGTGGTCGCCGACGGCGTCGTCGTGAATGATGTAGCTCTCGAAGTGGATGAAACGTTTGGCGCCGGCGATCGCGTCGAGCCACGCCGGATAGTTTTCCTGCGCGTCCTTCAGCAGTCGAATGCTGTTGCCCGGCACGAGCGGGGCGCCGGCGGCGCGCGAGAACGCCTGCTCGGCGAGAGTACGCACGGACACGACCGCTTCGCTGGGCTGGGCCTGCGACATCAAGAATCCGGCAGGGGGACGAACTCCACCTCGTCGCCCGGAACCCTCGGGAACCGGCGCTCCTTCCAGTCACGCTTGGCCTGCTCGATTCGCTCCCCCGAGCTCGACACGAAGTTCCAGTCGATGTACCGCCGGCCGTCCAGCGACGCACCGCCGAGCAGAACGATCCGCGCTATGTGCGGGTGCGGCGGGACGTCGAGCCCGTGACCCGCCACGAACGCGCCATTCATCTCGTCGAGGAAGGTGAAGGGGCCGACCATCCGGCGCGCCGCCGCCGGAAGGACACGCCGGATCGCGACGCCACCAAGGTCGCGGGGCGGCCGTCGATCACGTTGGCGATCACAGGCAGCGCGCTCGCCATACAGAGGGGTTCGGTCGCCGGCTGGACACTCATCGGGGAATTCCCGCGGCCATTTTAGGGGGCGCGTGGCCCGTTGTCGATTTGAGCTGCTTCGGTTCGGCTAGCGCTGACGCGGAGTCAGCCCCGAGGCAGCCGGCGTTGAAGGAGACCCTATAGCGAGAGGCGCCACGGCGAACCCGGCCTGACGCCAGGCCTCAAGTCCACCGCTCAGAGGATGGATACCCTTGAAGCCGTGAGACGACAGACGGAGGGCCGTCCGGGCACTCGTTGCCTCTCTGGGCTCCTCGCAGTAGAAGACCAGCTCGCTACCCCGCGGAATCAGGTGGTGTGGATGCCGAAGCGTCTCGGGGGCGAACCAACGCGCTCCCGGGATCCCACAGGGAGCTGCCTCGAGGTCCAGGGTTGTTCTCAGATCGACGATCACCAGGGGGTCACCGGCCTCCAGCCGTCTTTTGAGCTCGACCGCGGAGATGCGAGCCTTCACAAGATGACGCAGGAAGTACTGCCGTCTGGCGTACTTGAACACAAAGTAGACGAAGAGCGCGACGGCGATCACCGTGATCAGCGGCACCTTGACGCGGGCCGCATGGGCCAGAGCCACATCGATGACGTCGGCGCAGAGATAGCCGAGCGTAATCCAGATTCCAGCCCAGAGCAGCGCACCGGCCGCGGCGTAGCGGAGAAAGCGGCCAACAGGGATCGGGACGGCGCCGGCGAGACCGGCAGCGAGCGGGTTCACGCCGGGCAGGAACTTGGCCAGGATCAGATATCGCGCCCGATGAGTGGCAAATCGCTCCTTCGCCTCTCGGATCAAAGAGTCCCGGTCGAGGGAAAACCGCAATAGCGTCGCGAGCACTCGAGTGCCGTAGGATCGGCCCAGCGTGTACCAGAGCGCGTCGGCGCCGATTGTCGCCGCCGTTGCCGCAACAATGGCCAACGCGAGGTTCATCTGGCCGGAGCCGGACAGCACGCCGGCTCCGGCCAAGATCGGGACGGCGGGGGCTGGCACGCCGGCCTGCACGGCAAACGCCCAGGCGAACAGCACCACCACGCCGTACTCGACGAGAACGTCAGGCATC
>DASRIY010000342.1:0-12590 GCA_035649755.1 Candidatus Methylomirabilota bacterium
CCTTCGATCCTGTCGCGCTCCTGTCCTACCTGGCCTGGGCCGTCTACGCGGCGACCCTTGCGGGGCGCGCCGTCGGTGGCTGGCAGGGACGGCGCGCGGCGTACTTCGCGATCCTGGGATTCGCCGCGCTCGCGCTCACGCTCGGCGCGGGGCTGTTTCTCCCGGGCAGGCACGGCGGATAGGATGGCGCTGTTCGTCGCCGGTCTCTCGCATCGCAACGCTCCGGTGGAGCTGAGGGAGCAGCTCGCCGTCGACGAGGACAAGCTGCGCGAGGTGCTCCGCGACCTCGCCGCCACCGGCGTGGTCCGTGAGGCGCTGATCCTGTCGACCTGCAATCGAGTCGAGGTGTACGCCGTCGCCGACGTCCCGGGCGAGGCCCGCGCCGCGACGTTCCGCCACCTCTGCAGTCACCGCGGCGTCGACGCGGCCCCGGTAGAGACGGCGCTCTACACCCATGCCGAGGGCGACGCCGTCCGTCACGCGTTTCGGGTCGCCGCCAGCCTCGACTCGATGATGATCGGCGAGCCCCAGATCCTGGGGCAGGTGAAGGACGCGTTCGCGATCGCCCAGTCGTGCGAGACGGTCGGGCCGGCGCTGCACACGCTGTTCACGCAGGCCTTCACCGTCGCCAAGCGGGTGCGGACCGAGACCGAGATCGCCCGGCACGCGGTGTCCGTCTCCTTCGCCGCTGTCGAGCTGGCCAAGAAGATCTTCGCAGGGCTCGTCGGCCGGGGCGTGCTTCTGGTGGGCGCGGGCAAGATGAGCGAGCTCGCCGCGCGGCACCTCATCGATCAGGGCGCGTTTCCGCTCTACGTCGCCAATCGCACCTGGGCGCGGGCCCAGGAGATGGCGCGGACGCTGTCGGGCACGGCCGTCCCCTTCGACGAGCTGCCGACGGCGCTGGCGGCGGTCGACATCGTCGTCACCTCGACCGGCGCGCCCGATCCGGTGATCAAGCGCGAGACCGTCAGCCGGGTGATCGCGGCCCGCCGCGGCCGTCCGCTGTTCTTCATCGACATCGCCGTGCCGCGCGACGTCGAGGACACGGTGGACACGCTCGACGGCGTGTACTGCTACGACATCGACGACCTCAAGCAGGTCGTCGACTCGAACATCCGCGAGCGCGCCCGCGAGGCGCACCGGGCCGAGGCGCTCGTGGAGCGCGAGGTCGCGAAGTTCCTGGTCCGCCAGGGCGACGTCGAGGTGATTCCCACGATCGTGTCGCTGCGCGAGCGGCTCGAGGCGATCCGGGCCGGCGAGGTGAAGCGCACGCTTTCCCGGCTGCCCGACGCCACGCCCGAGACCCGCGCCGCCATCGAGGCGATGTCGAGCGCGATCGTGAACAAGATCCTGCACGCGCCGATCACCAAGCTCCGCGAGTCCTCCCGCGCCGGCTCCCCACGCTCCTGGCTCGAGCTCGTCCACGAGCTCTTCGGGCTCGGTAGGGGAAGAAACGAATGAACCAGGCAGCGGACCGCCGGAGCGACGGGTTGACTTCGGATCAGAGCCGGTTCGACGGGTTGACTGAAGACCGGAGCCGCGTCGACGGATTGACTGCCGAGCGGAGCCGGGTCGACGGATTGATTGCGGAGCGGAGCCAGGTCGAAGGGTTGACTGCGGACCGGAGCCGGGTCGCGCCTGTATCAGGCCACCCCCGGTCCAAGCCGGCCTCGAGGACCCCGCTACAATGATCCGCATCGGCACGCGCGGCAGTCAGCTCGCCCTCGCGCAGACTCGAAGCATCGCCGAGTTTCTCACCGGCGCCGGGGAGCAGGTCGAGATCGTGACCGTGCGGACGGAGGGAGACCGCCGGCAAGACGTCCAGCTGGCGGCGATCGGGGGAAAAGGGCTGTTCGTGAGAGAGATCGAGGAGATGCTCCTGAGCGGGGCGATCGACTGCGCGGTGCACAGCCTCAAGGACCTCCCGGCCCAGCTCCCCTCGGGCCTCGTGCTCGCCGCGTTTCCCGAGCGGGAAGACGCGCGTGACGTTCTGGTGACGCGCGAGCCTGCGCGCTTCGAGAGCCTGCGTCCCGGCGCCCGGGTCGGTACCGGGAGCCCGCGCCGCCGCGCGCTGGCGCTTTCGCTGCGACCCGATCTCGTCGTCGAGCCCGTCCGCGGCAATGTCGACACGCGGCTCCGGAAGCTCGTGAGCGAGGGCTGGGACGGCGTGATCCTCGCCGTCTCCGGCCTCAAGCGCCTCGGGCTGGCGCCCGGCAACGCGCAGCTGCTCGATCCGGAGGCCTTCGTGCCGGCGGTGGGGCAGGGCGTGCTCGCGGTCGAGATCAGGGCTGACGACCACCGCGTGCGCTCGCGGCTCGCGGCGCTCGACCACGCGCCGACGCACGCGTGCGCCCTAGCCGAGCGCGAGTTCCTCGGCCGGCTCGGCGCCTCGTGCAACTCGCCGATGGCCGCTCACGCCGTGCTCGACGGCGGCCGCCTCCGGATGAACGGGCTGGTCGCGAGCGACGATGGGCGCAAGGTTCTCCGCGCGAGCGGGCTGGGTACGCCGGACGCGCCGGAGCGGCTGGGCCGGCAGCTCGCGGAATCGCTTCTCGATCAAGGCGCTGCCTCGGTGGCGGCGCTCAGACCGGTGGCGTCATGGCGCGAGTGAGCCGGGCAATCGAGGAGCGGCCGCTCGAGGGCCGCACCATCGTGATCACGCGGGCCCGCGCGCAGGCCCAGCGCTTCGCTCAGCTCCTGGAGGCGGCCGGCGCCCGGGTGTTACAGGCGCCGACGATCGTCATCGAGCCGCCGGCGTCGTGGGAGCTTCTCGACACGGCTCTGGGCGCGCTCGACTCGTTCACCTGGGTCGTCTTCACGAGCGTGAACGGGGTCGCGATGGTCGACCGGCGCCTGTCCGCGCGGGGGCTCGCCTGGGCGGCGATCACCCGCAAGCGGGTGGCGGCCATCGGTCCGGCGACCGCGGAGGCGCTCGCCGAGCACGGGGTGCGCGTCGAGCTGGTCCCCACGGAGTATCGCGCCGAGGCGCTGGTCGAGGCGCTGCGGCGCCTCGTCGGGCCCGCCGATCGGGTGCTGCTGCCCCGCGCGAAAGAGACGCGCGACGTCCTGGTGGTCGAGCTCCGCCGCCTCGGCGTCACCGTGACCGAGGTGCCCGCCTACCAGACCCGGCGCATCGAGGACGGCGTCGTTCGCCTCCGCGAAGCGCTCGCATCGGGCTCGGTCGACGCCGTGACGTTCACGAGCTCGTCCACCGCGCGCAACTTCGCCGAGCAGTTCAGCGACAGCGAGCGCAGCGCCTGGCGCGGGCGCATCGCCGTCGCGTCCATCGGGCCGATCACCGCCGCGACCGCCGCCGAGTACGGCCTGTCCACCGACGTGATGCCGAGCGAGTACACGATTCCGGCCCTCGCGCGGGCCCTGGCCGATTATTTCGCCCGGGCCCCCAGGAGCGCGGGCCGGCGATCAAGAAGGAGCGAGTGATGGCGCACGCCATGTTCCGTCCCCGACGTCTTCGCGAAAAACCGCTACTCCGCAAGCTGGTGCGCGAGACGGCGCTGGCCGTCGACGACCTCATCTACCCGCTCTTCGTGGTACACGGCCGGGGCGTGCGCGAGCCGATCGCGTCGATGCCCGGGCAGTTCCGGCTCTCCATCGACGAGCTGGTGAAGGACATGAAGGACGTCGCGAGCGTGGGCATCCCGGGCGTGCTGCTCTTCGGCCTGCCGGCCGACAAGGATCCGCGCGGCAGCGAGGCGTACGCCGAGGACGGCATCGTGCAGCAGGCGGTCCGCGCGGTGAAGGACGTGGTGCCGGACCTCCTGGTGCTGACCGACGTGTGCCTCTGCCAGTACACGAGCCACGGCCACTGCGGCATCGTGGAGGGCGGCACCGTCCGCAACGATCCGACGCTCGAGCTCTTGGCCCGCGTGGCCGTGTCGCACGCCGAGGCCGGCGCGGACATGGTCGCGCCCTCCGACATGATGGACGGGCGCGTGGGCGCCATCCGCGAGGCGCTCGACGACGCGAGCTTCACCGACACGCCGATCATGGCGTACTCGGCCAAGTACGCGTCGAGCTTCTACGGCCCCTTCCGCGACGCCGCCGACTCGACGCCGCAGTTCGGCGACCGGCGCGCGTACCAGATGGACCCGGCCAACGGCGTCGAAGCCATGCGCGAGATCGCGCTCGACCTGGACGAAGGCGCTGACATCGTCATGGTCAAGCCAGCCTTGCCGTACCTCGACATCATCTCGCGCGCCAAGGCCGAGTTCGGCGTCCCGCTGGCCGCGTACTCCGTCTCGGGCGAGTACGCGATGATCCGAGCCGCCGGGCGCCTGGGCTGGCTCGACGAGGAGCGCGCGATGATGGAAGCCTTGACCGCGATCCGCCGTGCCGGCGCCGACGTGGTCATCACGTACTTCGCCCGCGACGCGGCGCGGCTGCTGGAGCGCGGCGGTCTGAGCGGAGTAAGCTGAGGGTCGCCGTGCGAATCTCGGCCAAAGGGGAGTATGCGATCCAGGCGATGCTCGACCTGGCGCTCCATCGCGATCGCGGCCTCACGCCGATCCAGGCGATCGCGGCGCGCCAGGCGATCCCGCAGCGCTATCTCGAGCAGGTGCTGCTCGCCCTCAAGCGCGCCGGCCTCCTGACGTCCCGGCGCGGATCGGCGGGCGGCTATCACCTGACGCGTCCGCCCGAGGACATCACGGTGGGCGATGTCCTGCGCGCCGTCGAGGGCGCCGGAGCGCCGTTCGAGACCCAGCGCCGGGGCGGCCGGGGCGGCGGCGAGCGCCACGATCTGGCCGAGCTGTGGGAAGAGATCTCCAGCGCCGTCTCGAAGGTTGTCGACCAGCTCACACTCGGCGACCTCGCGACCCGGGCGCTCGAGCGCCGCCGCGCCGCGCGGCCGATGTACCACATATGACGCCCGCGCCGAAGATCGCGGGCTCGGTCGTCGAGCTGGTCGGCCGGACGCCGTTGGTGCGGCTGAACCGATTGCCCAAGCCCGGCGGGGCGAGCGTCGTGGCAAAGATGGAGTCGCTGAACCCCGGCGGAAGCGTCAAGGATCGCATCGCCGTGGCCATGCTCGAGGACGCCGAGCGGCGCGGTCTCCTGAAGCCCGGCTCGACGATCGTCGAGCCGACCAGCGGCAACACCGGCATCGGCCTGGCGATGGTGGCCGCCGTTCGGGGCTATCGCCTGATCCTGACGATGCCGGACGACATGAGTGTGGAGCGGCAGCGCCTTCTGGCCCGGTTCGGTGCCGAGCTTCACCTGACGCCGGCCATCGAGGGCATGACGGGCGCAGTGCACGCGGCCCGCGAGCTCCTGCGCGAGCACCCCGACTACTTCATGCCGCAGCAATTCGAGAACCCCGCGAACCCAGAGGCGCACCGGAAGACGACCGCGCTCGAGATTCTCGACGCCGTCGGCGGGCGCCTCGACGCCTTCGTGGCCGGCGTGGGGACCGGCGGCACGCTGACGGGTGTGGGCGAGGTTCTCAAGGAAAAGATTCCCGGCGTGCGGCTCGTGGCGGTCGAGCCGTCGGCGTCGCCGGTGCTGGCCGGCGGCCGGGCGCGACCCCACGCCATCCAGGGAATCGGCGCCTCGTTCGTGCCGGGCGTGCTGAACCGGACGATCATCGACCGGATCATCGCGGTGCGCGACGAGGACGCGCTGAACTGGTCGCGCCGGCTGGCGCGCGAAGAGGGGCTGCTGGTCGGCGTCTCGGCCGGCGCGGCCGCGTTCGCGGCGTGTCAGGTGGCGGCAGAGATGGCGCCCGGACAGCTCGTCGTCACCGTGCTTCCGGACACCGGCGAGCGCTATCTAAGTCCCGGAGGCTAGGCGTGGCCGTGACCGTCTATATCCCGACCTCGTTTCGTCGGGCCACGAACAACCGCGACCGCGTCGAGGTCACCGCGGTCGATGTCAGCCGGCTGCTCGATCAACTCGAGGCCTCGTACGGTGGCTTGAAGGGGCTCGTGCGCGACGAGGGCGGCGAGGTACACCAGCACGTGAACATCTACGTGAACGGCGAGGCGATCGAATCGCTCGAGGGGCAGCGCACAGCGCTGAAAGACGGCGACGAGGTCACGATCATTCCGGCGCTGGCGGGCGGCTGCCGGCGCACCGCGGTGGCGCCATGATCGTCACGGCCGAGGAGCTCGAGGCGATCCGGCGGCAGGCGGTCGAGGAGTACCCGCGCGAGTCGTGCGGGGTCATCCTCGAGCAGGGGCGGCTCCGGCGCATCGTCCGGTGCCGGAACATCCAGGACGAGCTGCACGCCAAGGATCCGCAGCGCCACCCGCGCGACGCGCGCACGGCGTATTTCATCGACCCCAAGGACCTGCTCCGCATCGGGCGCCTCGAGGGCGAGGGCTATTCGATCGCGGTGATCTACCACTCGCACGTGGACGCGGGCGCCTATTTCTCGCCCACCGACCGGCAGCAGGCCTTGATGGGCGGCGAGCCGACGTATCCCGGCGCGACCTATCTGGTGACGTCGGTGATGGGCGGGCAGGTCGACGCGGTCGCCGGCTTTCGCTGGAACGAGCGCGAGCGCGAGTTCGGGCGCGTCGAGATAGGGTCTGACCGCTGGCGCTGGCTCGAGCGCGCCCTCTTCAGCGCGGGCCGCCTGTGGGAGCGCGCGGGGCTCAGCACGCTGCTGCGAAAGAAGTCCTGAGCATGCGCGACTCCAAGAGCCTCTTCGAAGCCGCCGGCCGCGTGATTCCCGGCGGCGTCAACAGCCCCGTCCGCGCGTTCCGCGGGGTCGGCGGCGAGCCGTTCTTCGTGGCCCATGGCAAGGGCGCGCGCATCTGGGACGTCGACGGCCGCTCCTATCTCGACTTTCTCGGCTCGTGGGGGCCGCTGATCCTCGGCCACGCCGCCGCTCCGGTCGTCGCCGCCGTCACCGAGGCCGCGGCGCGCGGGACGAGCTACGGCGCGCCGACCGGGCTCGAGGTCGAGATGGCCGAGGCGATCACGCGCGCGTTCCCGTCGATCGAGCTGGTGCGGCTCGTCAGCTCCGGGACCGAGGCCGCGATGAGCGCGATCCGGCTGGCGCGCGGCGCCACCGGCCGGCCGTACCTCGTGAAGTTCGACGGCTGCTATCACGGCCACGCCGACAGCCTGCTAGTGAAGGCGGGTTCCGGCGGCGCGACGTTCTCGATCCCGGACAGCGCCGGCGTGCCCGGGCCACTCGCCCAGCTGACGCTCACGGCGCCGTTCAACGACCTCGACGCGGTCCGCGCGCTCTTCCGCGAGCGCGGCCGTGAGATCGCCGCCGTCATCGTCGAGCCGGTCGCCGGCAACATGGGCGTGGTGCCGCCGCGCCCCGGATTCCTCGAGGGGCTGCGCGAGATCACGCTCGCCCACGAGAGCGTGCTCATCTTCGACGAGGTCATCACCGGATTTCGCATCGCGTACGGCGGCGCGCAGGAGCTTTACGGCGTCCGCGCCGACCTGACCTGCCTCGGCAAGGTCATCGGAGGCGGGCTCCCGGTCGGCGCCTACGGCGGATCACGCAAGCTGATGAGCCACGTGGCGCCGCTCGGCGGCGTGTATCAGGCCGGGACGCTGTCGGGGAATCCGCTGGCGGTTGCGGCGGGACTCGCGACGCTCGCCGAGCTCAGGAAGCCCGACGTCTACCGGCGTCTCGAAACGCTCGGTAGCGAGCTGGAGCGAGGACTCAGAAGCGCCGCTGATCAGGCGCGCGTTCCGCTGACCGTGAATCGTGTCGGCTCGATGCTCACGGGCTTTTTCTGCGGGGGTCCGGTGACGGACTACGCCTCTGCGAAAGCCGCGGACACGAAGCGCTACGCGCGCTACTTCCACGAGATGCTCGCGCGCGGCGTGTTCCTGGCGCCCTCGCAGTTCGAGGCGGCGTTCGTGTCACTGGCGCACACCGACGCGGACATCGCGCTCGCCGGACGCGCGGCCGCTCAGGCCCTGACCGGCGCCTGATCGCCCCGCCGGCGACTCCTTCGGCCTCCACGAAGCGTGCGAATGGATTGACGGGCCGAGGGAGGCGGTGATAGTGTTCACAAGCAATCATCAATCCCTCGGAGGGCGATCGACTGTCGATGTCGGCCAGAGCGGGCGTAGGCGCACTCGGCGTAGCGCTCCTAGCCGTTCTGATCTTCCTAGCGGTGTCGTCGTGGAGCCGCCAGCCGGCCGTGGCGACGCCCTCGAACCAGCCGATCAACTTCCCCCATAACGTCCACGTCGGCACGTACAAGATCGATTGCCAGTACTGTCACAGCGAAGCGCGTCGCTCGGAGTATGCCGGGCTGCCGTCGGTCGAGCGCTGCATGGGCTGTCACAAGATCGCCGGGGCGGCGCTGCCCGAAGTGAAGAAGCTTGCCGAGTTCTACGCGAAGAAGGAGCCGATCCCGTGGGTGCGGGTGAACAAGCTTCCCGAGTTCACCTACTTCCCGCACAAGGCGCACATTCGCGCGGGCCTCAAGTGCCAGACGTGTCACGGGCCGGTCGAGACGATGACCACCTACGCGGCCCAGACGGGGCCGCGGCTGTCGAACGACCTCCTGAATCTCGTCGGGCTGAAGCCGGCACCGCCGCCGCTCACGATGGGCTGGTGCGTCGACTGTCACCGCAAAGAAAACGCGACGACGCCGGGCCGGCAGGCGCCGCTCGATTGCGTGACGTGCCACCACTGAGGACGGAGCCACATGTGCCTATCATTCGCCACCCTCGGCCGAGGGACGGAGCCACACGTATCTATCATTCGCCACCCTCGGCCGATCCGGCCTCGAGCACTCGATAAATGAAACGGCGTGACTTCTTCAAGATCGTGACGGCCTCCGGCGCGGCGGCCGCCGCGGGCGGCTGCCAGCAGGCCACCGAGTCGATCCTGCCGCTGGTGGTCCCGAACGAGCAGATCGTGCCCGGCGTCGCCTCGTGGTTCGCCACCGTGTGCCGCGAGTGCCCGGCGGGCTGCGGCGTCATCGCGCGCAACCGCGAGGGACGCGTCGTGAAGCTCGAGGGCAATCCCGATCATCCCGTCAACGCGGGCGCCCTCTGCCTGCGCGGACAGGCGTCGCTCCAGGGTCTCTACCACCCGGACCGGATAGCCGGCCCGATGGTCCGGGAGGGCAGCGGGAGCTTCAAGTCGGCAACGTGGGAGGTGGCCGAGAAGCTCGTCGTCGAGAAGCTCGCCGCACTGCGAAACGGTGGCAAGGGCCGCGCGATCGCGGTGGTATCGCAGCTCGAGACGGGCAGCGTCGGCGCTCTCCTCGATCGCTGGGGCCAGGCCCTCGGCGCGCGCCCGCGCGTGACACTGGAGCCCTTCGCATACGAGGCGATCCGGGCCGCGAACAAGATCACGTTTAACCGCGACGCGATCCCGTACTACGCGTTCGAAGACGCCGAGACGGTCCTGTCGTTCGGCGCCGACTTCATCGAGACGTGGCTGTCGAACGTCGGCTACGCGCGGACGTTCGCGCGGATGCACTCGTTCCGCGACGGGCGCGCCGGGACGTTCATTCACGTCGAGCCGCGCCAGTCCTTGACCGCGTCGAACGCCGACGAGTGGGTCCGCAACGTCCCCGGGACGGAGGGCCTGCTGGCGCTCGCCATCCTTCGGGTGATGGTCGACGAGGGCATGGCGGACAAGCGATTCGGCGACGCCGTGGCGGGCGTGGACCTCAAGAAGGCGGCCGAGACCACCGGCGTGGCGGCGGAGACCATCAAGCACGTGGCGAAGGTGTTCGCCCATGCCAAGCCGAGCCTCGCCGTCGGCGGCGGGGTCGCGGTGACTGGCTCGAACGCGACCGAGACCCAGGTGGCGATCAATCTCCTGAACGCGGCCGCCGGGAACGTCGGCAAGACCGTCCGCTTCGGCCCCGACTCGGCATACGGCAAGGTCACGCCCCATTCAGAAGTGGCGGCGCTTGCCCGCGCCATGGCGGGCGGCGAGATCGAGGTGCTCGTGCTCGGCCCGGGCGTGAACCCCGCGTTCACGCTCCCGTCCGGCCTCAAGCTGGCCGACGCGATCGGCAAGGTGCCGTTCGTGGTCAGCTTCGCGAACGTGCCGGATCAGACGAGTGCCCTCGCGCACGTCGTACTGCCGGCCACCCACTGGCTCGAGTCGTGGGGCGACTACGCGCCGCGCGAGGGCGTGCTCGGCCTGCTCCAGCCCACGATGGCGCCGATCCGCGACTCCAGGCCGATGGGCGACACGCTCCTGCGAGTCGGACGCGCCGCGCTCGGCACGGAGGAGGGCAAGGGGCCCCTCCCGTGGACAACCACAGAGCAATATTTGAAGGCCACTTGGGCGACCCTGGTTAAGGGAGACCTCGAAGGAGCGCTCCGCCGCGGCGGCGTCTTCGCCGACGTGGCCACGGCGTCGGTGACGGCCAAGATTGCTCCGGTCGACGCCTCGCCCGCCAAGCTCGACGGCGACGCCGCCGGGCTGACGCTGCTCGCGTATCCGTCGCTCCGGTTCTACGACGGGCGCAGTGCGGTCAGCTCGTGGCTCCAGGAGTCGCCGGATACGATGACGCAGGCCGTGTGGGACGCCTGGGTCGAGGTGTCCGAGGAGACGGCCAAGAAGCTCGGCATTGCCCGCGGCGACATGCTCGCGGTCAAGTCCTCGCAGGGGACGCTCGAGCTGCCCGCGTACGTGTCGCCGACGCTCCACCCCGGCGCGGTCGCCATTCCGATGGGGCACCGCTATGCTTCGTACCAGCAGCCGCGATACGTCCCCGGCGACGCGCGCTCGCTGAACCCGATGACGATCCTGCCGGCCGCGACCGACGCGACCTCAGGCGGGCTCGCGTTCATGAGCGTCAAGGTAACGCTCGCCAAGCTCGGGACCCGCCGCCCGCTCGCGGTCCTGCAGGCAACGCACGATCAGGACCACCGCGAGCTGGCCCAGCACGTCGACCTGCGCGCCGCGCGTGAGCAGGCGCTTCGGGGCAAGGGGCCGAGCGAGCCGCACCTCACGATGTACGACAACAAGCAGTATCCGGGACCGCGCTGGGGCATGACGATCGACGTCGACGCGTGCGTCGGCTGCCAGGCGTGCGTGGTCGCCTGCCAGGCGGAGAACAACGTCCCGGTGGTGGGGAAGGCCTCCGCCGCGTACGGGCGGCAGCTCCACTGGCTCCGGCTCGAGCGCTGGGCGGAAGGCAAGCCCGAGCATCCGACGAACCTCTTCCTGCCGATGCTCTGCCAGCATTGCGAGGTCGCGCCGTGCGAGCCGGTGTGCCCGGTGTACGCGGCCTACCGGACCGACGAGGGCCTCAACGGACAGGTCTACAACCGCTGCGTCGGGACCCGCTATTGCGGCAACAACTGCCCGTACCACGTGCGGCGCTTCAACTGGTTCCAGTACGAGTTCCCGGCGCCGCTCGAGGTCCAGCTGAATCCCGACGTGACGGTCCGCCAGCTCGGCGTGATGGAGAAGTGCACGATGTGCGTCCAGCGCATCGTCGCCGGCAAGGACCGCGCGCGCGACGAGAAGCGCCCCGTGCGCGACGGCGACATCGTCACGGCGTGCCAGCAGACGTGCCCGACCCAGGCGATCACCTTCGGCAACCTGAAGGACGAGGGGAGCGAGGCGACCAAGCTCACCCGCTCGCCGCGGGCCTATCACGTCCTCGAGGAGATCGGGACGCGGCCGTCCATCACGTATCTGCGCAAAGTCGTCCGGGATCACGCGTGAGCCGATGAGCGACGGTCACAACACGTCCCCAACTTTCGCCGACGTCAACCGCGACGTCCTGCGCACGCTGGACCCGCCCGGCAACCTGTACTTCGCCTGGATGTGCGTGGTGGCCCTGCTGCTGGCCGGCTTCTTCCTCGCGTGGGCCGGCCAGGTCTGGTGGGGCATGGGCATGGCCGGCAAGCGCGTGCCCCAGATGTGGGCGATGTACATCACGACGTTCGTGTTCTGGATCGGTATCGGCCACGCGGGCACGCTGATCTCGGCGATCCTCTATCTGTTCCGCGCGCGCTGGCGCACGTCGATCTACCGGGCCGCCGAGGCCATGACCATCTTTGCGGTCATGACGGCGGGCCTGTTCCCGCTCATCCACGCCGGTCGCATGTGGTTCGCGTACTTCCTCATGCCGTACCCGAACCAGCGCTACCTCTGGCCGAACTTCCGCTCGCCCCTGGTGTGGGACGTGTTCGCGATCTCGACGTACCTCTCGGTGAGCACGGCCTTCTTCATCGTCGGGCTGGTCCCGGACATCGCGGCTCTCCGCGACGCCTCCACCGGCTGGCGCCGGCGCATCTTCGCGATGCTGGCGCTCGGGTGGGAGGGCTCCGACAACCAGTGGCGCCACTACCGGCGCGCCTACGGCCTCTTGGCCGCGCTGGCGACGCCGCTGGTCCTCTCGGTGCACAGCGTCGTGTCGTGGGACTTCGCCATGGCGCTCGTTCCCGGCTGGCACTCCACGCTCTTCGCGCCGTTCTTCGTCGACGGCGCGATCTTCTCGGGTTTCGCGATGGTGCTGGTGCTGGGTCTGCCGATGCGGCACTTCTTCAAGCTGCACGCGTACATCACGGACAGGCACCTGGACGCGATGGGCAAGCTCATCCTGGTCACGGGCCTGGTGCTGACCTACTTCTACATCTGCGAGATCTTCACCTCGCTCTACAGCGGC
>DASRIY010000343.1:0-4763 GCA_035649755.1 Candidatus Methylomirabilota bacterium
ACGGCCGATGCGGTCGAGCTGGTCCGGGTCGAGTACGAACCGCTGCCCGCGGTGGTCGACGCCGAGGCCGCGATGAGGACCGGGTCGCCCGAGGTGCACGCCGGGGCGAGCAACGTCGTCGGACGCATCAGCAAGGTGATCGGCGACGTCGATCGCGCGTTCGCCGAGGCCGAGGCGATCGTGGAGGATCACCCGGCGCACGGACGCGTGTCGTCGATGGCAATCGAGACGCGCGGCCTCTGTGCCCAATACGACGCCGCGACGCAGAGCCTGACCGTCTGGGCAGCGCACCAGGCGCCCTACCATCTGCGCGGCGCTGTCGCCGCGCGTGTCAGGCTGCCGGTAGAGAGTGTGCGCGTGATAGCGCCCGACACCGGCGGCGGCTTCGGCCCGAAGGAAGGCATCTACCCGGAGGATGTGCTGGTTCCCCTGCTGGCCGTTCGGCTCGGCCGCCCCGTGAAGTGGATCCAGACCCGGGCCGAGTTCGTCGCGTGCACGCACCAGGCGCGCGAGCAGGCTCACCATGCGCGGCTCGCGGCGACCAGCGACGGGCGCATTCTCGGACTCGACGTGCGGATCGTGAAGGACGTGGGCGCCTATCACGGCTTCTCCGTGCACGAGCCGACGAACACGATCAATCACCTGCCCTCGCAGTACAAGGTGCCCGCGTTCCGCGCCGAGGGCTTCTCGGTCGTCACGAACAAGACGCCGAGCGCACCCTACCGCGGCGCCGGGCGCCCCGAGGCGATTCTGGTGATCGAGCGGCTGCTCGATCGGCTCGCCGCGAAGCTCGGGCTCGATCCCGCCGAGGTCCGGTCGCGGAACCTGATCGCGCCGGCCGAGATGCCGTACAAGCCCGGGCTCGTCTACCGCGACGGCGTGCCCGTGAGCTACGACGGCGGCGACTACCCGCTCGAGCTCCGGCGCGCGCTCGATCTGCTCGACTACGCCGGCTGGCGCAAGCGCCAGGCCGATCTGCGCGCTCAGGGCCACCGGGTGGGGCTCGGGATCGCGGGCTATCTCGAAGCGGGCGGCAGCGTCCGCCCCGGCGAGTGGGCCACAGTGAAGATCGACGAGCTTGGTCACGTCGAGGTGCTCATCGGCGTCTCCGGCTCCGGCCAGGGCCACGAGACGGTCTTTGCCCAGGTCTGCGCCGAGTACCTCGGCGCCGCGTTCGACGACATCCGCGTGCGCGGCGGCGACACGACGCTGGTCCCGTACGGCTACGGCACCGGCGCCAGCCGCGTCGCCGTCAACACCGGTAACGCGGTGGCGGTGGCCGCGACGGCGGTGAAGGAGAAGGCGGTCAGCGTGGCGGCCGGACTTCTCGAGTGCGCACCGGCCGACGTGCGGATCGAAGAGTCGCGCGCGTTCGTGGTGGGCGCCCCGGCGCGCACGATTCCGCTGGGCCAGCTCGCTCGCGTGGCGCTGCGCGAACGCACGCTGGCCGAGCAGGGCGGCCCTGGGCTCTGGGCCACGAAGTTCTACGCGCCACCGACGGTCACCTGGTCGAGCGGCGTGCACGCGACCGTCGTCGAGGTCGACGCGGAGACCGGGCGCGTCGAGATCTTGCGCTACGTCATCGTGCACGACTGCGGCCGGCAGCTCCATCCCGTGATCGTCGACGGGCAGATCGTCGGCGGATTCGCCCAGGGGCTCGGCGTGGTCCTGGGCGAGCGCATCGTGTACGGCGACGACGGCCAGCTCCTGACGAGCACGCTCATGGACTATCCGATCCCACGGGCCGACGACATGCCGCCGCTCGTGATGGAGCATCTCCAGTTCGACACCGACCACAACCCGCTCGGCGTTCGCGGCGTCGGCGAAGGCGCCACCGGGCCGCCGACGGCGGCGATCGCCAATGCGGTCGCCGATGCCTTCGAGGGGCGGCTCGACATCAAGGGCCCTGTCTTCACGCCCGACCGCGTTCACGCACTGCTGCGCGAGGCCGGATTCGCTTCGACGCGGTGATTCGCAAACTGAGGAGGAGACCATGGCAAGGCTGACATCGATCACCAGCAAGAACCAGGTCGCGGCGAAGGATCAGGCGATCGTCGACTCGATCGTCGCCAGTCGCGGCGCTCTCCAGGGACCGTTCACGATGTTCCTGCACAGCCCCGAGCTGGCCGGACGCCTCGCGCACCTCGGCGCCTACGTGCGCTTCGAGGGCTCGCTCGACATGCGTGTGCGCGTGCTCGCGGCCATGACCGTCGCGCGCGAGCTCGAGGCCATGTATGTGTGGGGCGCCCAGACCGGCGGCGCGCGCAAGCTCAACGTGCCGGAGTCGACGATTACCGCCATCCGCGAGAACCATAGCCGCGGCATCCCGCCGGAGGATGCGCAGATCGTCGAGTTCACCCGCCAGCTCATGCGCAAGCACCGCGTGGACGAGGCGACCGTGAAGGCGCTCATTGGCCGCTTCGGCACCGACGGCTTCATCCAGCTCACGGGCGCGATCGGCTACTACGCCATGCTCTCGATGACGGTCAACGCTTGCGAGCTCGAGCCCGCGCCGGGCGCTGAAGTGTTGAAGGTGTAGCGCCGCCTTTGCGGAGCAGCCCCGGATGAGCCCGGTAGCGCTCGCGCTCCTCGGCGTCCTCGCCCTGCACGCCACGCTGGTCGCCGCGCAGGCCCCGCAAGCGCCCCGGGGAGCGCGGGTCGGTGTCCTGGCGGGCGGGGGCGACCTCTTCCGTGCCGGCCTCGAGTCCTTCCGTCAGAGGCTACGGGAGCTGGGTTATACGGAGGATCAGAACCTCGCCCTCTTCGTGCGTGCCGCCGAGAACCGGGCCGAGCGCTTTCCGGAGCTCGCCGCCGAGCTGGTCCAGCTCAAGGTCGACGTCATCGTCGTTCAGGGCAACGCGGCGCTCACCGCCCTCAAGCCGGCCTCGCCGACGATCCCCATCGTGATGGCCCAGGTCGGCGACCCCGTCGGCTCCGGCTTCGTGGCGAGCCTGGCCCGGCCGGGCGGCAATATCACCGGGCTCTCCAACATGGCCGAAGGAGTCGCCCACAAGTGGGTGGAGCTCCTGAAGGAAGTGGCCCCCAGGGCAACGCGACTTGCGGTGCTCTGGGACCCGCGGATCGCCGTGCACACGAAGATGTGGAGCGAGGTCCAGGACGCCGGCCGCGCGCTGAAGGTGACGCCGCTGGCCTGGGAGGCGCGCGGAGCTGATGACATCGAGCGGGCGTTCGCGGCCATGGCTAGCGAGAAAGTCGGCGGCGTCATCTCCCTCCCATACCCCGTCGCCGGGCAGCATCGACGGCTGATCGTCGATCTCGCGATGAAGCACCGGCTCCCCTCCGTTTACCCATTCCGAGAGTTCGCGGAAGCGGGCTGCCTCATGACCTACGGGCCGAGCAACGCCGACCTCTATCGGAGAGCCGCCGACTACGTGGACAAGATCTTGAAGGGAGCCAGGCCGGCGGACCTCCCGGTGGAGCAACCCACCAAATTCGAGCTGATCATCAACCGCAAGACCGCGAAAGCCCTCGCGGTCACCATCCCGCCGTCGCTCCTGGCGCGCGCGGACGAGATCATCGACTGAAGGGACTGGCGCGGTCGCGCTCGCTCAGCGACCAGGAGAGTAGAATAGCGCCGCGTGCCGGCGAGGCGCGACCGCGACCGGCCCGGGAGGACTCATGAGGCCCTACGAAGGCATCAAGATCATCGACATCACGCACGTGCTGGCCGGCCCGTTCGCGGCCTACCAGCTGGCACTGCTGGGCGCCGACGTCATCAAGGTCGAGCATCCGCATGACTACGACCAGAGCCGCGACTCCGGCGGCGACCGGGTCCTCAACGAGCAGCGGATGGGCACCGGGTTCCTCACCCAGGCCTCGAACAAGCGCGCGATCACGCTCGACCTCAAGAAGCCCAAAGGTCGCGAGATCCTCAAGAAGCTCGTGAAGGACGCCGACGTCCTGGTGGAGAACTGGCGCTCCGGCGCCTTCCCCGCCATGGGCCTCGGCTGGGACGACCTGCGCCCGATCAACCCACGGCTCATCTACTGCTCGATGACGGCGTTCGGCCAGGACGGGCCGCGCGGCGAGCAGACCGCGTACGACCAGCTCATCCAGGCCACGTCGGGCATGATGGCCATGACCGGCACCCCGGACGTGAACCCCATCAAGACCGGCGCGCCGGTGATCGATTACGCCACCGGCACCATGTGTGCCTTCGCGATCTCCTCGGCGCTCTTCCAGCGCGAGCGCACGGGCCAGGGCCAGTACATCGACAGCGCCATGCTCGACGTGTCGCTGATGCTGATGGGCTCGCACATCACGTCGTACTTCCGGACCGGGCACGAGCCGAAGCCGAAGGGCAACCGGATGGACCGCGCCAGTAGCCAGCTCTATCAGGCCAAGGACGCGCCGCTGATGATCGCCGCCAGTAACCGCGGCCAGCACGAGCGGCTGTTCAAGGCGCTCGATCGCCCGGACATCGCCGCGCAGTCGGGCCACGAAGAGCGCGATCGGCTGTACGAGCAGCAGACCGCCGAGCTCGACAAGATCATCGCCCAGCGCACAGCCGACGAGTGGGAGCAGTACCTCCAGTCGCGCCACGTTCCGGCCGGTCGCGTACGGCGCCTTTCCGAATCGCTGGCCGATCCCCAGCTCAAGGCCCGCGGCGTGCTCCACGAGCACGCGAAGATCGACGGCATCGAGGGGCCGGTCACGGTGCCGCTGGCCGCGTTCAAGTTCGCCCACGGCGGCCCGAGCATCGAGACCCCGCCGCCGCGCCTGGGGCAGCACACCGACGAGGT
>DASRIY010000344.1:0-13077 GCA_035649755.1 Candidatus Methylomirabilota bacterium
GCCACACGCACCCGGCCACGCGACGCCTTCAGCGCCGTCCGAGCTCGGCCGCGAGAGACCCCGCCGAGATCGGTGACGAGCCTCAGCGCCCGCTCGTAGAGCTTCGCCGACCTCGGCTGGAGATCGATCATCCGGTTGCCGTACACGCGGCCAAGCCCCGTCATGGCGGCGGTCGTGATCGTGTTCAGGACGAGCTTGGTGGCGGTGCCGGCCTTGAGCCGGGTCGAGCCCGCCAACACCTCGGGCCCGGTGAGGGGCACCACGCGGAGACGCGCGGCGGATCGCGCGGCGCGCACGCCCTCGGCGTTGCAGGCCACCAGCACGGTGGCCGCCCCTTGCCCCCGGGCCGCCGCTAGCCCCGCCCGCACGAACGGCGTCACGCCGCTGGCGGAGATGCCCACGACGACGTCGCCGCGCCGCACCCGGCGACGCACGGCGCGGCGCGCGGATCTCTCGTCGTCCTCGGCCCCCTCGCGCGAGCGGAACACTGCGCCGCGTCCGCCCGCGATGATCGCCTGCACGAGCCGGGGGGGCGTGCCGAACGTCGGCGGGCACTCGGCCGCCTCGATCACTCCCAGGCGGCCGCTCGTACCCGCGCCGACGAAGAAAAGGCGCCCGCCTCGCGCGAGCGCGGCCACGACGAGCTTCACGGCCGAGGCGATCTCTCGCCGCACGCGGCCGACGGCCGCCACCGCGCGGCGGTCCTCGCGATTCATGAGCGCCGCGATGGCGCCGGGGGTCATGCGGTCGAGGGCGCGGCTCCTCGAGTTCGCGCGCTCGGTGGCGAGACGCGCGTAGCGTATTCGCGAGGCCGGCACGCCCAGATGCTACTACTATCGAACGGAATGCCCCGCGTCGAATCGGGTCTCGACGTGCTCGTTCACCGCCGCCGGGCGCTGCTGCGTCGCCAGCGCGTCGCCCTGCTCGCTCACCAGGCCTCGATCGACGCGAGTTACACCCACGCGAGCACACTGCTCGCCGATCTGGCGGGGGTGAAGCTCGTCGCGCTCCTGGCCCCGGAGCACGGCCTGTGGGGCGCGCCGCAGGATCACGCGCGCATCGCCGGCGCTCGCGATCCGGTCTCGGGCCTGCCGGTGTGGAGCCTCTACGGCGCGCGGCTCGAGCCGACGGCCGACATGCTCCGTGGCGTCGACACCGTCGTGGTCGACCTGCAGGACGTCGGCTCCCGCTACTACACGTTCGTCTGGACCATGACGCTCGCCATGCGCGTGTGCGCGCGCCTCGGCGTTCGCGTCGTCGTGCTCGACCGGCCCAACCCGCTCGGCGGCGCCGTGCTCGAGGGCAACGTGGCCGATGCCGCGTTCAAGTCGTTCGTGGGGCTCTATCCCCTGGCCATCCGGCACGCCATGACGATTGGTGAGCTGGCGGCCTATCTCAACGAGCAACACGCCATTGGCTGCAACCTCACCGTGGTGCCCATGCGCGGCTGGCGCCGCGCGATGCTCTGGGAGGACACTGGGCTTCCCTGGGTGGCCCCCTCGCCCAACATGCCGACGCCGGACACCGCGCGCGTCTACGCGGGCGGCTGCCTTCTGGAAGGCACGAACCTGTCGGAGGGCCGGGGCACCACGCGGCCGTTCGAGTGGATCGGCGCGCCGTATCTCGACGCGCAGCGATACGCGACGGCGCTCGAGCGCGAGCGGTTGCCGGGCGTTCGGTTTCGCCCCGCGCGCTTCCTGCCGACGTTTCAGAAGTGGGCCGGTCGGCTCTGCGAAGGCGTCCAGGTTCACGTGACGGACGCGGCGCGGTTCAAGCCGTTCCTCACAGGCCTCGCCGAGATCGCCGTCGCGCGCCGGCTGGCTCCGCGCGGCTTCGCCTGGCGGCGGCCGCCCTACGAGTTCGAGAAGCGGCTCATGCCGATGGACATCCTCTGTGGGACCGACACGATCCGGAAGGCGATCGAACGGGGAACACCGCTCGCGGCGATCGAGCGCGCGTGGCAGCCGGGGCTCACGCGCTGGAAGCGGCGCCGCGCGGCCTACCTGATGTACTAGCCGCTCGAGCTATCCAGCCACGTAGCCGCGAGCCCTCATGCATCGGGCGTACGCGGCGCGGTACTTCTCGTCGTTCCGCTTGCTCTCGTTGAGTCCGTGGAGGCTGCCGGCGAGCTCTTCCGTCTCGACGGTATCTTCCGACCGCCCGGGCTCGCCGACCTCGTCGGTGGCGCGCTGATTACAGGCCTGGACAGCCTCGGCCGTGGGTAGCGCGACGGCCGCCGGACCGCCGGCCGCGATCGGGGCTGCCGCTGGCTTCACGCCGACCGTTCGTGTGGACTGCCACTGACGGGATGCGGCGGGCGCCTGCCTTCGCAGCTCCGGATCCTGGCTCGACCCGGACCAGTTCGCGACGACGAGCCCGGTGACGAGGGCGGTCGCCATGACGAAGACGAGGCCGAGGGCGGCCATGCTCCAGGGACTCCACCCCCTGCTCATCACCGGCTGATGCTGTACGACGCGCCGTCGAGCTGCGTGCCGGCAGCGGCTCTGGGTCTGGTGGCGCTGGTCGCGGTCGTCCTGAGCTCGGAATCAGCGACTTGTCCGTACCTGCTGACGACTTGACTGAGACTCTTCTCCTGCACGAGTCCCTGCGCTTTCATCTCCCTGAAGATCTGTCCCCAGCTCTGACCCGAGAGACGCTTCGACGCGATCTGCTGGAGCGTGAGCGGTCCGATCGGCGAGCCCGTCGGCGATGTCCCAGGGGTCTGGGCCTGGTGCAGGGAAGCGGCCACTTTCTGGTTTCCAAGCGACAGCTTGTCGAAGGCAGGAGCGGACGTCACCGACTTCGTCTGAGCGACCGCGCCCGAACCCAGGGCCAGGCTCGGGGCGACGGTCCCGATCACGAGCGCGCTGAGCCAACGACGCATTGCCGTCACAATTTGCAGCCGCCATGCCAGGCTTTTCCGGGCTGCAAGTCCAAGAACTTTCGAAGGTTTGTTCTCCGGTGACGACCTCGCGACCGCCAATCGGTGTCACCTGTCTGACAGTCCGCGTCTGCCGTAGGTCAAGGTCCGAAGGCCGCCCGCGGCCTATAATTTCGTTGTGAGCACCCTCGAGACCCTCGTCGGCGAACAGCTCGTATTCGGATTGACCGGCCCCAAGCTGACCGCTGCGGATATCCGGTTATTCCGCGACACCCGGGCCGCGGGGCTGATCCTCTACCGGCGCAACTTCGAGACCCCGGAGCAGCACGGCCGGCTCCTGCAGGAGCTCGAGTCGGCGCTTGGACGCCGGCTTCTCGTGACGACCGATCACGAGGGCGGCCGCATCGTGATGCTCGGCCGGGCCACGACGATCTTTCCTGACAACCTCGCGCTGGGCACGGCGGGCGACGAGTCGTTCGCGTTTCATCAGGGCGTGTACGAGGCGCGCGAGCTGCGCAGGCTCGGCGTCGACGTGAACTTCGCGCCGGTCCTCGACGTGCTCACCGAGCGGTACAGCCCGAACATCGGGATCCGGTCGTACGGTAAGGACCCGGCCGTCGTGACCAGGAACGGCATCGCGCGGATCAAGGGCATGCAGAAGGGCGGCCTCTCGGCGTGCGCCAAGCACTTCCCGGGCAAGGGCCACTCACCGCTCGACGCCCATCTTCGCCTGCCCACGATCGAGTCGACCTGGGACGAGATGCGCGCGATTCACCTGCCGCCGTTCCTCGCCGCCGTCGAGGAAGGCGTCGACTGTCTGATGACGAGCCACCCCATTTACCCGAATCTCGACTCGACGCGCGTGCCGGCAACCTTCTCGCGGCGGATCGTGCGCGAGTACCTCCGAGAGGAGGTGGGATTCTCCGGTGTCATCATCTCGGACGACCTCGAGATGGGCGCCATCGGCGAGAGCTGCCCAATCGATCAGGCGGTCGTGAAGACGGCGGCGGCCGGTCACGATCTCCTGCTCGTCTGCCACACCGAGCCGGCTCAGCGGGCGGCCGCCAGTGCGCTGCTCGACGCCTATCGCTCCGGGGTGCTCTCGAAGAAAGAGCTCGAGGCCTCGGTTGAGCGGGTGCGCCGCCTCCGCGACCGGCGCGCCACCCGTTTCGAGGGCGGCCCGCCCGCACAGGAGGCGGACGCCACGCCGCTCGCGCGGGCGATCGCGACGCGCGCCGTCACCGTCGTCGCGCCGGGACGTCCCGACCTCCGGCGCGCGCTGAACGGGCGGGTCGGCGTGGTCTTTCCGCGCTTCTCCGACCTCGCGCCACGGATCACCATCGAGCCGGAGATCGCCGCGGAGACCGCGTACATCGCCGACGCGTTCGGACGCGCGGGCGTGACGCCAACGACGCGTCTGGTCGGCATCGAGCCGACCGACGCGGAGATCGCAGCGGCCGTCGCGCTGGCCGAGACCTCGGACGCGACGGTCCTGTTCCTGTTCGACGGGCACCTCTACGCATCGAACAAGCGGCTGCTCACCGAGCTGCAGGCGCGCGCGCGGGCGCTGGCGGTCGTGCTCATGCGCGACCCGTACGACGCCGCCCTGCTCGCGCCGGGCGTCCTCGGAATCACCGCCTACGGTTTCAGGAAGTGCCAGCTCGACGCCGTCATCGGACGGCTCCTGCACAGCTGAAGAATCCCGGCGCCCCGCCGGCGGAGATCCTGGCGATCGACTGGGGCTCTACGCCGGCGAAGCGCCAGCTCTGCCGCGCCCTGCTGCGACGCGGCCGCTACGTCGTGGCCCCGCCCAGACCCGTCCAGGACGTCGGCACGCTGACGCTCGATTCCGGCGCCGTCGTCGCCTTTGACTGCCCGATCGGAGTCTCCGGTGAGTACGCGGCGATGGCCGGCCTGGGCTCGTTTCGGGAGGCGCTCGGCGTCTTCGGCACCGGTCGGTTCAGCCGCTTCTACGAGCCCGCTGCCTGCGCGGAGGACATCGCGACCGAGCGGCCGTTCTACCCGCTTCGCGGCCTGAAGGGCATCCGGCGCGACGACCTGCGGCGGACGCTCGGCGAGGCCGCGTTCGCGCCGCGCGAGTGCGACCGGCTGGCCCGCGCCGGCCCGATCTTCTGGCTCGTCGGCCCGCGCCAGGTCGGCCGATCGGCCGTGTGCGTCTGGCGCGACGTCCTCACGCCCAACCTGGACCGTCTGGCGCTCTGGCCTTTCGACGGGCCTCTGACCGAGCTCGTCGCCGCGCGCCGCCCGATCGTCGCCGAGATGTACCCGGCGTTCCTGCTGCGCACGCTCGGCGCCGCCGTGACCCGGAAATCGGACCCGGCCGCCCGCGCCGCCTGCGGCCGCGCGGTGCTACGCGGCGCGCGCGCCGATGGCCGGGTGGATCTGGACGCCGTGGCCGCTCTGCTGCGCGGCGGCTTTGGACCCTCGAGCGCCGGCGAGGATGCGTTCGACGCGACGATCGCCTGCATCGCGCTGGCGAAGCTGTTCCTGGACGGCGCGGTGCCGGAGCCCCCGGATCACGCCCGCCGAGTCGAGGGATGGATCCTCGGCCTCGGCGCCTCCTAGGCCGTCCGAGGCACGGGCCGGCGCGCGAGCGAGGAGAAGACGAGGGCGAGCAGGATGGTGCCGGCGGTGCCGAGGACCACCAGCCAGGACCACGCGAAGGCGAGGATCTTCATCTCCGAGAGCACCAGCAGGGCCAGGTTCACCAGCGCCATCACGATCATCGCCGCCACGTTGGCCCAGTCGACGACCGGACGGGTCGTCAGGAGCCCCAGCAGGAACACGCCCAGGAGCGAGCCGAACGTCACGCCGGCCACCTTGAAGACGACCCACAGCATCTGTCCGGTGACCAGCGAGAACGCCCACGCGAGTACGCCCAGCGCCAGCCCGAACACGAGCACCGCGAGGCGCGACACGCGAAGGTAATGCTGCTCGGACCTGTTGCGGGCGAGCAGGGGCCGGTAGATGTCGGTGACGAACGACGCGGAGAGCGAGCCCAGGGGCGAGTCGATCGAGGCCAGGACGATGGCGCTCAGCATGAATCCCCGCAGCACCGAGGGCATCACCTCGCGCACGAAGTGCGGCAGGATCTCGTCGCTGCGCACGAGGGCCGGCGCCGGGTGCTGCGTGTAGAACGTGTAGAGACCGGCGCCGAGGCCCAGGTAGATCAGGAGGGTCAGGAGCGTGCCGATCGGGGTCAGCGCCAGCGTGCGCTGGCTCTGCCCCCGGGTCTCGACCGTCAAGAGCCGCTGCATCAGGTCGTGATCGGTGCCGAACGCGGCCAGCGAGCCGATGAAGCCGTTCAGCAGCGCGACCCAGACGATGTTCGGATCGCTGAGGATGCGGCGCCAGAAGTCGCTGTCGCCCGGCGCCGGGCCCCAGTTGAAGACGTTGAGGCGCCCGGCGTCGCCCGCGACGCGGACGATCGCCCCGAGCCCTCCGTCGATCTGCGAGACGAGGAAGGCGAGCGTGACCGCGCCCGCGCCGAGGAACATCAGCGCCTGGAACACGTTCGTCCAGACGATCGCCTTCACGCCGCCGGTCGCGATGTAGACGATCGAGACGACCACGAAGATCGCGATCGTCGGCAGGAGCGACCAGCCCATCAGGTGGGCCACCGCCACCGCCGTCACGGTGAGCCGCACCCCCGACCCGGCCAGACGCGTGATGAAAAAGAAGATCGACGCGGTCACCTGGCTCGCCTGTCCGAAGCGATGGCGAAGGAACTCGTAGATCGTCGTCACGTTGTGACGGTAGAAGGCCGGGATGAACAGGAACGCCACGCCCAGCTTGGCGAGGCTCGAGCCCACGAAGAACTGCGCATACTCCCAGTTCTCGCTGTAGGCAGTGGCCGGCACCGAGATGATCGTCACCGCGCTGACCTCGGTGGCCAGGAACGACAGGCAGGCCGCCCACCACGGGACCCGGCGGCGCGCCAGGAAGAAGTCGAGCGTGTCGTGCTGCTGGCGCGCGAACACCCCGCCGATCGCGAGCAGGACGAGCAGCGAGCCGACCAGCACCGCGTAATCAGGCCAGGTGAGCACGATTCATTCTAGCGGGACGACCCGGCGACTCAGGAAGACTGTGTGGCGCTCGAAGAGGTCGAAGATGAGAACGGGTTGAGCAGGCGGTCCGGCGGGGCACTCGCTCCCCGCCGGCCCCGCCGCGACTAGAGCTTCTTGCCGCCGCGCTCGGCGACGTTGGCCTCGAAGCTCTTCTTGCGCATCCGCTCGAGGAGCGCCCCGTAGGACTCGGCCTGGATGATCCGGTCGAACTGGCTGCGGTACGTCGCCACGAAGCTCACGCCGTCGATCTGAAGATCGTAGACGCGCCAGCGACCCTCCCGGAGGTGGAGCCGGTAGTCGAGCGTGATGTCGTTGCGGCGGTCGGTGAGGATCTTCGACCGCACCGTGGCGTAGCCCGCCTCGATCGCTTCCCCGGAGTACGTCACGGTCTCGCCCGCGTACGCCTCGACCCGGCTGATGTAGGAGCGCTCGAGAAGGTCCGTGAAGAGCGCCACGAACTCCGCGCGCTCTTCGGTCGAGCGAGCGGCCCAGTGGCGCGAGAGCGTCCGCCGCGTCACTTCCTCGAAGTCGAAGAGCTGGCGCGCGAGCTTGCGGATCTCGGTCCGCCGATCCGCGGCGACCGACTCTGACTTCGCGGCCTCGGTGTCTTGCGCTAGGCTGATCACGCGGCCGACCGCCGTCTCCACGGTCTCGCGCGGGCCCATGGCGGGCGCCGCGACGGCTCCGGCCATCATGATCCAGGCTGCGAGTGTCTTGCCCATTACCAATCCTCCGGCGCCCTGTTTACGCATCGGCCATGCCACCCCGGGAATAAGCGGAAAGCGTGTCATTTCATAAGCCTCGGGATCGTGGTGCAGGGCCGCATAATGGACAGAGTGGCAATCGTGAATGCGGTTCGACACGCTTCGGGGCTTTCATGAGCGCGCGCGGTGGTGATGTGTGCGTCGGCGCCGACGTCGGCGGCACGTGGATTCGCATCGCCGTGTGGACCGGCGCGGCCCGCGTCCCGACGGTCGTGGTTCCGACCAACCGTGATCTGCGAGAGCTGGTTACCGTTCTGCGCGACGTGTGGCGCCGCCGTCGATGGACGCGCCGGCGCGTCGCCGCGCTCGTTGTGGCCTCCCGCGGGCTGTGGACCCCGGTCGAGCGTCAAGCGCTCGCCCACCGGCTCCGCGGCCTCGCTCGCCGCGTTCACGTCGTCTCCGACGCCCAGGCCGCGCTGCTCGGCGCGCTCGGCCGCCAGCCGGGGATGCTGATCCTGTCCGGCACCGGCTCGATCGTCGTCGGCTGGGACGCGCGCGGGCGCTGGGCACGGGCGGGTGGTCTGGGGCCTTTCGTCGGTGACGAGGGCTCCGGATTCTGGCTCGGCCGCGAGTGGCTCCGCGCGACCGCGCGCGACGGTCTACAGGCCACGCTCCGGGTGGTCCACACCCCCGATCCGGTCAGGGCGATCGCGGCCCTCGCCCCGACCGTGCTCGCGCGCGCCCGACGCGGCGACCGGAGGGCCCGCCGCATCGTGGCCGAGAGCCAAAAGCTTCTCGCCGCTGGCGCCCGCGAGGTCGTGCGCGCCCTGAAGCTCAGGCAGCCCGTGAACGCCAGCTGGGCGGGCAGCGTGCTCGAGAATCGCTGGTTCCGCACCGGGCTGATTCGCGCGGTCGCCCGCGCCGGCCTCAAAGCGCACTGGCATCGGCCCGCCGAGCGCCCGGTTATCGCCGCCGCGCGGCTGGCCGCCGAGATGGCGTCCGCGTGAGGCCCCGCCGGCTCGTCGTCACCGTCTGTCCGCGCGAGCCCGGCGTCGTGACGCTCCCGATCGCGCGCGGCGGGACCGCCGTGAAGCTGAACGCGGCGGCGATCGCGCAGCAGCTGCGGCAGCTCGTGGCCGAGCGCGGGCTCGCCGAGCGCGTACGCCTGCGCGACGGGTGCGCGGGCGGCTGCTCGGGGCCCGGGCCCAACGTGTCGGTCGAGATCCTCCCGCTGACCCGCCCGGGGGAGCGCGAGGATCACGTCGCGATCGGCTGGAAGACCTACGTCTACTCGATCGGGACGCTCGACTGCCTGGCCGCGGTCATCGACGACAACCTCGGCCCCGTTCGAATCAGAGCCAGCCGGAGCGCCTGAAGCGGTAGTACAGAAACCCGCAGGCGGCGAGCATCGTCCCCATCGCCACCGGATAGCCCAGGACCCAGTCGAGCTCGGGCATGAACTTGAAGTTCATGCCGTAGATGCCCGCGATCATCGTCGGCACCGCGATGATGGCCGCCCAGCCGGCCAGCCGCTTCATCGCCTCGTTCTGAGAGACCGAGATCAGCGACAGATTCGCCTCGAGGGCCGTGGTCAGGAGCTCGCGCAGCGTGTCGATCATCTCGTTGATCCGGATCGTGTGGTCATAGACGTCGCGGAAGTAGACGCGGGCGTCCTCGGGGATCAGCGCCGAGTCGGTGCGCACGAGCCGGTTGCACATGTCGACCAGCGGGACGACCGCCCGCTTCACCTCGAGCAGGTTGCGCTTGAGCTGGTAGATGCGCTCGGTCGTCTGCCGGGTGAGGGTCTGCTGGAAGATGTCGTCCTCCAGCTCTTCCAGGCGGTCCTCGAACGAGTCGACCAGCGGGAAGTACTGGTCGACGATGAAGTCCATGAGCGCGTAGAGGACGAAGACCGGGCCCTTGGCCAGCAAGTCCGGGCTCGCCTCGCAGCGCGCGCGCACCTCGACGTACGGCAGGGACGCCCCGTGCCGGATCGAGACGACGTAGTTCGCGCCCACGAAGAGGTGCGTCTCGCCGAACTCGATGGCGCCCGTCGGGCGATCGAGGTGGGCCGTGCGCAGGACGACGAAGAGCGAGTCACCGTAGCGCTCGAGCTTCGGCCGTTGATGGGCGCGGGCGGCGTCCTCGATCGCGAGGTCGTGCAGGGAGAACTCTTGCTGCACCTCCTTCAGGACCTCGTCATCGGGGTCGTGCAGACCGATCCAGACGAACCGGCCGGGCTGCTCGAGGACCTCGCTGATGTCCGGGATCGCGACATCGCCGAGCCGCCGGCCGTTCGCGTAGGCGACGCTGGCGACGACACCCTTCATGCCCGACCCTCCCCGGCCACCAGCGGGCGGCGCCCGAACGCGAGGTACGCCAGGGGCCCCGTGAGCGCGGCCACCACGCCCGCGATCGTGTTGGTCCAGCCGGCGGTGGCGATCGCGCCGACACAGAAGAGCAGCGGGAACGTCGCGACGGTGATCGCGCCGGCGAAGCCCCCGGGCACGCGCCACGGCCGCGGCATGTCCGGCTCGGTCACGCGCAGCCGGACGAACGCGGCGAGCTCGACCACGAGGCTCAGCGAGTAGAGCCACACGTTCAGGACGATCAGCTCCTTGAACGAGAACACGGCGAACGCGGCGTAGCAGGCCGCCGAGACGAGGATCGCGGTCCACGGTGTGCCGAAGCGCGGGTCGACGGCGCCGAGCCAGGCGGGCATCGCGCGATCGCGCGCCAGCACGTACGGCAGGCGCGAGTTCGTCAGCAGGAGCGACATGAAGAGCCCGGCCGTGCTGAGGACGGCGCCGGCGGCCACCGCGTGGCCAAGCCATTGGCCGCCCACCGAGCGCGCGATGATCGGCAGCGTGCCGGTGTCCCACTGGCTCCACGGAAGCGCGCCGCTCGCCAGCGCCGCGCCGATCGGAAGCACGTACGCCGCGGCCAGGATCGGCAGCGCGAGGAACATCGCCATCCGGAAGGCGCGCTCGGGCGCCTGCGTCTCGCCGAGGATCGTGGACGGCGTGTCCCATCCCGAGTAGTTCCACATGAGCACGGCGAGGCCCAGGCCCAGCGCCTCGAGCCCCTGACCCGCCGGCGCCATCGGCGTCCACGGCACGACCTGTGGGTTCATCAGCGCGGCCACCGTCAGGGCCGCGGCCGGAGCGATCGCGATGAACGCCAGCACCAGCGCCGCGTGGCCGGTCGGCCGCACGCCGAGGAGGTTCAAACCCGTCAGCAGGACGATGAACGCGACGATCAGGAGCCAGCGCTCGACGCCGCTCATCTCCGGAATCCAGAAGCGGAGATACTCAACGAACAAGGCCGGGTACACCGCCACGTCGACGAAGCTGTCGATCCAGCTCCACCAGCCGACCTGAAAGGCCCAGTAGGGTCCGAACGCCCGGCGCGTCCAGGTGACGTAACCGCCCTCGTCCGGCATCGCCGATGCGAGCTCGGCCATCGCGAGCATAACGGGGAGGCTCCAGAAGATCGGCGTGAGCACGAGCAGCGCGAGGGTCACGCCGGGGCCGAGCGTCGGCACCGCATCCTCGACGCCGTAGGGTCCGCCGCTGACGTTGAAGAAGACGATCGCGGCGAGCGGAAAGAGCCCGAGCCCACGGCGGAGCCCGGTGGTCAGCTCACTTCCCCTGGGCGGCGGCGATGAGCCGCGGAAGCTCCGTCAGCCATTCGTCGAGCGGACGCGCCGCCTCGACGGTGATCTCGAGCTTGCCGCTCGGCAGCCGCCGGACGCGGCCGGGCGCAGCCGGACCGAGCGGGATCACCAGCGACTCGCGATGGATGCCGAGCGCATCGGTCACCGCGAAGATCGCGTCGATCTCCTTCATCGTCACCACTTCGAGCACGACTGCTAGACTAATGGACCGAATGCGCGAAGGCGAGACCCAAAGGAGATAGCCCATGCCGGGCTCAGACGACTCGCTGCTGGCCGGCGTCACCGTCCTCGACTTCACGCGTGTGCTGGCCGGCCCCTACTGCACGCGCCTGCTCTCGGACCTCGGCGCGCGGGTGATCAAGATCGAGCGCCCGGGCGAGGGCGACGATACGCGGCGCGGTCACGCGCAGATGGAAGAGGGGCGCGCCGACCAGGCGACGTACTTCATCCGGATCAACGCCGGCAAGTCGAGCCTGGCGCTCGACCTTTCGCATCCCAAGGCGCGTGAGGTCGTGCTGGATCTGGCGCGCGAGGCCGACGTGGTGGTGGAGAACTTCCTGCCAGGCGTCGTCGCGAAGCTCGGCTGCGACTACACCGCGCTCTCGGCCGTGAAGCCCGGCATCGTGTACTGCTCGATCTCCGGCTTCGGCCAGAGCGGGCCGCTCCGTCTGCAACCGGCCTTTCACCACATCGTCAACGCCATGTCGGGAATCATGTACCTCGAGCAGCAGACCGATCCGGCGCCGCGGCCGGGCTATCTGCAGGCGGCCGACGTGCTCGCCGGTACCCACGCGTTCGGCGCCATCCTGGCCGCGCTCGTGCGCCGGTTGCGGACGGGCCGGGGCGCGTACCTCGACGTCTCGATGCTCGAGTGCCTCGTGGCCGCCGAGGACATCAACTACGGCGGCATGCTGAACGCGGGCAACGAATATCCCGGCCCGCGCCCCGGCATGATCGTCCACGGCATCGGCGGCCGCCACGTCGCGATGCAGACGGTTGGGGCACCGCAGCTCTGGTCGCGGATGGTCGCGATGATGGGGCGGCCCGAGCTCGAGAACGATTCGCGCTTCGCCACCCCGGCCGGGCGCCGCGAGAACTGGGCCGAGCTGCAGCCGATCATTTGCGGGTTCCTCGATCGCTTCAAGACGGTCGAGGAAGCCGTGGCGGCGCTCACCGCCGCGCGAGTTCCCGCCGCCACTGTGCTCTCGCCCGCGGAGGTCGTCGCCCACCCGCACCTGGCCGAGCGCCGGGCGTTTCCCCTGATCGACCATCCAGGGCGCGGTGCCGTGCGCATCACGGCCGTGCCCTTTCACGTCGACCACGGGCCCGTGGCGCCGCGCGGCCCGGCGCCTTATCGCGTCGGCGAGCACACGCGCGCGATCCTCGGTGATGTGCTCGGCTACTCGAAGGAGCGGATCGAGGAGCTACGGCGGCTCAAGGTCATCGAGACGGTCTAGGAAGCGCCGAGCGCGCGCTCGGCGGCGGCCTCGCCCGATCGCGCGCAGTCGGCGATCCCGACGCCCCGATAGGCACCTCCGGCCAAGTGCAGGCCGGGAAGCGCCGCGGCGCAACGCTCGATCGTCTCGACGCGCACGGCGTGGCCGACGTGGTACTGGGGCATCGCCTTGGGCCAGCGAACCACGCGCGTCAAGACGGGCTCGGCGGTGACGCCGAGTGCCTGGCGGAGCTCGTCGCGGGTCGTCGTCACCAGGGCACCGTCGTCGGACT
>DASRIY010000345.1:0-9313 GCA_035649755.1 Candidatus Methylomirabilota bacterium
CGGGGAGTTCGCGGCGATCGACCTCTCGGGCGCGCTCTCGGACCTCGGGCTCACGCTCGGACGGCTGAAGACCGGTACCTCCCCGCGCCTTCGACACTCGACGATCGACTACGCGCGGCTGGCGGAGCAGTGGGGCGACGACGAGCCGTGGCCGTTTCACTGGGCGACCAAGCGCCTGGCGCTCCGACAGGTTGCGTGCCACGTCACGTACACGACGCCTGCCACGCACGACGTCGTGCGCGGGAATCTCGACCGCTCTCCGCTCTACTCGGGCGTCATCGACGCCACCGGTGTGCGCTACTGCCCGTCGATCGAGGACAAGGTGAAGCGCTTCGCCGAACGCGAGCGCCACCAGGTCATCCTGGAGCCGGACGGACTCGACACCGAGGAGGTGTACGCCAACGGCATCTCGACCAGCCTGCCGGTCGACGCGCAGGAGGCGCTGGTGCGCTCCATCCCTGGGCTCGAGCGCGCCGAGATCATGCGCCCCGGCTACGCGATCGAGTACGACTTCGTCCACCCGACCCAGCTGGCGCCGACGCTCGAGTGTCGCGCGGCGCCCGGCCTCTATCTCGCCGGGCAGATCAACGGCACCACCGGCTACGAGGAAGCGGCGGCGCTCGGATTGTGGGCGGGCGTGAACGCCGCCAGTGCCGTGCTCGGACGCGAGCCCTTCCTGCCCGATCGCTCCGAGTGCTACATGGCGGTGCTGGTCGACGACCTGGTCACCCGGGGCACGCTGGAGCCGTATCGCATGTTCACCTCGCGCGCCGAGTACCGTCTGCTGCTGCGCGAGGACAACGCCGATCTGCGTCTGTCGCCCTACGGGCACCGGCTGGGCCTGGTATCGCCGGAGCGTCACGAGGCGGTCGAGCGCCGGCGCGCGCAATCGGCGGCCGAGATCCGGCGCCTCGAGTCCGCGCACGTCGGCGGCGTGCGGATGCTCCAGCTGCTCCGGCGGCCCGGCATGACCTACGCCGACGTGCGGCGGCTCGATCCGGGCGCGGTCGCCGAGCCCGAGGTGGCGCGGCAGGTCGAAGTCGCGGCGAAGTACGAGGGGTACATCCGGCGCATGCTCGACGACGTGGCGCGCTTCAAGGATCTCGAGGCGCGGCTGATTCCCGAGGGGCTCGACTACCGCGCCGTGCCGGGTCTCTCCACCGAGATCCGTGAGCGGCTCGGCGAGATACGGCCGCGCTCTCTGGGGCAGGCCTCGCGCATCCCGGGCGTGACGCCGGCGGCCCTCTCGATCCTGACCGTCTGGTGTCATCGCGCGGAGCCGGCCGCCGCGCAGGCGCGCGGATGACCCCCTTGCCCCTCCAACTACGCGTCAACCTTATCCGAAACACGGGTCCACGGACCTTGACAGTCGAGGCCCACATCGTCCATCGTGGTCGTACCCCGCTCGTCGTCGAGGTCGACGTCTTCGACGATCAGCGACGAACTGATCGCCTCGCGGCGACTCGACTGGCTCCGGCGGCTGCGCCGGCTGCGGGCTCTCGCGAAGAGTAAGAGGACCATGCGGCTCGCCTCGAAGATGTTTCTGACGTCCGCACTGGTCGTCGTGGTGCTCGCGGTCGTGGGTGTTTTGAGCCTGCGGGCCGTGGGGCGCCTGGCGTCGGTGAACCGCGAGATCACCACGCGAACCGTACCGGCCCTCCGTCTGGCCACCTCGACTCGCGACGCGCTCCCGCTGATGGTTCGGCTGGAGGCCCGCTTCCTCGTCCTGCACGATCCGCGCTTCATGACGGCCTGGAACGAGCGGGGCGAGCGGCTGCGCACCAGCCTGGATCGCCTTCGCGAATACGCGACGAGCCGGGACGAGGCGCGCCTGCTCGACGAGGCCACCGAGACCTTCGAGCGCTACCGCGGGACAGTGGGCCAGATCCAGACGCTCGTCGAGCGCGGCCAGCGCGCGCGCGCGCTGGCGCTGTCCGAGGGCGCCTCCCGCGCTCTGGCCGAGCGCATCGAGGCGACGCTCGAGGCCCTGACCGAGTCGATGCACGCCGACGTCCTCAAGGCGCAGGCCGAGGTAGCGCGTCTGGAGGCCCGCACCTGGTCGGGCGTGCTGGTGGCCTTCGGGGCGGCGATCGGTCTGGCGCTGCTCGGCAGCGGGCTCATCGCGCACCGGCTGACGCAATCGCTCGAGACGCTGTCGGCCGCCACCGCCGCCGTTGCCGCCGGATCGTTCGAAGAGCAGATCGTCGTCGACAGCAAGGACGAGATCGGCGAGCTGGCCCGCTCGTTCAACACGATGGCGCGCGAGCTGCGGCGCATGGAGGAAACCAAGGAGGAGTTCTTCGCCTCGGTGTCGCACGAGCTGCGGTCGCCGCTCACGTCGATCCGGGAGGGCGCGCACCTCCTGGGCGAGAGGGTCTCCGGCACGCTGACCGACAAGCAGCGGCGCCTCGTCGAGATCATCGCCGCCGGGTCGGATCGGCTCCTGGGTCTGGTGAACCAGATTCTCGAGGTGTCGCGGCTTCGGGCCGGCGTCCTGCCGATCCAGCGGGTGCGGCTCGACCTGAACAAGGTCGTCACCCGGGCGGTGGACGAGCTCAAGCCGACCGCCGATCAGACGGGCGTGAGCCTCGAGCGTGAGAAACTCGGTGAGGACTTCTGGCTCAGCGGCGACGAGGAGAGGCTCCTGCAGATCGTCGTGAACCTGGTCGGCAACGCCATCCGGTTCACCAAGCGCGGCGGGAGAGTCGTCGTGCGGCTGGTGTCCACCGGATCGGAGCTGGAGATCCAGGTCGAGGACACCGGCATCGGGATCCCGGTGGGTGAGCTGCCGTACGTCTTCGAGCCGTACCGGCAGGCGCACGCAGACCGCGGCGGGACCGGCCTCGGCCTCGCCATCGTGCGCGGGGTCGCCCAGGCTCACGGAGGCCGCGTCACGGTCGAGTCGCAAGAAGGAAAGGGGAGTCGTTTCACCGTGCTTCTGCCGCGCGCATGAGAGTTGCCTGGCTCGTCGTGACGTCGGCGCTCCTCGTCGGCTGCTCCACCGGTCCCCTCGCCAACGGGCTGTTCGCGACCCGCTCGGCGCAGATGCTCGCGAGGGCCGACAAGCTTGCCGCCGATGGCGACTACCGCTCGGCCATCGCCGCCTACGACGCCTATCTCGCCGACTACGCCGACAGCTCGAACGCGCCCCGGGCACGGGCGAGCCGCGATGTGCTGACGACGCGCGAAGAGATGGGACGGCTGCAGCAGGAGCTCGCGCGCATGCGGGACGAGCTGGCCAAGCGCGAGGGTGACCTGGCCCGCGTGCGGCAGGAAGCCGAGCGCCTTCGCGCCGACCTCGAGCGGCTCAAGCAGATCGACCTCCAGCTGGAGAAGCGCAGGTGAAACAGAAGGTCCTCGTGATGGACGACGATCCGGCAATCCTCGAAGTCCTGGAGATGCGCCTGTCCACGATGGGCTTCGACGTGACGGCGACGAGCGACCCGCGCAAGGCGCTCGAGGCGGTCGAGGCGGGGCGCTTCGACCTCGCCCTCCTGGACCTGCGCATGGAGCCGCTGGACGGCATGCGCGTCATGGAAGCCCTGCACGAGCGCCAGCCCCGCCTGCCCGTGCTCATCATGACCGCGCACGGGACCATCCAGACCGCGGTCGAGGCAGTGCGGCGCGGCGCCTTCGACTACCTCACCAAGCCCTTCGTGCGCGACGAGCTGCGCTCCAAGATCGCGCGCACGCTCGCGACGCGCCGGTGGGCGCGTGATCGGGAGCGGCTCCTGACGGTCGGGCAGGCGCTCGCGTCCTCCGGCGTCATGGCGCGTGTGCTCGACGCGGTCGCCCAGGCCACGGTAGAGGCGACCGACGCGGACCGCTGCGTGGTGTTCCAGCTCGAGGAAGGCCGGCTGGTGCCGATGGCGAGTGCCGGCTCACTGCCGCCGTCCTGGGAGCGGCTCGAGTCGGCCGCGACCGCGGCGATGGACAAGGGCGTGCCGATCACCACGTCGGGCTCTCTCGAGCAGGGCGAGAGCGGCACGGTCGTGGCGGCGCCGCTGGTCGTCCAGCGCGGCCCGGCCGGTGCGCTGGTGATCGAGACCGCCGCCCGCCTCGAGCCGATGGACGACGACCTCGAGATCCTGGCGCTCTTCTCGTCGCAGGCGGCCATTGCCATTCGCAACACGCTCGACCTCGAGCATCTGCGCAGCGGCGCCGTCGCCGCGCTCGGGCGCATGGCCACCCAGGTCGCTCACGAGATCAAGAACCCGCTGGCGGGGCTTCGCCTCTACGTGCGTCATCTCGAGCAGCGCCTCACCCGGACGGGCGACGCCGAGGCGCGGGACCTGGCCGTGAAGATCGCGACCACGGTCGATCACCTGGCGAGCGTGGTCTCCGAGATCACCGCGTTCGGGCGGCCGCCCGAGCTCCATCGGGAGACGACCGCGCTTCATCCGCTGCTCGACGAGTGTCTGGAGCTGGCGCGGGCCCGGCGTCCGACCGACGGCATCGAGATCGTCCGGGCGTACGATCCGACGGTGCCCACGGGCCAGCTCGACGCGCGCGAGCTGCGCAAGGCGTTCCTGAACCTCATCCTCAACGCGCTCGAGGCGCTGGAGGGCGGCGGCCGCCTCACCCTCTCCACGGCCTACGTCGCCGCGTCGGGGACCGTCATGATCACCATCGAGGACACCGGGCCCGGCATGACGGAGGAAACGCTCGCGCGAGCCTTCGACCTCTTCTTCACCACCAAGCCGGACGGTACCGGACTCGGCATGTCGATCGCCCGCTCGGTGATCAACCTGCACGCGGGCGAGCTCACCGTGTCGAGCCGCCTGGGCGCCGGCACGAAGGTGCAGGCGCGGCTACCGCTCGAGCCCGTCTCCGACTCGACGCGCCTCTGATGACCTCTCGCCGCAGTCATTCCATCCTGGTCGTGGACGACGAGAAGACGATCGCCGACGGCCTGCGTCTGACGTTCGAGGGCGAGGGCTACTCCGTGCGCACCGCCGGCAGCGTCCGGGAGGCGCTCGGCGCGGTCGCCCAGAGCGAGCCGCACGCGGCCGTCGTGGATCTGATGCTACCCGACGGCGACGGGCTCCACCTCACGCGCGAGCTCAAGCGGCGCGATCCGGCGATCGAGATCATCATCATCACCGCCTACGGCTCGGTGCGGAAGGCGATGGAGGCGACGAAGGGCGCCGGCGCGTTCCACGTGCTCGAGAAGCCGTTCGATCCCGACGAGCTCCTGAGCCTCATCGACAACGCGCTCGATCACCGGAAGCTCGTTACCGAGAACGCCGACCTCCGGCGCCGGCTCGGCGAGCAGGCGACCGACTCGGAGATTCTCGGCAGTGCGCCCGGCATCCAGAAAGTCCTGGAGACGGTGGTCGCGGTCGCGGACGCCGACGCCAACGTGCTGCTCGTGGGTGAGAGTGGCACCGGCAAGGAGCTGCTCGCCAACGCGCTTCACGAGCGCAGCGGACGCCGCGGCGGGCCGTGGATCAAGATCAACTGCGCCGCGCTGCCCAAGGACCTGATTGAATCGGAGCTCTTCGGCCACACCCGCGGCGCGTTCACCGGCGCCACCACCGACAAGGTCGGGCTCCTGGAGGAGGCCGACGCGGGCTCGCTGCTCCTCGACGAGATCACCGAGATGCCGATCGACCTGCAGGCCAAGCTCCTGCGGGTCCTCGAGGAGCGCACGGTGCGCCGTCTCGGCGCCGCCAAGGCGGTGCCGATCGATTTCCGGTTGATCAGCTCGACCAACCTGGCCCCGGACGTCGCGCTCCGCGAGGGGCGTCTGCGTCAGGACCTCTATTTCCGGATCAACACCGTGTCCATCGTGGTCCCGCCGCTCCGGGAACGGCGCGAGGACATTCCGATTCTGGTGCGCGCCTTCCTCGAGCGCTACCGGACCAAGCACGCGCGCGCGGTGGAGGGCATCGATCCGGAAGCGTACCGGCGCCTGCTCGCGTGGTCGTGGCCCGGCAACGTGCGCGAGCTCCAGCACGCGGTCGAGCGCGCGGTGCTCGTGACGCGAGGGCCGACGATCACGCTCGAGGACCTGCCCGATCAGCTCCAGCACACCGCGCGCGAGGGCGGCGCCGTGCCGTCGGCCGTCGCGCCCTCGCAGGTGCCCGCGGGCTCCCTGGAGGAGATCGAGCGCGCCTCCATCCTCAAGGCGCTCGACACGACGCGGTGGAACAAGCAAGCCGCGGCCGCGCTCCTCGGCCTGCGCCGCCCGACGCTCTACTCGAAGATGCGCAAGCACAACATCCCGCAGCGCCGGGCCTGACCCGGCCGTCCCGCCGGCGCTCGAATCGCGAGCAGTGCCGCTTCGCCTGCCTATTCGTTAGGCAAAGCGTGAGCCCGCTCCGGGCGCGAGTTTCTCTAAACCGGTTGATTTGGCAGGTTTTCCCGAATGGCTCGCTCAGGGCATGGGGGTTGCTTGACCGAACGCGCCGGGAGGATCTCAGATGAAAAAGATCGAGGCAATCATCAAGCCTTTCAAGCTCGACGACGTCAAGGAGGCGCTCACCTCCATCGGGGTCATCGGCATGACCGTGTCGGAGGTGCGCGGGTTCGGTCGGCAGAAGGGCCACACGGAGTTGTATCGGGGCGGTGAGTACACGGTGGATTTCCTCCCCAAGATCAAGATCGAGGTCGTCGTGCCTGACCGCATCGTCGACAAGGTGTCCGAGGTCATGTCGGCGGCGGCCAAGACCGGCAACATCGGTGACGGAAAGATCTTCGTTCATCCGGTCGAGACGGCTGTTCGGATCCGCACGGGCGAGCGCGACGAGAGCGCCCTGTAGACGAAAGGGAGGACTAACCGTGAAGCGACTCACTCTCGCACTGGCAGCGCTGCTCGTCCTGGGCGCCACGACACTCGTGGCGACGGCTCAGCAGCCGGCACCCCCCGCCGCGACAACCGCGGCGCCCGACACACCCGCGCCCGCGGCCGGCGCACCCGCCGCGGCGGCGCCGGCGGCCGCTCCCGCGCCTTCCAAGATCGACAAGGGCGACACCGCCTGGATGCTGACCTCGTCGGTCCTGGTCCTGATGATGACGGCCCCGGGCCTGGCCCTCTTCTACGGCGGCATGGTGCGCCAGAAGAACGCGCTCGGCACCCTCATGCACAGCTTCATCATCGCGGCGCTCATCTCGGTGCAGTGGGTGCTGTGGGGCTACAGCCTCGCGTTCGGTCCCGACAAGGGCGGCATCATCGGCGGCCTGGAATGGGTCGGTCTGCGCGGCGTCGGCCTCGAGCCCTTCGATGCCTACTCGAAGACGATTCCGCACCAGGCGTTCATGCTCTTCCAGATGATGTTCGCGATCATCACGCCGGCGCTGATCACCGGCACCTTCGCCGAGCGCAAGAAATTCTCGGGGTTCCTCCTCTTCACGCTCCTGTGGGCGACGATCGTCTACGATCCGCTCGCTCACTGGGTGTGGGGTGACGGCGGCTGGCTCAAGAAGCTGGGCGCCCTCGACTTCGCCGGCGGCACCGTCGTCCACATCTCGTCCGGCGTGTCGGCGCTGGTCTGCGCGCTGATGATCGGCAAGCGGCGGGGCTACGGCCAGCAGCCGATGCAGCCGCACAACCTGCCGATGACGGTGATGGGCGCGTCGCTCCTCTGGGTCGGCTGGTTCGGCTTCAACGCCGGCAGCGCCCTCGAGGCCAACGGCCTCGCGGCGAGCGCCTTCACGGCCACCAACACCGGCGCGGCCGCGGCGGCCCTGGGCTGGATGTTCACGGAGTGGATGAGCCGCGGCAAGCCGACGGTGCTCGGCGCGGCGTCGGGCGCCGTCGCGGGCCTGGTCGCCATCACGCCGGCGTCGGGCTACGTCACGCCGATGGCGTCGGTGATCATCGGCGGCGTGGCCGGTTCGCTCTGTTACGCGGCGTGCAACTTCAAGGCGAAGCTCGGCTACGACGACTCGCTGGACGTGGTCGGCGTGCACGGCGTCGGCGGCACCTGGGGCGCCCTGGCGACGGGGCTCTTCGCGACGAAGGCCGTGAACGATGCGGGCGGCGACGGGCTCTTCTACGGCAATCCCGGCCAGCTCTGGATCCAGATCGTGGCCGTGGCGGCCACCTACGTGCTGGCGATCGTCGCGACGGTCATCATTCTCAAGGTCGTCGACGCCCTGGTGGGCCTGCGGGTCAGCGCCGAGGACGAGGTCGCCGGGCTCGACCTCTCCCAGCACTCCGAGACGGCGTATTCTTCGGGCGGCGGCTACGGCGAGATCGGCGTGCCGAACAGCGGCGTCGCCGAGGCCGTGAGCCGTCCCCGGGTCGCGCATTGAGCCGCCCCGGGCGGGGCTTGATTCGGCCCATGGTTGACCGTAAGGTAGGCGGGCTGTTCATCACTCAGCAGAGAAGGAGCTTTGCATGACCGCGAAGGACGTGCTCAAGCTGGCCAAGGAGAAGGGTGCTCGGATCATCGATCTTCGTTTCATCGACCTGCCGGGGCTCTGGCAGCACTTTTCGATCCCGGTATCGGAGCTGACCGAAGACATCTTCGAGGACGGCCTGGGCTTCGACGGCTCGTCGATCCGCGGCTTCCAGACGATCGACGAGTCCGACATGCTGCTGATCCCGGACCCGAATTCCGCGGTGATGGATCCGTTCACGGCGGTGCCGACGCTCGTCTTGATCTGCAACGTCAAGGATCCGGTAACCGGCAAGTGGTATACCCGCGACCCGCGCTATATCGCCCAGAAGGCGGAGGCGTACCTCAAGAAGACGGGGCTCGCTGACACCGTCTTCATCGGCCCGGAGCTCGAGTTCTTCTTCTTCGATTCGATCCGCTTCGACCAGAACTACAACTCCGGCTACTACTTCATCGACTCCGAGGCGGGCGCCTGGAACACGGGGAAGGAAGGCACCGCCGAGCAGCCGAACCTCGGCTACAAGCCGCGCTACAAGCAGGGCTACTTCCCGGTCCCGCCGATGGACAAGTTCCAGGACATCCGGTCGGACATGGTGCTGGCGCTCGAGTCGGTGGGCGTGCGCGTCGAGGTGCACCACCACGAAGTGGCGACGGGCGGCCAGACCGAGATCGACATGCGCTTCGACACCTTGACGAAGATGGCCGACAAGGTGCTCTGGTACAAGTACTGCGCGAAGAACACCGCGCGGAAGTGGGGCAAGACCGCGACCTTCATGCCCAAGCCCCTCTTCCAGGACAACGGCTCCGGCATGCACACGCACCAGTCTCTCTGGAAGAACGGCAAGAACCTCTTCTACGAGCGGGGCGGCTACGCCGACATCTCGAAGAACTGCCTCTACTACATCGGCGGCATCCTCAAGCACGCGCCGGCGCTCCTGGCGCTGATCGCGCCGTCGACCAACTCGTAC
>DASRIY010000346.1:0-2707 GCA_035649755.1 Candidatus Methylomirabilota bacterium
GAGATCTTCAAGTTCGGATACCGCTCGAGCACCGCGGAGCCGACGATCGCGGACAGGATGTTGACCAGGTTCATCTGGAATCCACAGACACCCTGGAACAGCGCGGCCCGGCGGGCGAGGTTGGTGGTGGCCTTCTCACGCACGCTGGCCGGCGTGCTGGGGAACGTGTGGAAGTGGAGCGGCAGGTTGACCTCACTGACGGCCTGCCAGAGCGGCTCCCACACGGGATGCCACATGGGGTCCATGTCCCACGAGCAGGAGAGCTCGAGCCCCTTGATGCCCATCTTCGCCACGCGCCGAACTTCCTGCACGGCGGCGTCGATGTCGCCATAGGGCAGGCAGGCCAGACCGATCTGCCGATCGGGATAGTGGCGGCAGAAGTCCTTCAGCCAGTCGTTGTAAATCCGGAACATCTCCTTGGCCGCCTCGTGGTCGTTCAGCCGAGTGGCGGCGCCGAGGATGCCGAAGATGACCTCGGCCTGGACGCCGTCGAGCTCCATGTCCTTGAGGCGGAGGTGCGGATCGGTCGGCCGCCGGATGCCCTTCTTGCCGTCGTCGTACAGCCCGACCGCAGCCATCTTGTCGACGCGGTAGTTCTGCCCGGGCACCAGCTTGGCGCCGCCGGGGCCGACGCCGCCGACCAGACCGAACGACGTCCCGTTCTTGCAGGTCCAGTGCGGACCGTCCGGGCCGTCGACGACGAACGGCATGCGCTCGCGCAGCGCCGTCGAGGCGTTGGCCGTGAACAGGTCGTTCGGAATCCACGGCATGTCGATGTGGCAGTCGGCGGAGATCCGAGAATATTGCATTGCGCCCTCCTCTCGAGGATGCTGCGCCCCCATCCTACTACAGGACCGATCGCACCAGGCCACCATCGACCAGGATCGTGGTGCCGGTGATATAGCTGGCCTTGCCGGAAGCCAGGAACGCGACCAGGTACGCCAGCTCCTTGGGCTCTCCGATGCGCCCCACGGCAGTCTCGGCCGCCCGCTGCGCCAGAGCCTCGTCGACCGAGATCCCGAGCTCCTTGGCCCGGTTCGTCACGTTCGACAGCATGCGCTCACTCAGGATCGACCCGGGGCAGACGTTGTTCACGAGAATGCCGTCGCGCCCGACCTCGTCGGCCAGGCTCTTGGCGAACGCCACCACGCCCATCCTCGTCGCGCCCGAGAGCGCCAGGTTCGGGATGGGCTGGTAGACGGTGCTCGCGAGGATGTTGATGATTCGACCGCCGCCCTGCTTCTTCAGATGCGGGACGGCGTCGCGCGACATGCGCGCGAAGAACAGGAGCGAGCGCTGCACCGCGGTGGCCCACTGCTCCTCGGTGGCGTTGTGGGCCCGGGCCAGCGGCGGGCCGCCCGAGTTGTTGACCAGGATGTCCAGACGCCCGAAGCGCTCGACGGTCCGTGCGATCAGCTCCTTGATCGTGTCGTGACGGTCGAGATCGCCGGCGAAGGTGAGCACGTCGCGGCCGGTCGCGCCGCGGATCTCCTGCGCGGCCTTCTCGAGGTCGTCGCGCGAGCGGCTGCACACGGCGACCCGGACACCCTCCTCCGCCAGCACCTGCGCGCACGCGCGGCCGAGCCCCTTGCTGGCGCCCCCGACGATCGCGACCTTGTCCTTGAGCTCGAGATCCATGGATTGTGCTCAGGCCTTCTTGAAGCCGCCGTCGCGCTCGATCTGCATGAGCGCCTGGACGCCGGTGCTGAAGGTGGGCCCGCCGCCCGGGACCGCGGCGGATTCGATCGCCTCGAGCAGCTCGCGCTTGGTCGCGCCGTGCTGGATGGCGCGCCGCATGTGCGTGACCACGCCGTCCTCGCGGCCGCGGTACGCGAGGATGCCGATGATGACCATCTCGCGGTGCTTGATCGAGAGCTCCTTGCCTTCGCCCACCGACAGGGCGCTCAGCGGCCCGCGTGCCTTGACGTACTCGGGATCTTCCTTCGCGACCCAGTCCCAGAACGGGTAGCCGTACGGGCTGGCGGTCTTGCCGTCGACCTTGCTGTCGATCTTCTTCGGGCGAGCGCTCATCGTGGCCTCCTGGATTCTTTCATAGCTGCGCCTCGGCCGGCGGGGCCCCAGCCCCGCGACGGCCTGCAGCGCACACTGCCGGGAAACTCGCCAGAAGGTATCACAAGGCTGCGATAGGATGCCCCAGCATGGCGGCGAGCGAAGGAACGCGACGACTCGTGTGGCGGGCGCTGTCGCGGCTGCCCGAGTTTCGAATCGTCAGGCGGACCCGCCACGGCGTCCGGGGCTTCAGCAGTCGCGACCGCGGTGTCGGGCGCATCCTCTTCATGCGCGGCGAGTACGAGTACGAGCAGCTCGAGCGCGCCGTGGCGCTCGGCGGCTGCCCGGCGCGGGGCCGCGGCTGGCTGCTCGACGTCGGCGCCAACGTCGGTACGGTGTGCATCGCGCTGGCGCGCCGGGGTGCCTTCGCGCGGGCGCTCGCGGTGGAGCCGGCGCCCGACACGTTCCGACACCTTGTCAAGAACGTGGCGCGCAATCGGCTCGGCGACGTGATTCGCTGCGTGAACGCGGCGCTGTCGGCGGCGAACGGCAGCGCCGAGCTCGAGCTGTCGACGAACTCGGGCGACCATCGCGTGCGGGAGGCCGGACCGCTGGCCTCCGAGCAGTACCACGAGCACACGCGGCCGCTCATCCCCGTGCCGCTGCGCCGGCTCGGCGATCTCCTGGACGAGCACGG
>DASRIY010000347.1:0-15931 GCA_035649755.1 Candidatus Methylomirabilota bacterium
CAACCTCCTGCGTCATTGCGCCGGGTCGCTACCGCGTATGGGGGCGGCCGAGTTCGGCGCCGCCGAGCCCGTTTGAAAACCCGCGATTTATATGGCGCTTCTCTCGGTGGTTTTTTTTCGGATTCTCTCTGCAGCGTGAGACGTTGAATTCAAGGAGGAACACAATGCGACTCATGGTTCGGTTCGACAGGGCAGGTGCCAGCAAGCAGGTGTCGCGCTGGAAGAAGCAGATGGATCACTCGATCCGCCGCGCCGTCAAGGCCAGCCGCCGCGCGATCCAGATGTCGGGCAATGGATCGTCCTACAAGGCGGAGCGCATGGCGCTCAAGATGAAGAAGCAGGTCCTCAAGGCCGCCTCCGCTCTGTAAGAACGTGTCGGAGGAGTCCGGTTCAGGTGGGCCGGGAACACCCTTCCCGGCCCATTCCATTTAACAGCGCTAGGACGCCGCGGTCCCCAAGAGCCAGCCCACCAGGAACGTCAGCCCGGACGCGAGCGAAACCACGAAGACCTGACGCATCGCCGACCACAGCACGTGGCGACGGGTTTGCCAGCCGAGCACGCCGCCGATGACGGCCGCCGTGCCCAGGCCAAGCACGAACGAGATCGGCGCGACCTTCGGTCCCGTCCCAACGAGCCACGGCGCGAGCGGCACGAAAGCGCCGACGGCGAACGTGACGAGCGAGGAGAACGCCGACGCCCACGGTGAGCCAAGCTCGGCCGGGTTCACACCCAGCACCGCCCGCGAGTAGATGCCGAGCGCCCGTTCCGGGTCGCGAGCAGCTTGACGGCAAATGGCCTCGGCGGCCGTCGGGTCGAGTCCGTCGCGGAGCAACACCCCGCGCAATATCGCGGCCTGGCCATCGGGATTTCGTGCGATGGCTTCCCGCTCTGCCGTCAGCAGCCGCTCGAGCAGCTCGACCTGGACGCGCATCGAGATGTATTCCCCGACGGCCATCGAGCATGCGCCGGCCACCAGGCTGGCCAGGCCCGCGAGCCGCACCACCGAAGGATCGGCCGACGCGCCCACCACGCCGAGAATCAGCGCGATGTTGGTGACCAGACCGTCGTTGATGCCGAGCACGGCGGCGCGCGCGGTGCCGCTCTGCACGCTGACGGCGAGCTCGATCTGCTCGGCAACGGGGTCGACGCTCACAACGAGACGATGGTGCCCAGTCGCGCGGCTTGGGCGGCCGCCTCGACCACGGCGAGCGCTCGCACTCCGCGGCGCGGATCCAGACCGTGGCGCACCGCCCATTCGCGTCGCGCCGCCGACACGTCGGCCGCCCAGACCGTGGCCCCGAGCTCCCCGAGCACGCGCAGCTGCTGCTCGCCCCAGCGGCCGAGGCCGATCAACAGGATGTTCACGGCGAAGGGCTCAGTCGCGCGCGACGAGATCGCCGCCCACGTCCTCGACGACCTCGTAATGGAGGAGACGGGCTTTCATCCATCGAATGGCCAGGAGGTCCGCGCAGGCCACGACCGCGCGGTTCAAAACACCGTACTTCGATCGGCCGAAGCGCCGCGGCCGATGGCTCACCGGTACCTCGATCACACGATAGCCGCGCATCTTCAGAAGCGTCGGGATGAAGCGGTGAAAGCCGCGATAGAGCACGAGCCCGCGCAGGCATTCCCGCCGGAAGGCGCGGAAGGTGCAGCCGCTGTCGTGGATGGATTCGTCGGACACCCAGTTGCGAAGCCCGTTGGCGATCCCCGACGAGACGCGACGGACGAGGCCGTCGCCCTGCGCGCGCTGGACGCGCCAGCCGGTCGCCGCGTCCCAGTGGTCGAGGTGCGAGAGCAGCGAGGGAATGTCGCGCGGGTCGTTCTGGAGATCGGCGTCCATCACCACGACGCGCCGCCCGCGCGCGGCCTTGAATCCGGCGTCAGTGGCCGCGGTCTCGCCGCCGTTTTCCTTGAGTCGCACGAGGCGCACGCGCGCGTCGGCCTCGCGGAAGCCGCGGATGATCTCGGCGCTGCGGTCGCGGCTACCGTCGTCGACGAAGATGACCTCGAAGGCGAGCCCGAGCCGATCGAGGACCTCGCGCAGCTCCGTCCAGAGCGGCGAGAGGCTATCTTCCTCGTCATAGACAGGAACGACGATCGAGAGGTCAGGCACCCGGCTCCCCCGTCGAGACGCGCCGCGCCGTGCCCTGCCACTCGGCGACGAGCGTCTGCGGGAGATTGAGCCGATCCAGGACCCGGGCGACGGTGTGGTTCACGATGTCGTCCAGGTCCTTTGGCCGGTTGTAGAAGGCGGGCATCGGCGGCAGCACCACCGCGCCCATCTCCGCGAGGGCGACCATGCACTTGAGGTGTCCAACGTGCAGCGGCGTCTCGCGCACGAGCAGGATGAGCGGCCGGCCTTCCTTCAGCGTCACGTCTGCGGCGCGCGAGATGAGCGAGTCGGTATGACAGGAAGCGATGGCGCCGGCGGTCTTGATCGAGCACGGCGCGATCACCATGCCCGCGGTCCGGAAGGAGCCGGAGGCGATCGAGGCGCCGATGTCGCGGATGTCGTAATGATGGGCGGCCAGCGACTCGACATCGCGCACCGTGAATGCCGTCTCCTCGACGATCGTGCGCTTGCCCGGCGACGAGATGACCAGGTGCGTCTGCACGTCGGCATTTCCGCGCAGCACTTCGAGCAGCCGGATGCCGTAGATGGATCCGGTGGCGCCCGTGATCCCGACGACGAGTCGCTTCAGAGACGGAACCTCTTGCGGAAGACTTCCTCGCGGGTCTTCTCGTAGAGCACTTCCCACTCGCGGCTGCCCTCGGGCATCGGGCGCGAGTAGGAGGCGAGGATCTTGCGCACCTCGCCGTCGATCGATTCGGCGAGTTTCGACTCCTCGGTGAGCGCGCGGATGACTTCGGACCGCAGGTCGTCGGGCACCTTGACGGTCACGCCCGCCGTCGAGCCGAGCTCCTTCACGATGCGGTCGGCGAGGCTGAAGATGCGCTCGCGACTCATCCGCATTAGAGGATGAACCCCCGGTCGCGCGCGAGCTTCTCTTTCACTTTGCCGAGAAGCTGCCGGTAATCGGCGGCCGAATCCTTGATCTGCTTGGCGTGATCGAGGAGCAGCTTGCGCGCGTCGGCGTCGAGCTGCTCCTCGGCGTTGAGGTCGTCGAGCACGACATGGCGAATCGCCGCGCGCGCGGCGTTTTCGTCTTTGATCTCGGCGATCTTCCGCGTCGTCAGGCGCTTCACCACGGCGTCCGCCATACGATCGGCAACCGCGGCGTGGCGAGGCATACGCCGCTTACCCTACACGCGGCTGACTTGGGGTGTCAAGGAAGCGACCATGCGACGCGGGGAGAACCACGGTCACCCGTGTTCCGAGGGTGGGCGCACTCTCGACCTCGATGGCGCCGCCATGCGCCTCGACCAGCGCTTTCACCACCGCGAGGCCGATGCCCGTGCCGCGCGCCGCGCCGGCTGCGTCCGGAACCCGATAGTACGGCTCGAAGATTCGCCCGAGCGCCTCCGCCGGAATCCCCCGCCCGGAATCCGCGACGTCGATCGCGACACCGCCGTTGCGCGCTCTGGCGCCGACCCGAACCACGCTGCCGGCCGGCGAGTACTTGATCGCGTTCGAGATCAGGTTGGTGAGCACGCGCTCGATGGCGTCCGGGTCCGCGTCGATCTTCGGCAGCGCCGGCTCGCACGCGATGGCGATCGGATGCGTCGTGGTCCCCTGACGGAACAGGTCGACGGTGGCCACGACCGTCGGCTCGACCGCCAGCGGGATGCGGCACAGCGCCGGATCCAGCCCGCGCTCGATCCGGGAGAGGTCGAGCAGATCGCTGACGATCCGGCCGAGCCGCCTGGCCTCCCGGCGCATGATCGCGCCCAGCCGGTTCACCTCGTCGGGAGGCAAGTGCCGCATCGCCAAGAGCTCGCTGAAGCCCTGCAGCGCGGTCAGTGGCGTGCGCAGCTCGTGCGACGCGATCGCGACGAATGCCGACTTCGCCCGATCGAGCTCCTCGAGCTCCCGTCGCGCCGCGCTCACCCTCTCGGCCAGCTCCGCCGCGAAGCGGCGCTGCCGTGACGCCAGCCGCGCGTTTTCGAGCGCGAGCCCGATCTGGGCCCCCAGAGCCTCGAGCGCGGCGCGCTCTTCAGGGGGGATCTCGCCCTTCCGCTCGATCGCCAGCACGCCGATCGTCTGTCCACCCGCGACGAGCGGCGCGGCGAACGCGCGGCGCGAACGGACGCCGAAACCATCCGCGCCGCTTCCACCGACGCTGGCGAATTCGGACACGCCGGTTTCCAGGACTCGGGCGGCGAGTGACCCGGGAGCGACTCGCTCGCCTCCCGCGATCACCAGACCGGTGTCGTCGCGCGCGACGAGAGCCAGCGCTTCGGCATCCAGGCGACCCGTGAGCACGGATCGCAGGCGTGCCAGCGCGACCTCCAGCGTGACCTCGTCCGCGAGCGTGCGCTGAAGCGTCGCCAGGAGCTCGTAGCGGTGCCGGTGACGCACGGCTCGGGTTCGGAGGGCGCCGCTCAGCGTGCCCACCAGCGCCAGCATCGCGAACGTGACCAGCCCTTCGAGCGCCGCGGCGGTCAGGCCCGAGCGCTCGATCTCGGGCAGGACGAACGGCGCGTCGAGCAGCACCGCGGCGCCGGCGGCGAGCGTGCCCCCCGGCGCGCCGAACCGCAGCGCCGCCACGACCACCGGCAGAAAGTACGCGTGACGAAACAGCGAGCCGGCTCCCGCGCCGTCGAGCGCGATCAGCGCGGTGACGATCGCGAGCGCGCCCGCGATCAGGATCATCCCTTCGCGAGCGTGCGGTAGGCCGCGAAGAAGACGAGCGCGCCCAGGAATCCCGGGAGCAGGCTCTCGGACCGGCGAAGGAGCCAGCAGTTGAGCGCGCCGAGCAGCGCCAAGTAGAAGACCGCGCCGACCACGAGCCCAGCGCTCTTGGGCAGCAGCGGGTCGACGAGATACCGGACGACGTAGGCGAGGGTCGAGCCGCTCGCCGCGACGGCGAACGACGAGTGCGCCAATGCTCTGTTGAAGAGCGCGCCCCTGAAGAAGCACTCGGCGGCGAGTACGTTGGCCCCGACGTCATAGCCGATCGCTTCCAGCATCGCCGCCGAATGATCGAGCCTCGCGTGAAGCCCAAAGGTGCGCGACGCCGAGACGAGAAGATGCGTCCCTAGCAGCCCGCCGATGGCGGCGCCCGTGAGCAGCATTCGAAGGGACACGGCCGCGCCGAGCCCGAGGTCGGCAAGCCGGCCACGCCGCGTCAGCCAAGCAAGCCACAGCACCGGCGCGAGATACGCGACCGGCCCGACGAAGCTCTGTCCAGCGGCCCAGGCGGCGAAGCCGAGCAACACCACCGCCACCATGCGCAGCGCCGCAGGAACGCCCGCCCACGCGAGCGCGGTGGCGAGCAAAGCGCCGTGACCGGCCGTCACGCCGGCGACGCGAAGCGCCGGAGGCGGTAGCACGCCACGCTCGACCAGCGCCCATGTCGCCACCGCGCCGGCGGCGAGCACGGCGAGGAGCGGCAGCGGCGTGTCAGCGAAGAGGCGGGCGGAGCGCGGCTGGGTGAACGGGTCGAGCGCCCACATCGGGCCTGGCCGTCGAGAGGGACTGGATGAGTTCGACGAACGCGACGACGGCGTTCTCGTCGAGCGTACGCCCGGAGGCCTCGCCGAGGCGGGCGATGACCGTCGCGTGAGGCATCGCGGCGCGATAGGGCCGGCTCGACGTCAGCGCATCGTAGACGTCGGCGACCGCGATGATGCGCGCGCCGATCGGGATCTCGTCGCCCGCGAGCCCGTCCGGGTATCCCGAGCCGTCCCAGCGCTCGTGATGATGGCGGATCATCAGGGCGCCTGCGGCGAAGAAGTCGAACGGCGCCACGATCTGCGCGCCGATGAGCGGATGGTTCCGCATGACCGTCCATTCTTCGTCCACGAGGGGGCCGGGCTTTCGCAGGACTGCCTCGGGGATACCGATCTTGCCGATGTCGTGAAGGAGCCCCGCCTGGCCGATCATGTCGACATCGGCCGCGGGAAGCCCGAGCGCGGCCGCGACACCGCGGCTCCAGGCGCCGACCCGCTCGGAGTGGCCCTTCGTGTAGGCGTCCTTCGCCTCGAGGGCGTTGGCCAACCCGAGCAGCGACTGATGGATGGCGCGCTGCACCTGCTGGTAGAGGCGCCGGACGTCCTCGGCGTAGCGGAGCGTCTGCTGGTACGCCGCGTTCAGCCGACGATAGGCGACCGTCAGCTCGTCGCCGGAGCCGGCGGCTATCCGCGCTGCCATACGGGGACATGCGGCGCCACGCTCTCGACGAGCGAGATGAGCCGCACCGGCGAGAAGGGCTTGGTCAGGTAGTGATTCGCGCCGGCGCTGAGACCACGCGCGACGTCGGACTCCTGCGCGGCGGCCGTCAGCATGACGATCTTGGTGCGGCCGAAGCGCGGGTTTTGGCGGAGCCTGGCGCAGACCTCGAACCCGCTGATGTCCGGTAGGTGCACGTCGAGAAAGATCAGGTCGGGGAGCAGCGCTTCGGCCTGCGCGAGCGCCGTCTCGCCGTCGCACGCGTCCTTCACGCTGATGCGCCCATCTTCGAGCGTGAGGCGGACGAGATCGACCACGTGCGGCTCGTCGTCGGCGATGAGGATCGTCAGCATCGCCTCCTTCAGGGGCAAGCGGGATGCCAGACGAATCGGCCCGAAACGGCGCGAGTTCAGCGGCGAAAATCGCCGCGGCCGCCCAGCGAGGGGGGCGATGTGCCCACCTCGGCAGGCAGCACGCGCTATTTCACCTCGACGGTGCCCTTCATGGCGGGATGCAGACCGCAGACGTACTCGTAATTGCCCGGTGCGGCGAACGCCTGCGTGTGGCTCTGCCCCTTGAGAAGCACCGGCGAGCGCTCCTGGCTCGCGGTGAGGGTGATCTGGTGGGGCGAGTCGTCGGCGTTGGTCCACGTCACGTACTGACCGGGGCCAATCGTGAGCTTGCCCGGTCCAAAGGCGAAGCCGGCGATCCCGACATCGCCCGGGCCCGACTTCATCGCGACGGCGCCACCCGGGGCCTGGCCGCTGAGCCGGGCGAGCGAGATCACGTAGTCCTGCTTGGCGTGCGGCTTATGGCACTGGAAGCACGCCTTGTAGTTCGCCTTGTCGTTGAACTTCAGATCCGCGGTGAACGCCGAGTACTCCCATTCGCCGTTCCGGATGTCGTCCGGGTACTCGGTGCCCCAGCCTGTGCGCTTCTCCATGACCGTGACGCCGACGAGGTCGCCCTTGATGAAACGTCCGTTGGCGTCCTTCACCGGGTTGCCCGCGGTATCCACCTGGGCCTTGTACTGGACGAGCGTGAGCACCGTGCCGCTCGGGATGGGCTTGCCCTCGCGAACCGCTTTCACCGCGTCGGCGGTACCGTACAGCTCGCGGTACTGCTTGTTGTCGTAGCGATCGACCGTGGCGTAGAGCACGTGATCCTTGTAGTTCGCCGGAAACGCGATCTTCTCGGGCCCGGCGCTTCCGGGCACCGAGGCCAGGGCCAGGGTGAGCGGAACCAGCATGAACGCGATTGGCCAGTGTCTTGCCATAGCGCCTCCTCGGAGATGGTCGTTACGAGCGCTACGTCTGGGAGCCGTGAATCGGATTTCTGGCTCTGGGGATTCTTCGCGAGGAACTTAGCCGAGGCGGCCCGCGGTCATGAGCCGCGTGATCGCCCGCGTCAGCGCCGCCAGGGCCCGCGTGTAATCGACTTCCTCGTCGGTCCGCCCCGCCAGCCGGCGCTCGGCGCGCTCGCGGGCGCGCTCGGCCCGGGCCCGATCGATCTCCTCGGGCCGCTCGGCGGTGTCGGCTAGCACGATCACCTTGTCGTTCCGGACCTCCGCGAACCCGCCCGAAACCGCCAGGTAGCGCTCGTCGCGCCCCGCGCGATACATGAGCTCGCCGATGCCCAGAGTGGTGAGGAACGGCGCGTGACCCGGCAGCACGCCGAAGTAGCCCTGGCTCCCCGGAATCACGATCTCGTCGACCGACTCGGTGACGACCAGCCGCGTCGGCGTGGCGATCTCGAGCGTGAGGCGATCGGCCACGCTTAGCCGCCCGCGGCGAGCTTCTTGGCCTTGTCCATCGCCTCGCTGATGTCGCCGACCATGTAGAAGGCCTGCTCCGGCAACTCGTCGTGCTTGCCGTCGACGACCTCGCGGAAGCTCTTGACCGTGTCGGCGAGCTTCACGTAACGGCCCGGCTGCCCCGTGAACTGCTCGGCCACGGAGAACGGCTGCGACAGGAACCGCTGGATCTTCCGCGCGCGCGCGACGGCCAGCTTGTCCTCGTCCGACAGCTCCTCCATGCCCAGGATGGCGATGATGTCCTGGAGGTCCTTGTAGCGCTGCAAGATCAACTGCACGTCGCGTGCGGTCCGGTAGTGCTCGGCGCCGAGCACGTTCGGGTCGAGGATTCGCGACGTCGAGGACAGCGGATCGACCGCCGGGTAAATGCCGAGCTCCGTGAGCGGGCGTGACAGCACGGTGGTCGCGTCAAGGTGGGCGAAGGCAGTCGCGGGCGCCGGGTCGGTGATGTCGTCGGCCGGCACGTAGATGGCCTGCACCGAGGTGACCGAGCCCTTCTTGGTGGACGTGATGCGCTCCTGCAGCTGGCCCATCTCCGTACCGAGCGTCGGCTGATAGCCGACCGCCGACGGCATGCGGCCGAGCAGCGCGGAGACCTCGGAGCCGGCCTGCGTGAATCGGAAGATGTTATCGATGAACAGCAGGACGTCTTTGCCTTCCTCGTCGCGGAAGTACTCGGCCGCGGTGAGGCCGGTCAAGCCGACGCGCAGCCGCGACCCGGGCGGCTCGGTCATCTGACCGAAGATCAGCGCGGTCTTCTCGATGACGCCCGACTCCTTCATCTCGTGATAGAGGTCGTTGCCCTCGCGGGTGCGCTCGCCCACGCCGGCGAATACGGAAATACCGCCGTGCTGCTTGGCGATGTTGTTGATCAGCTCCTGAATCAGGACGGTCTTCCCGACTCCCGCGCCGCCGAACAGGCCGGTCTTGCCGCCCTTGGTATACGGTTCCAGCAGGTCGATGACCTTGATGCCCGTCTCGAACATCTCGACCTTCGTCGACTGGTCCTCGAACGGCGGGGCGGGGCGATGGATCGGATACGTTTTCTTGGCGTTAATGGCCGGTCCCTTGTCCACCGGCTCGCCGACCACGTTCAGGATCCGGCCGAGCGTCTCCGGGCCGACCGGGATCGAGATCGGCGCGCCCGTATCGTCCACGGTCATCCCGCGCCGGAGCCCGTCGGTCGCGGCCATTGCGATCGTCCGCACCTGGCTCTCGCCCAGGTGTTGCGCCACCTCCAGCGTCAGCTTTTGCGAATACGCAAAGACGTCCTTGTTCTCGACGCCCTGGACCAGGAGCGCGTTGTAGATGGCCGGCAGCCGGCCCGGCTCGAACTCCACGTCGACGACCGGCCCGATGACCTGAACGATCTTGCCCGTGCTCATGCCTCCGCTCCTTGTTTAAGCGCCTCGGCGCCGCCCACGATGTCGAGCAGCTCCTTGGTGATCTTTTCCTGGCGCGCCTTGTTGAACTGGATCGTCAGGACGTCGATCATCTCTTTCGCGTTCTTCGTCGCGGCTTCCATTGCCGTCATGCGCGCGCCGTACTCCCCGGCCAGCGATTCCATGAGCGCCCGGAAGACCTGGGTCCGCACGTGCCGCGGCAGCAGCTCGTCGAGGATCGCCCGCGGATCGGGCTCGTAGATGTAGTCGACCGCCGTCGCGTCCGCCTCGCCATCTGCCTTGCGCGGGATCGGCAGGAGCTGCTCGCGCACCGGCCGCTGGGAAGCGACGGACCGGAACTCGTTGTAGACGAGGTACACCTCGTCCACCTCGCTGTCGAGGTACTGCTGCATGAAGTAGTCCGCGAGCTCGCTCGCGTGAGAATACGCCAGCCGATCCCAGAAGCCGATGAGGTCGCGCTTGATCGTCCACTGGCGGCGCCGATAGAAATCACGCGCCTTGCGGCCGACCACCACCAGCGTGACCTCGGTCACGTTCGACTGGCGCACGAACTCGAGGGCGCGGCGGATGACGTTCGAGTTGAACGCGCCCGCCAGTCCCTTGTCGGCGGTGATGATCACGACCTGCCGGCGCGGCCCCTCGCGCTGTTCGAGGAGCGGGTGCGGCGCGCCGTCGCTCCCGGCGGCCGACACGAGGTTCCCGAGCAGCTCGCCCATCTTGGCGGCGTACGGGCGCGCCGCCAGGATGCGCTCCTGCGCCCGGCGCAGCTTCGCCGCCGCGACCAGCTTCATCGCGCGCGTGATCTTCTGCGTGGACTGGACGGAGCGGATCCGCCGCTGGATGTCGCGAAGCGTCGCCATGGGCCGGGATCAGGCCGCCTTGATGCCCTTGGCCGCGACGAACTCCGTCTTGGCGTCGTTGACCGCCTTCGTCAGCGTCTCGCGCATGGCGTCCGACAGCTCCTTGCGGTCGCGGATCTCGTTCAGGATCTGCGGCGCGCGCCGCTCGAGCCAGGCGTGGAAGAACGTCTCGAACTCGCGCACGGCGTCCACGGGCACGTCGTCGAGCAGGCCCTGGGTACCCGCGTAGATGATGACCACCTGCTTCTCGACCGGCAGCGGCTGGTATTGCCCCTGCTTGAGGAGCTCGACCATCCGCTGACCGCGTGCGAGCTGGGCCTGGGTGGCGCGGTCGAGGTCGGAGCCGAACTGGGCGAACGCGGCCAGCTCGCGGTACTGCGCGAGGTCGAGCCGGAGCTTGCCGGCCACCTGGCGCATCGCGCGCACCTGCGCGGAGCCGCCGACGCGCGAGACCGACAGACCGACGTTCACGGCCGGCCGGACACCGCCGTAGAAGAGGTCGGACTCCAGGTAGATCTGGCCGTCGGTGATCGAGATGACGTTGGTCGGGATGTACGCCGACACGTCGCCGAGCTGCGTCTCGATGATCGGCAGCGCCGTGAGCGAGCCGCCCCCGAGCTCGTCGTTGAGCTTCGCCGCGCGCTCGAGCAGCCGCGAGTGGAGGTAGAAGACGTCGCCCGGATACGCCTCGCGCCCGGGCGGCCGCCGCAGCAGGAGCGAGAGCTGCCGGTAGGCGGCCGCGTGCTTTGACAGATCGTCGTAGATACAGAGCGCGTGGCGCTTGCTGTCGCGGAAGTACTCCCCCATCGTGACGCCGGTGTACGGCGCGATGTACTGCAGCGGCGCCGGCTCCGACGCGGAGGCGATGACCACCGTCGAGTACTGCATGGCGCCGGCGTCTTCCAGGATCTTCACGACCTGCGCGATCGTCGAGCGCTTCTGGCCGATCGCCACGTAGAAGCAGAAGACGTCCTGGCCCTTCTGGTTGATGATCGTGTCCACGCCGATCGCCGTCTTGCCGGTGCCGCGGTCGCCGATGATGAGCTCGCGCTGCCCGCGGCCGATCGGGATCATCGCGTCGATCGCCTTGAGGCCGGTCTGCAGCGGCTCCTTGACCGATCGGCGGTCGACGACGCCCGGCGCGTAGCGCTCGATTGGCCGGAACTCCTTGGCGTTGATCGGGCCCTTGCCGTCGACCGGCTCGCCGAGCGCGTTCACCACACGACCCACGAGCGCCTCGCCGACCGGCACCTGGGCGATGCGGTTGGTCCGCTTGACGATGTCGCCTTCCTTGATGAGCTTGTCGTCGCCCAGGAGCACCGCGCCGACCTGGTCCTGCTCGAGGTTGAGGACCATGCCCACGACGTCCCCGGGAAACGCGAGCAGCTCGCCGGCCATCGCCTTCTCGAGCCCGTGCACGCGCGCGATCCCGTCGCCGACCTCGATGACGCGGCCGACCTCCTGCAGGTCGATCTCCGCCTCGTAGCCCGCCAGCTGGCGCTTGATGATCTCGCTGATCTCTCCGGCCCTGATCATTCCGTTCTCCTCTCCTACCCGTGCTCCAACCGGTCACGCAGCCGCGCGAGCTGACCGTCCAGGCTGCCGTCGACGAGCAAGCTGCCGACTTCGGCCACGAAGCCGCCCAGGAGCTCGCGGTCGGCGACCTCCTCGAGCACCACCTGCTTGCCGCCGAGGGCGCGCCCGAGCTTGCCGGCGAGCGCCGTGCGCTCCGCTTCGCTCAGCGGCACCGCGGTGCGGACGCGCGCGCGGACGCGGCCGGCCGCCTCGTCCTCGAGCTCGCGGTACGCGGCGATGATGGTCTGCAGGTGATCGGCGCGGCCCTGGGCCGCCACCAGCGCGAGAAAATCGCGGGCGAGCGTGGACACCTCGAGCCGCGCGGCGATCTCGCCGGCGGCGGCGCGCTTCGCGGACGAGGCGACCCAGGGGCGCGCGAAGAAGGCGCGCAGCTCGGCATCGCGCGCGAAGAGCTCGCCGATGGTGGCGAGATCGCGGGCGATCGGGTCCACTTGATTGCGCTCGCGAGCCAGCTCGAACAGAGCCTTCGCGTACGAGCGGCCGACGCCGGCCGAGGCCTTCACCTAGTTGCCGACCTTCGTGATCGCGTCGGCGACGATGCGCCGGTGGTCCTCGTCGCGCAGGCTGCGGCGCACGAGCTTCTCGGCGACCGCGGTGGCGAGGTCGGCGACTTCGCGCCGCAACTCCTCGCGGGCCCGGCGCACGTCCGCGTCCATCTGCGCCTTCGCGCTCTCGACGAGCCGCTGCGATTCGGCGCGCGCCGCCTCGACCAGACGCTTTTGCTCCTCGGAGGCTTCCTTCATGGCCTGGGCGCGAATGGCCGCCGCCTCGGCGTGCGCCGCGCGCAGCCGCGTCTCGTTCTCCTCCTGCTGCCGCGTCGCCTCGGCGCGGGCCGCCTGCGCCTCGTCCAGCGACTTCTGGATCGCGGCCGTGCGCTCCCCCATCTTGGCGAGGAACGGCTTGTAAAACAGACGCTGCAGGATGAACAGGAGGATCAGGAAGTTGATGGCCTGGACGATCAGCGACTTGTCGAGGCTGATGAGCCCGCCGCCCTCGTGACCGCCCTCGCTGGCCGCCCACACCGCGGCCGGGCCGACGAGCGCCAGCGCGACGACGAGGCACACGAAGACGACGATCTCTTTCAGGTCATGCAGACGCATTCGGCGGTCTCCTCGGTCACGAGATGCAGACGAAGGTTTGTGAAAACTATCACTCAATCGCGCTTGGTGTCAATCGTCCGGGGCGCTCAGGACGACCGCGCGATGATCCCGCCCCCGACCACGATGTCGCCGTCGTAGAAAACGACCGACTGGCCGGGGCTGGCCGCCCGCTGGGGCGTGTCGAAGACCACCTGGGCCCGGCCTTCCTCGAGGGCCCGCACGGTGGCGGCGGCCGGGCGATGGCTGTGACGAATCTTCGCCTCGACCCGCAGCGCTGCTCGCGGCGGCTCGCAGGCGATGAAGTTCACCGCCTCGGCCAGCAGGCGGTCGCTATCCAGATCGGCCGCGTCCCCTACCCGGACCGTGTTGCGCTCGGCGTCGAGGTCGACGACGTAGAGCGGACGACCGCTCGCGAGGCCGAGGCCGCGGCGCTGGCCGACGGTGTAGGCCGCGATCCCGGCGTGCGTCCCGACCACGCTCCCCCGGCGATCGACGATTGCTCCTGGCTGGAACATCCCGGGCGCGCGGCGGCGCAGGTATCCGCGGTAGTCGTCGTCGGGCACGAAGCAGATCTCCTGACTCTCGGGCTTGTCGGCGGTGACCAGGCCCAGGCGGCGCGCGGTCGCTCGCACCTCGTCCTTCGTCAAGGCACCGACCGGAAACCGCGCGGCGGCCAGCTGCGCCTGGCTGAGCGGCCACAGAAAATCGGTCTGGTCCTTGCGCGGGTCGGCGGCGCGCAGAAGCAGATGGCGGCCCGTCGCGGAATCGCGCGCGATGCGCGCGTAGTGGCCGGTCGCGACGGCGGCGGCGTCCCACGCCCGTGCGCGCCCGAGGAGCGAGCCGAACTTTAGTTCGCTATTGCACGCCACGCACGGGACCGGTGTGCGGCCCGCGCCGTATGCGGCGACGAAGTTGCCGATCACCTTTTGTTCGAACTCGTCTTCCATGTTCAGGAGGTAGTGCCGGATCCCGAGCGCCCGGGCGACCTCGCGCGCGTCGTCGGTAGCCTCCGTGCCGCAGCAGCTGCCGAACCGGCTCGCCGTCTCCTCGCCCGTCGGCGACGGCGCGACGCGCATCGTGATGCCGACGACGTCGTATCCCTGCTCGACGAGCAGCGCGGCGGCGACGGAGGAATCGACGCCCCCGCTCATGCCGACAACAATGCGTTCCTTCATTGAACCTTCCGTGCGCTCTCCAGCTCGCGTGGTCCGTGCTTCAACCGTCTTCGCGCGCGCTTCGTTCGTGGCGGTCAGTGACGCGCGCCGAAGAGCTCGGCCAGACGCTCGAGCTCGATCGGCGTCGCGTACGTGACCTCGATCTTACCGCGGCGCTCGTTGCCGATGATGCGCACGCGCGTCAACAGTGCGCGCTGGATCGCGTCCTCGAGCGCCGCCAGCTCCACCGAGCGCCGCCGACCCTTCTTCGGCGCCAGCCCCGGCGTCGCGGCGCTGGCCTCGGTCGCGCGAATCGAATCCTCGGTGGCGCGCACCGACCAGTCCTTCGCGAGGATCTCGTCGCGCAGCCGGAGCTGCTCGGCGACGGTGGTCAACGCGAGCAGTGCGCGCGCATGGCCCATCGTGAGCCGCCCGCCGCGAAGATCGGCCTGGATTTCCTCCGGCAGACGCAAGAGCCGCAACGCGTTGGCGATCGACGTGCGGTCCTTGCCGATCCGCTGGGCCAGCTCCTCCTGGGTCCATCCGAATTCGGCCAGGAGCTTCTGATAGGCCTGTGCGGTCTCGATCGGGTTGAGATCTTCGCGCAGCAGGTTTTCGACGAGGGCGAGCTCGATGCTCTGCGCGTCGGTCGCGTCGCGGACGATCGCCGGGATCCGATCGAGCCCCGCTTGCCGCGCGGCGCGCCAGCGCCGCTCGCCGGCGATCAGCTGATACGAGCCCGCAACCCGGCGCACGATAATCGGCTGGATTACGCCCGAGGACTTGATCGACGCCGCCAGTTCATCCAAGGCCGTGAAATCAAACACTTTTCTTGGCTGATTGGGATTTACCTCGATGCTTTCGATCGGCAGCTCAAGAAGCGATTCGGCTTCCGAGGGCTCAGAGGACAGCAGCGCACCGAGACCACGGCCGAGTCCGCGTCGATTAATCATGGCCCAACACCTCCCGTGTCAGATCCAGGTAAGCAGTAGAACCGGTGGACCTGACGTCGTGCAGCATCACCGGCTTGCCGTGGCTCGGCGCCTCCGTCAGACGAATGTTCCGAGGAATGACCGTATCGAAGACCTGTCCGGGAAAGTAGCGATTGACCTCTTCGCGGATCTGGAGCGCCAGGCTGGTCCTTCCGTCGAACATAGTGAGCACGATGCCCTCGACGGCGAGGCTCGGATTCAGCCGCTCTTGAACGAGCTTCACCGTCTTCAGGAGGTGAGTCAGACCTTCGAGGGCGTAGAACTCGCACTGAAGCGGCACCAGCACTCGATCGGCCGCCACGAGCGCGTTGATGGTCAGAAGACCTAGCGAGGGCGGACAGTCGACGATCACGAAGTCGAACGACGCCAGCACCGGCTCGAGCGCGAGGCGAAGGCGGTGCTCGCGCTTACCGAGACCGACCAGCTCGATCTCGGCGCCGACCAGGTCGATGTCGGCGGGAAGAAGGCGCAGGCCGGACAGGGACGTGGGGTGGATGGCCTTTTCGGTCGACTCGCCACCCAGGAGAACGTGGTAGATCGTCGGGTAGAGGCCGGCCTTGTTGACGCCGAGCCCGGTCGTCGCGTTGCCCTGGGGATCCAGGTCGATGAGCAGGGTAGGGCGCTCGGCGAGGGACAGTCCGGCAGCGAGGTTGACGGCTGTCGTGGTCTTGCCGACCCCGCCCTTCTGGTTGACGACCGCGATGACCTTGCCCACTA
>DASRIY010000348.1:0-6528 GCA_035649755.1 Candidatus Methylomirabilota bacterium
TCGTCGGGAATGACCGTGCCGTCGAAGCCGACCGCGAGGGCGTGCCCGGCTCCGACGGCCATGCTGGAACCCGTCAGCGCCCCTTGAACACCGCCGGCCGCTTCTCGACGAAGGCCCGGATGCCCTCCCGGGCGTCTTCCGTCTCCGAGGCGATGTTCTGCGCGAAGGTTTCGAACTCGAGCGCCGAGCGTAGATCGACGTCGAGGCCGTGGTAGAGCGCCCGCTTCGCGAGCCGGATGGCGATGGGCGGGCCGGCGGCGATCTTCCGGGCGATCTCGTAGGTGGCCGGCATCAGCTCCTCCGGCGGATGGACGGCGCTGACGATGCCGAGCCCGAGCGCCGTCTGCGCGTCGATGATCTCGCCGGTGAAGATCAGCTCGCACGCCTTGGCCATGCCGACGATGCGCGGCAGGAAGTACGTCCCGCCCCAGTCGGGGTGGAGGCCCCGCTTGACGAACGCCTGGGTGAACTTCGCGGCCGTCGAGGCGAGGCGAATGTCGCAGCCGAGCGCCAGGTTCATGCCGGCGCCGGCCGCGGCGCCGTTGACGGCGGCGATCACCGGCTGCGGGGCGTCGCGCATGGCGAGCAGCACCCGATCCCGAAGCGGCGCCACCTTGTCGATCAGCGGCCGCTCGGCGCGGCCTTCCTTGACCTCGTTCATGGCTTTCACGTCGCCGCCCGAGCAGAATCCCTTGCCGGCGCCCGTCACCACGATCACGCGAACGTCCGCATCGCCGCTGGCGCGCAGCACGGCGTCATAAAGGTCGTCGCGTAGCGTCCCGCCCAGGGCGTTGAGGCGCTCGGGCCGGTTCAGGGTCAAGGTCGCGATGGCATCCTTCACTTCGTAGATCAGGCTCTTGTAGTCGGTCATGGTCCTCTCCTATATAAGGCCTTGAATATACCCCGGAGGGCACATGGACTTCTTCGACGTCGTGACCACGCAGCGAGCGATGCGGCGCCTCGAGACCAGACCGATCCCCGATGCCGTGCTGCGGCAGATCATGGAGGCCGCCGTCTGCGCCCCGAGCGGCGGCAATCGCCAGGGCTGGAGCTTCGTGGTGGTGCGCGACGCGGCCAAGCGGGCGCGCCTGGGCGAGCTGTATCGCGAAGCATGGGGCGAGCTCATGAAGGTGCCGTACTACGCGGGCGCCGCGAAGGAGCCGCGCGAGAGTCCCGCCGGCAAGATGCTCGCGTCGGCCCGACACCTCGGCGAGCACCTCGGGGAGGCGCCGGTGCTGGTCCTCGCGTGCATCGCGCTCGACCCGGGCGTCACGCCGTCCTTGACCACCGGCGCGTCGATCTATCCGGCCGTGCAGAACCTCATGCTGGCGGCGCGCGCCCACGGAGTGGGAAGCTGCATCACGACCATTCACCGGTTCCGTGACGCGCAGGTGAAGGCGCTGCTCGGCATCCCGGCCGACGTCGAGACCGCCGCGCTGATTCCGCTCGGCTACCCGCTCGGGAAGTTCGGCCGTCCGCCGCGGCGACCGCTGCGCGAGGTGGCCTTCGCCGACCGCTGGGGCGATGCGCTCTAGCGCCGCGGCAGCTTCGTGACGGAGGTGACACGGGACGGGTTCACGATTCGGGCCGCCGAGACGGGTGACGCGGCGGTCATCGCCGACCTGATCCGGCTCGCGTTCTCACGCCAGCCGCGGCCGACGAATCCGCCGTCGAGCGCGCTCAGGGAGACCGCCGCCACCATCGTCGATCACCTCGGCCGCGGGGGCGGGGCCGTTCTGGAGAGCGACGGCGCGATCGTCGGTGTCGTCCTGTGGAACGAGGACGAAGGAGCCTTCTACATCAGCCGGCTCTCGGTCCATCCCGGGCGCCGCGGCGGGGGCATGGCGCGGGCCCTCATGGCGGAAGCCGAGCGCGAGGCTCGTCGCCAGGGGTTCTCGCGCATGACGCTCGGCGTGCGGCTGGAGCTCGAGGAGAACCGGCGCTTCTTCCGATCGGCGGGGTTCGAGGATGCGTCGTTTCGGAGCCACGAGGGCTTCAGCGAGCCCACGTGGGTGTTGATGGAGCGGAGACTCGACCCGGCCACCGGGTGACCGGGTCGAGGATTCCGGCCTACAGGTACTTCGTCGGGTGATTGATCGTCCGCCACATGTGCGCGGACGGACTCTGATCGAAGCCCAGCCCTTCCTTCGGCTGGCGGAAGTGACGGCCGACGACATCCGTGAACTCCTCGAGCTCGACCTTCACGTTGGGATCGAACGCGTAGAGATCGTTCACGGTGATGAGGCGGCACGTCTCGTACCACTTGTGCTCGCGCGCGCGCCGGTAGGCTTCCTGGATGTGCGGCTCCGGCACGTAGTCCGCGCCGAACAGGCGGATGTAGGAGTCGGGATACTTGTAGCCGTACGACTCGTCGGCGAAGAATCGCAGCACCTGATGGTGGCGAATGGCCCAGCTCACTTCCTCGTCGACGTAGGGCTCGACGAGCTGAGCGCCCCAGTAGCCGTGGTCACCGCGAATGAATCCCATGACCGAGATGTCGTGCAGCAGGCATGCGAGCACGATCTTCTCGTTGACGCCGTTCTTTCTCGCCAGCCGCGCGCTCTGCAGCACGTGCGCGGAGGGCCCGAAGCGATACTTGTAGAAGTCGAACAGGGTCGGCTTCTCGGGCATCCGGGGCAGCCGCGAATCGTGCCCCATCATGTAGAGCTTGCCCTGACTCTGCTGGGGCGGCAGCGGCTGTCGCGGATCGCGGTCGCCCGACGTGTAGATCACCGATTTCACGACGATGCGATCGAGCTCCTGGCTCATCGCATGCTCGGCTGCCTCGGCCCGTTCCAGCGACGTCATCGCCATCGTGTCCCTCCGGAAATCGAACGTTGCTCCGATGATCGGTTGCCGGGCCAGCGACTGTCAAGCTCCGCCCCCGAACTCGAACCGCCCAGGCGCATCGCCTGTCAAGCCGAGACCCAGGCGACGCCGTGCCCGCGTGATTGTGCTCGCCGCGCGAGTATGCGAGGGCTATACAGCGTCCACGAAGGAGGTGTCGAGGCATGCACGATCCTCGCGACGTTCTCGCCGGCGCGCGCCGCGAGCTGGCGCGGTTCCCCACGGTGCTCGGCGCTCTGCTGACCGATCTCGATCCGGCGGCCTGGCGCGCGCGACCTGCGCCCGCCGAGTGGGCGCCCGTTGAGATCGTCTGTCATCTCCGAGACGAGGAGGTCGAGGACTTCGGCGCGCGGCTCTTCGTGGTGCTCGGAGGCGGCGACAGCTTTGCGCCGATCGACCCGGAGCGCTGGGCCGTCGAGCGCCGCTACCTGGAGGACGATGGGCCGGCCGCACTGGCGACCTTTCTCGAGCGTCGGGCGGCGAGCCTCGGCTCGCTTGCCTCGATCGAGCCGGCGCGACTCACCGCCACCGTCGCCCATCGCCGCACCGGCGGTCTTTCCGGTCTCGATATCCTGGCCGCCTGGGTCGAGCACGACCGCCTGCACCTGATCCAGCTTGCCGCGACGCTGGCCCGCGGCTGGGCTGCGCGCTGGGCGCCGCTGCACACGGAGTACGCCGGGCCGATCCCGTACCCGAGCGCCTGACGGCGGCGCGAGCTTCGTTCTAGAACACGGCGAGCGGATTCGCCGGCGAGCCCGTCCCGCCGACCACGCGCAAGGGCGAGATCACCAGCATGAAGTCGTCACGCTGCTCCTCGGCGCAGGCCTTCGCGAGCGGTTCGAGGAGCGCGTTGTCGAGCAGCGCCACGCCGTACGCGAAGATCGCCGCGTGCACCGCCCACGGAATGTCATAGCCGATCGGCAGATGATCGAGCATGTCCCACACCAGGACGCTCACGTCGTGATCCCGCAGGAACGGCAGGCAGGAGACGTGAAGGCCCGGGCGCTGCTGCAGGGTTGGCGTGAACGGCTTGCCGTACGGCCGCTCCGGATCCTGGGCCTGCCACGCCTCACGGCCAGAATAGACGCAGATCGCGTCGCCGGGCTCGAGCCGGATCCCGCGCTTTGTCAGGATGTCGTCGAGCTCCCAGCCGTGCACCGGCCGGTCGTGCGTCACGCACGGCACGCCGCGGTGTCGCGGGACGTCGAGCATCACACCGCGCGTGATGATGCCTTCGGCCCAGTGCTCGACCGAGCCAAACCTGGCGCCCTCGAACGTGATCTCCTTCTTCGGATCGCGTCCGTTCCACATCGCCTGCTCGTCCCAGGTGTGGCAGAGCGCATCGATGTGGGTCGACGCGATGCCGTGATAGTAGATGCCGTAGTAGTCGGCGGAGAAGCCGCCCTTGCCGCGCATGTGGGTCTTCATGAAGTGATGCGCCGGCAGCGGGTTGTTCGGTCCCGGCTCCTTGGGGAAGGGCCGGCTGAGCGACACGCTGCGGCCGTTCTTGACGAGCCGCGCCGCCGCCGCCCGCTTGGCCGGCGTGATGAGATTGATGGCACCGAGCTGGTCGTCCTTGCCCCAGCGGCCCCAGTTGTTGCGCTGGCGGATCCAGCCGAGCACTTCCTGCTCCGTCGGTAGCGGGCGTTCGGGCATCGCAGCCTCCCCGTGATTGTTTGCTGATGGCGCGCTATGGTATCAGGCGTGACCGGAGAGCCCGGAGCCACGTTTTTCGCGCTCACCCCCGATCGTGTCCTGGACGCGGTCGAGGTCGGGGGCCTGCGCTGCACCGGACGCTGCCTGCCGCTCCGGGCCTTCGAGAACCGCGTGTACGAGGTCGAGCTCGAGGACGAGCGGCGGCTGGTCGTGAAGTTCTATCGTCCCGGGCGCTGGGCGCGCGAGACGATCCTCGACGAGCACGCCTTCCTGGCCGATCTGACGGCGGCCGAGGTGCCGGCGGTCGCGCCGATCGACCTGGGTACTGGCAGCACGTTGAGCGAGATCGAGGGCATTTTCTACGCGGCGTTCCCGAAGGTCCGCGGGCGCTCGCTGGACGAGCTCGACGCCGAGAATCGCCGCCGGATCGGCCGGACCATCGGTCGCATGCACGCCGTGGGCGCCTCGCGCGACGCGCCGAATCGCCCGCGGGTCGATCCCAAGCGCTACATCCTCGAGCCGCTCGAGGTCCTGATGGCTGGCGACTTCATTCCCTCGGGGCTGGCGCCGCGTTATCGCGATGTGGCCCTTCGCATCGCGGAGCTGGCGGCCAAGCCCCTGGCGGCGGCGCGCGTCCAGCGGATCCACGGCGACCTGCACTGGGGCAACATCCTCTGGACGCCCGATCCGCTGCTGGTCGACTTCGACGACTGCCTGGTCGGCCCGCCCGTCCAGGACCTGTGGCTCCTGGCGCGCGGCAACTCCGAAGAAGCGCGGAAGCTACGGGAAGACCTGCTGGAGGGCTACGAGCTATTCCGCGATTTCGACCGCTCGAGCCTCGCCCTGTGCGAGCCGCTGCGCGCGATGCGCATCATCTATATGTCGGGCTGGATCGCGCGTCGCTGGAGCGATCCGTCGTTTCCCCCCGCCTTTCCGATGTTCCGCAACCACAACTACTGGAACCAGGAGTACGAGGAGCTCGTGCAGATCGCGGAGGGGCTCGCCTAGAGCGAGTCGACGATCGAGCGCGCGAGGCGGGGTAGATCGGGATCGCGCGCGCCCATGACGAGCACGGTGTCGCCGGGCCGGGCCTCGCCGACCACCCACTGCCGCGCCGCCTCATGATCGCGCGTGTAGCCGCACCTGAGGGTAGCCGGCAGATCGGCCGCCAGATCGCGGCTCGAGATGTCCTTCGCGACCGTTCCGCCCGCGTAGAAGATCTCGGTATAGCAGAAGCGATCTTGAGGGCGGAGCAGCTTCGGGATCAGGTCGCGCAGCTCGGCGCGCAGGAACCGCGCCGGGCCGTAGCCGTGGGGCTGGAAGACGGCCACGACGCGCGCGGCGCCCGCCTGAGCGGAGGTGATGGCCGCGCGGAGCTTCTCGCCGTTGTGCGCGTAGTCGTCGACCACCTGGATATCGCGCTTGGTGCCGACCACCTCGAAGCGGCGGGCGACGCCCGGGAATCGCGACAGCAGGCTCGCCACAGTCGCCGGGTCGAGGCCGAGCTCGAGCGCCACCAGCGTGGCGGCGGTGGCATTCTGGAGGTTGTGCAGGCCGGGTTGGGGAAGATCCAGGGTGATGTCGCGGCCGGCGTGGCGGAGCACGCCGCGGGCACGCCTCGGCCCCACGGCGGTCACCCGTAGCCGCGCGTCGGCGTCGGCCGACAGCCCGTAGCTGGCCCCCTTGAAACGCTGCCCGAGCGCGGTCGCCTCCGGGCAGTCGGCGCCCACCAGGAGCCGGCCGCAGCTCCGGGCGAAGGCGGTGAACTGCGGGCGCAGCGCGCTGAGCTCGTCGTGATCGCGGCTCACATTGTGGATGACGCCGATCGACGGCCGATAGCCGACGAGCGTGCCGTCCGACTCGCACGCCTCGGCGACGGCCGGGCCGTCGACCGGACCTCCGACAAAGCACCCGCCGACGCCTTCACCTGCGAAATCGGCGCCGCCCAGGACGGTCGCCGATACTCGCCCTTCACGAAGCAGCCAGCCGACCATGCCCACGATCGTGCTCTTGCCGCTCGTGCCC
>DASRIY010000349.1:0-10980 GCA_035649755.1 Candidatus Methylomirabilota bacterium
CCGGTCGAGATCCTCCCGGGGCGGCACGGAGCGGGCTGGGAAGGCATGTTTTCGCGTCGCGTCGACGCCTACCTTGGACGACAGCACGGTCTTGCGCTCGAGCTGGTTCACGTCCTCCTCGGCGACCGAGGGATCGAGCGCCACGCCCGCAGTATCGCGGTTGACGTAGAGATCGCGGGCGGGCTGGACGTGCCAGGACATGGCCCACAGAACCTGGAAATAGTCGCGGACGTCGATGTCCTCGTCGACCACGACGATCCATTTCGAGAACGACGGATCGAAGGCCCAGGCCGCCCACATGGCTCGCTGGGGCAGGGCGGGGTGGTCGCGCTTGAGCGAGATGGCCAGGAAGGCCGCGCCGCCGCCGGCCTCGAGCAGATGCACGTCGCGAACGGGCAGCCGGAGATCGCGCTTCATGTGCTTGAGCAGGGCCACGTCACGGCCGGTGCCGCGGATGCAGCTCGACTCACTGGGCGGCATCTGGCTGAAGAAGGCCTGGTAGATGGGATCGGCCCGGTGCGTGATGGCGGTGATCTCGATGACGAAGCTCGGGCCCGACGAGCCCATGTAGCCCGTGTACTCGCCGAACGGCCCTTCGTGTTCACGCACGCCGGCCGGCACGAACCCCTCGACGACGATCTCCGAGTGCGCCGGCACCTCGAGATCATTCGTCTCGCAGCGCACGACCTCGAGCGGCGCGCCGCGGAGCGCGCCGGCCACGCCGAGCTCGTCGCCGCGGATCCGCGCCACGGACGTCAGCGGCACCGTCGGATCGGCGCCGATCACGACCGCGCACGGCGTCGGCTTGCCCTGGCGCTCGTTCTTCATGATGTGGGCGTACATGTCGCGCCAGGTGGTGCTGAGGAAGAGGCCGAACTTGCGCGGGCCCTTCAGCATGAGCCGATAGGTGCCCATGTTGCGCTCGCCCGTCTCCGGGTCGTTCGAGATGACGCAGGGGCCGGTGACGTACGGGGCCGGGTCCTGATCGCGGGTCCACCGGCAGAGCGGCAGCGCCGTTGCGTCGATCTTGTCGCCGGTGAGGATCACGTCCTTGACCGGACCGGTTCCCACGCGGACCGGCGGAACGGGATGGCTTTGCGCCTGGGCCCACTTGTCGGCGATCTGGTCCACGCTGGTCTCGAGGGCCAGCGCGTACACCTCGGGTGACGCGCCGAGGATGCCGGCGACCACGGGCATGTTGTGGCCCTTGACGCGCTCGAACATGACGGCGGGCCGGCGGGCCGGCGGAACCCGCTGGAAGACGCGGCGGATGAAGGCGGCCACCTCCCAGTCCGGATCGACTTCCTTCTTCACGTGGTGGAGCTTGCCGCGGATCTCCAGAGCGGCCAGATAGTCGCGGAGGTCTTTGTAGGCCAAGGCGCGTCACCTCTCGCCGATGAGTTGCGCGACTATAGCACGGAGACCGCGACCTTGCGGCCCAACGCTCGCCCGGAGTACGCTGGCGGCGCTCGCGGCGCCGCGCCCGGCGCCGGGAAAGGCGGACATCGAGCCATGAAGCCAACGATCACTCCCGAGACCCCGCTGCCCACGACGGCCGGTAATGAGCTCTGGTCGAGCGACGCGATCGCGCGCATGCTGCAGGCGCTCGAGGTGCCGTGGGTCGCGCTGGTGCCCGGGGCGAGCTTCCGCGGGCTCCACGACAGCCTGGTGAATCACATCGGCAACCAGCGGCCCCAGATGATCCTGTGCCTGCACGAGCAGGGCGCCGTCTCCATCGCGCACGGCTTTGCCAAGGCGAGCGGGCGCATGATGGGCGCCATCCTGCACTCGAACGTCGGCCTGCTGAACGGCAGCATGGGCATCTTCAACGCGTGGTGCGACCGGGTCCCGATGCTGATCCTCGGCGCGACCGGCCCGTGGGACTCGGCGAAGCGGCGGCCATGGATCGACTGGATCCACACCGCGTCCGACCAGGGCGCGCTCGTGCGCGGCTATACGAAATGGGACAACCAGCCCGGATCCGTCCAGGCGGCGTACGACGCGCTCCTGCGGGCCACGCAGATGGCGACGACGGCACCGTGCGCTCCGACCTACATCAACCTGGACGCCGCCCTGCAAGAGGCCAAGCTCGGCGACCTCCCGCCGCTCCCCGATCCGTCGCGGTTCCGCGCCCCCGAGGCACCCGAGCCCGCGCCGGACGCGGTGGCCCGGGCCGCGGCGCTCCTGTCGGGCGCGGCCTCGCCGGTCATCATGATCGGCCGCAGCCAGCGCACGATGGAGAGCTGGCGCTCCCGGGTGGCGCTCGCCGAGAAGCTCGGCGCCCGCGTGGTCAGCGACCTGAAAGTGGGCGCGAGCTTCCCGACGCGGCATCCGCTCTTCGTCGGACCGCCCGGCACCTTCCTCTCCGAGGCGGCGACGCGCGCGGTGCGCGAAGCCGACGTGGTGCTGGCGCTCGACTGGGTCGATCTGGCCGGCACGCTCAAGCAGGTGTACACCGACCGGCCGGTCACGGCGAAGATCGTCTCGGCCTCGTGCGACGTGCACGTGCACCGCGGCTTCAGCATGGACTACTTCGGCATGGCGCCGGTCGACGTGCAGCTCCTGGTCGACCCGGACGTCGCGGTGCCGCGGCTCCTCGAGGCGTGCCGGGCTCGGAGCTACACGCCGCCTACCGCGCCCGCCGACGAGCCGGTGCGCGGCACCGGCGATGTGCTGACGCTCCGCTCCGTCGCGGCGTCGCTGAACGAGGCGACCGCGGGCGTCGATGTCTGCCTCACCGGGCTGCCGCTCGGCTGGCCGGGCAACGGCCGCCACTTCGCGCATCCGCTCGACTACATCGGCGGCAACGGGGGCGGCGGCGTCGGCGCCGGTCCGGGCATCACCGTGGGCGCCGCGCTGGCGCTCAAGGGCTCAGGTCGCGTCGTCATCGGGCTCGTCGGCGACGGCGACTACCTCATGGGGCTCACGGCCTTGTGGACCGCGACGCACTACCGCCTGCCGTGCCTGCTCATCGTGTGCAACAACCGGTCGTTCTACAACGACGAAGCGCACCAGGAGCGCGTGGCCCGTATGCGAGGCCGGCCGGTCGAGAACAAGTGGATCGGCCAGCGGATCAACGAGCCGGACATCGATCTGGCCTTGCTGGCGGTGGCGCAGGGTGCGAAGGGCATCGGCCCGGTCACCGACCCGGCGAAGCTCTCGGGCGTCATCGCCCAGGGCGTGCAGCTCGCCCGGGAAGGCGAGGTGTGCGTGATCGACGCGCGGGTGCGGCCGGGCTACGACGCCGACATCAGCGGCGAGCGCGCCGCGCGCCAGGAGCCGGTCGGGCGGACGTAGGCGCGTCCTTCAGCAGGCCTTGCAGGGCGGCCAGTCGCGCGAGTAGACCGGGTTCTTCAGGAAGTCCTCCGCGCGATACGGCCCGAACTGCGACACGGCGTTGAAGGTGTGGATGACCGTGTTCTGCAGCTTGCCGTCCACACGCTCGACACGACGCACGTAGATGTTCTCGATCGGGTGGCCGTAGTCGTCGAAGCTCACGGGCCCCCGCGGCGCGTCGGTGATGCTCACGCGGCGGAGCGCCGCCAGGAACTTGGCCGCGTCCTCTGCGTCGCCGCCGCCAGCCTCGAACGCCGCCCGGAGCACGCTGCCCGCGACGTAGGTGCCTTCCGCGTAGTAGGACGGCACCTGCTGGTGCTTGGCTTCGTACGCCTTCACGAAGCGCCGGTTCGCGGGCGTCTGGAGCGCCGCCGAGTAGTGAAGCGCGGTCACGATCCCCAGCGCCTCGTCGCCCATGCTTCGCAAGATGTGCTCGTCGGTGAAGTTGCCGCTGCCGATCAGGGGAATCTTGCCCTTGAGCCCGGCGTCCTGGTACTGGCGGGCGAAGCGCAGCGCGTCGTTGCCGGCGCCGGCGAAGTAGATCGCGTCCACATCGCGCTTGAGTCCGGTGATGTACGGCGCGAAGTCGGTCGTTCCGAACGGCGGCCAGAGCTTCTGCACGACCTGGCCGCCCGCTTCCTCGAACGTGCGCTGGAACGCGGCGCAGCTCTCGTGGCCGAACGCCCAGTCCTGGCCGATCATCGCGATCTTCTTGTACTTCATCGTGTCGTGGGCGTACTTGCCGAACGGATGCCCGGGCTGGCCGGCCGACCACCCGGTGCGGACGACGTACGGGCTCCGGCGCCGCTGCGTGAGGTCTTCGCCGGCGACGGTCGGTGACAGGGTCGGGATCTTCTGCCGCTCGATGTAAGACACGAGCGCGTACGCCTCGGCGGTCGCGAGCGGGCCGACGATGACGTGCACGCCGTGGCTCTCCGCGAGGGCCCGCGCCTTGTTCAAGGCGATGGGCGGCTTGCCTTCCGTGTCCTCGACGATCAGCTTGGCTTCGCGGCCGGCGAGCTGGTGGTTCTGCTCCTCCAGGTAGAGCGTGATGCCGTTCGCCATCTCCTTGCCGTTCGCCGACAAGGGGCCGGTCAAGGGCACCAGCAGGCCGATCTTGATCGGACCGCGCTGCGAGAAGACAGCGCCGGTCGCCGCCAGCACCAGCGCCACCGCTGCCAGAAGAACGAGCCCAGACCTGAACGAGCGCAGATTCATCGCGTGAAGCCTCCCTCGCGCGACTCTTCGCGCGGCGCAGTCATCGTAGCAAGACTCCTGTTCCGCCCACCACATTCGTGGCAGAGTCAGGAGCCCGGAAGGCCCACACGGAGGGAGAACAATCATGGCGAAGCTGACGCGCGAGGACGTGCTGAAGAAGGCCGAAGAGCTCAAGAACTGGGGCAAGTGGGGGCCGGACGACGAGCTCGGCGTGCTCAACTACGTGACGCCCGAGGACATCGTGAGCGCGGCGAAGCTCGTCCGGAAGGGCAAAGTGTTTCGCCTCGGCTTGAACCTCGACGAGAACGGGCCGCAGCGCGGGATCTTCGGCGGACGCTGGAATCCCATGCACCAGATGCTGGCGACCGGCACCGACGCGGTGGCCGGCAAGCACGACGTCACTCCCGGTCTTCGTTACGCGGACGACGCGATCAACCTGCCCACCCAGGCCGCGACGCAGTGGGACGCGCTGGCGCACGTGTTCCTCGTCGACAAGATGTGGAACGGCTACCCCGCCACGCTCGTCGACAGCCGGGGCGCCCACAAGAACGGCATCGAGAAATTCGCCGACAGGATGGTGGGCCGAGGCGTGCTGCTGGACGTGGCCCGCTGGAAGGGTGTTCCGTTCCTCGCCGACGGCTACGGCATCACGGTGGCCGACCTCGAGGGCACCGCGCGGGCGCAGGGCGTCACCGTGCGGCGCGCCGACTTCGTGATCGTCCGCACCGGCCAGATGGAAGACCGGCTGGCGCGCAACGACTGGGGCGGCTACGCGGGCGGCGACGCGCCGGGCTTGGCGTTCGAGACGCTCGACTGGATCCACAGTAAGCAGATCGCCGGGATCTGCAGCGACACCTGGGGCATCGAGGTGCGGCCCAACGCGAGCGGCCCTGACGTGTTCCAGCCCTGGCACTGGGTCACGATCCCGGCCATCGGGATCGTGCACGGCGAGATCTTCTATCTGAAAGAGTTGGCCGAGGACTGCGCCGCCGACCGCGTCTACGAGTTCTTCTTCTGCGCGCCGCCCCTGGTGATCACGCGCGGGACGGGCTCGCCGATCAACCCTCAGGCGATCAAGTAGCCGGCCCCGGGGCGCTCAGCGCCCCTGACCGAGCTGGGCGACGATCGTCTTCTGGAAGTCGAGAAAGGCGACGCTCAGTGGATCGCGCGGCCGCGGCAGGCTGATCCGCGTCTGGGCGCGCACGGTGCCCGGATGCGGCGAGAGCACGATGATGCGGTCGGCCAGGTAGACCGCCTCGGCGACGTTGTGGGTGACGTAGAGGACGGTCTTGCGCGTCTCCTCCCACACGCCGACGAGGAAGCGCTGCATCTCGTCGCGGGTCAGGGCGTCGAGCGCGGCGAATGGCTCGTCCATGAGCAGGACCGACGGGTTGTACGCGAGGGCGCGGGCGATGGCCACGCGCTGCTGCATGCCGCCCGATAGCTCGTGCGGGTAGGCGCCGGCGAAGCGCTCGAGATCGACCAGCTTCAGGAAGCGGCGCGCGGTCTCGGCGCGCTCCGCCGCCGGCACACCGCGTACTTGAAGCCCGAACTCCACGTTGCGCTGCGCGGTGCGCCAGGGGAAGAGCTGCGCGAAGTCCTGGAAGACGACGCCGCGATCGCCGCCGCGCCCGTGCACGACCTGGCCCCCGATGCGGATCTCACCGCCCGTCGGCTTGAGAAAGCCGGCCACGATGTTCAGGAGCGTCGTCTTGCCGCAGCCGCTGCGGCCCACGATGCAGACGAATTCCGAGGCGGCGACGTCGAAGCTCACCTCGCTGAGGGCCGCCACCGCGCCGTTGTTGCCGGCGTAGGCGTAGCTGACGCGGGCGAGCTCGATGTGGGCCATCGCTCAGGTCCGGACCGTCTTCACCATGCCCCAGCGACCGACGGTGCGGTGCTCGAGCATCTGGAAGACGAGCCGCTCGATCAGGAGGCCGAGCGCGCCGATGACGAGAAGGCTGCCGAGCATCACGTCGGTATTGAGGTACTCCTTGGAATCGAAGATGACCCAGCCGAGCCCCCAGCTGGTGGCCGCGATCATCTCGCCGCCGACGACCGCGATCCACGCGCGGGCGAACGCCTGGCGGAGCCCCGCGATGATGAACGCCAGCGAGCCCGGCAGCACCACCCGCCGGAACACCGCGCGGTCGCCGGCGCCCATCGACTCGGCCGACCGCACCCAGATGCGGTTCACGGACTTCACGCCGGTCCAGGTGTTGAGGATGACCGGGAACGTCGCGGCGTAGAACACCAGCGCGATGCTCGCGGCGTTACCCAGGCCGAACCAGAGGATGAAGAGCGGCACCCACGCGAGCGACGGGATGGGGCTCAGCACGCTCACCAGCGGCAGCGTGAAGCGCTCGGCCGGGCGGAAGCGGCCCATCAGCATGCCGATGGGCACCCCGACCGCCAGCGCCAGCGCGAGCCCGACGACGATCCGGAACATCGTGTAGCCGATGTGCACGAACAGCGTGCCGTTGAGCACCATCCGGCCGACGGCGGCGCCGATCGCGAAGACCGACGGCGTGATGGCCGCCGGAAGCATGCCGCTGCGAGCGAAGATCTCCCAGGCGACGGCGCTGAGACCGAAGGAGAGGAGAATGCCCAGCGGGCTCATCGCGTCATCATGCCCCAGCGCACGACGGTGTACCGCTCGAGCCGCTCGAACACGAGCTTCTCGAGCGTCAGCCCCACGATTCCGATCATGGCGAGGCCGGCCAGCATCACGTCGGTGTTCAGGAACTCGCGCGCGCCGAAGATGAGCCAGCCGAGACCGAAGCCGACGGCGGTCAGCATCTCCACGGCCACCAGCACGCGCCAGGCGCGCGCCAGCCCCAGGCGCAGCCCGGTGAGCACGTAGGGGAGCGCGGCCGGCAGCACCACGGAGCGGAAGAGCTGGCGCTCCTGCGCGCCCATCGACTCGGCGGCGCGGATCCAGATCTCCTTGACGGCCCGTACCCCGGACCAGGTGTTGACGGCGATCGGAAACGTCGCGGCGAACGCGACCAGCAGCACCGCCGGGAGGTTCCCCAGGCCGAACCAGATGACGAAGAGCGGCGCGTAGGCGAGGCCCGGAATCGGGTTGCCGACGCTGACGACCGGCAGCAGCAGCTGCTCCGCCCACCGCGAGCGCCCCATCAGCATCCCGATCAGCACACCCACCACCGCGCCGATCGCGAAGGCGATGCCCAGCCGGGCGAGCGTCGCGAGGGCGTGGGTCGGCAGGATACCGTTGAAGGTCAAACGCACGAAGGTCGCGACGATCTTGTCGACGCCGGGGAAGAGGCGCGGCGGAAACGGGCCGTACATGGCGAAGGCCTGCCAGAGCACGGCTACCGTGATGAACGGGGCGGCCGCGCCCGCCAGCGAGACGGCGGCGTGCCGCAGCGCGGCCGCGGCGCCTAGTCGGTACACGTGCTAGCGGGCCTCCCGAGCCAATTTGCTACGCCGGGGCGGACTCTAGGGGCCCGTCCGAAGCTTGTCAACCCGCGGGCGAGAGGTTAGGATTCCCGGCCGGGAGAACAACCATGGCACAGAACGGCGCGTCGGCGAAGAACATGCGGCTGCTCGGACACACCGATATGGGCGGCTTCGGCAACTGCGGCGAAGGCATGGCGATCCAGCTCGCGCGCGACGGGCGGCGCATCCTCTGGCAGGGCCACGAATCCGCGCCCAAGAACTTCACGGGCATCGACGTCAGCGACCCGCGGAAGCCGTCGGTCATCGTGCAGACTGATCTGCCCCACGGCGACATGCGGTCCAACAACCTCGACCTCGTGGGCGACCTCCTGGTGGTGCCGTACCAGACGGCCCGCGTGGGGATGAAGCCGGCGGGCGTCGAGTTCTTCGACGTGTCCGATCCGGGCAAGCCCAAGTCGGTCGCGTTCTTCGACTGCTCCGGGCCTCACTCGCGGGGCACGCACCATCTCTGGTTCGTGGACGGCGCGTACCTGCACCTGGCGAGCGGCGCGCCCGACTTCAAGCCTCGCAACCCGAAGGACGATCAGTTTTATCGCATCATCGACGTGCGTCAGCCCACCAAGCCGGTCGAGGTCGGTCGCTGGTGGCTGCCCGGCACGCGCGACGGCGATGCGGAGCCGGCGCCCGCGCGTCACCCGAAGTTCGACGCCGGGTTCCGCGCCCACAACACGAACGTCTACCCGCGGCGACCCGATCGCGCCTGGATCGGCTACATCGACGGCGGCGCGGTCATCCTCGACATCTCGGACATGGCGCGGCCCAAGATGCTGAGCCGGTGGGACTACCATCCGCCGTATCCGGGCTTCACCCATACGCTCCTGCCACTCTTCGATCAGAAGATCATGATCGTCTCCGACGAGGCGACGGCCGTGGCCGGCCAGGACTGGCCGAAGCTCGTGTGGGTCGTCGACGTCCAGGACGAGACCAATCCGGTCCCGCTCTCGACCTTCCCGATCCCGCCGGTCGACGAGTTCAAGGGACGGGGCGGGCGCTACGGCGCGCACAACCTGCACGAGAACCGCCCGGTGTCGAGCAACATGGTCAACGAGAAGATCATCTTCGGCACCTTCTTCAACGGCGGGGTGCGCGCGTACGACGTCTCGAACCCGTTCCGTCCGGAAGAGGTCGCGTACTACGTGCCGGAGGCGCCGGCTGGCTCGAAGGCCGGCGCGACGCAGATCAACGACGTGCTCGTCGACGAGCGCGGCATCGTGTACGCGGTCGATCGGCTCATCGGCGGGGTCTACCTGCTCGAGATGCAGATCTGATCGGAGGCCGGTGGAGGGGACACCCCCTCCACCGGCCCCATCGTCAGGCGGCAGCGGACGATCGCTGAGCCTGCCCCTCGTTGAATCTCCGCTCGACGGCCGTCCAGTCGATATTCGTGAAGAACGCATCGACGTAGCGGAGCCGCTCCGAGGCGCGGTAGTCACGCATGAAGGCGTGCTCCCACACGTCCATGACCAGGAGCGGCTTGCAGAGCGCCGGGATCCCGTCCTGGTGCAGGCTCACCCAGTAGTTGGTCACGCTGCCGTTCTGGGGATCCTGGAACAGGATGACCCAGCCCACGCCGCGCATGCCGGCGAGGGCCTTGAAGTTCTCCTGCCAGCGCTCGATCGAGCCGTACGCCTGCGCGAGGGCGCGGCCGCAGGGTTGACGCTCGGTCGGCCGCGGGGCGCCGCCCGGCTTGAGATTCGAGAAGTAGTGCTCGTGCAGCACCATCCCGTCGTACTCGTACGCGAGCCGGCGCGTCGCTTCGGCGAGACCGAAGTCCTTGCCGGCCACTTTCTTTTCGTTGTGCATCTCCGCCAGCTCTTTCGTGAGCTCGTTCACTTGCTTCACGTAGCCGGCGTAGAGCTCGAGGTGCTCCGCGATCTGTCCGTCGGACATGCCGGCGAGGCTTCTGAGGTGATCGAACGATTGCGCCTGATGCATGACTTCTCCTTTCTCGACTCTTCGCCCCGGACCTCTTGTGGAAGATCCGTGCCAGTGCGACCTCGACCGACCAGGGTTAAAGACGCGCGGCCACGGCATGCACGATGCAACGGCAGGTCAGGGCAGCAGTTGAGCGACAGACCTCGAACGAAGGAGATGGGAATGCTCTACTACGCGCTCGTATTTCTCATCGTGGGGCTGGTGGCGGGGGCCCTCGGACTGTTCGGAATCGCGGCCATCGCGGGCCAGATCTCGTGGGTGCTGTTCCTGGTCGCCCTGGTCTTTCTCGTCATTCACGTGGCGAGCGGACGCCGGATGCCGATGCACTGACATCCGCTCGCGGTAGTTTCTCCCTGGTAGATTCGCCGGCCCGTGTAATCGCTACACGGGCCGGCCTCTTGACGTTGCGCAGGTTTCATCGGATCCTCCGGCATGTAGAGTCCCGTAGCGCCTCCTCCTGATCTCGGATCGCGTCCCTGAGTCGCAGGCGGTGAGCCCCCGGTAAGTAGGTGGCCGGATGGCTCGAGGGTAGAAGACCAACGGCCTGATCGCCCTTCGGGAGGTGTCCGATGACGCTCGTCACCCTCGTGGCGCTCGCGATCGGTTCGCTTCTGGCCACTTCTTCGGTCTGGGCGCAGTCGCCCGACACCCCACGCCGCGGCGGAGTGCTCCTGGCGGCCATCGGCGCTGACGCGCCGAGCCTCGACCCGCATCAGGAGCAGACCTTCGCGACTATCCAGCCGGTCGCTCCGCTCTACAGCACGCTGCTGCAGATCGATCCCTACAACTACCCGAACGTCGTTGGCGACGTGGCCAGCGAGTGGAAGATTTCATCGGACGGCCTCACGTACACCTTCAAGATCCGTTCGGGCATCCGCTTCCACGACGGCTCGCCGCTGACGGCCGCCGACGTCAAGGCCAGCTACGACAAGATCATCTTTCCGCCTGACGGAGTCCGCAGCATCCGCAAGGAGCACTACTCGGCGGTGGCGAGCGTGGAGGCCCCGG
>DASRIY010000350.1:0-5371 GCA_035649755.1 Candidatus Methylomirabilota bacterium
CGCATGCTGGTGGTCGGACCTCTCGTCCTGCTCGTCGCGAGCGTCGTGCTGGCCCTCCTCCTTGCCGAGATCGCCGTTCGCGCTCACATCTGGAGCCGGCCGGTGTCGTTCCACATCGTGAAGTCCGTCTTCGGGCAGTACGACGCCAGGTTCGGCCAGCGTTTCCCGCCGAGCGAGCGCAAGGTGCTCTCGCTCGTCCAGAACGGCCGGGTGGTCTGGTGCCCGGGCGTCGTCGCGAGCGCCAACGCCGACGGGCTCGGCGGCCGGAGCACGCTGGCAGACGCCCGGAAGGCGGACTACGTGATCCTGACGACCGGCGACTCGTTCACCTACTGGATGCGCTCAGCGCTGACAGTGCCCGACGTGGTCGAGTCGCTCCTGAGCGAGAGAACCGGCCTCAAGGTGGCGAACCTGAACCTCGCCCGCGGCGCCTACGGCGTGTTGCAGATGTTGACGCTGGCGGCCGAGATGGTCCCGGTCCTGAAGCCCGATCTGATCGTCGTGCAGCTCATCAGCGACGATCTGACGCGCGGCCGCTGGTGGGCACGCGAGGCGGTGATCGACGGTCGCGCGCGGGCCCAGGTATCTCCCCGCCCCGATGGCTTCGACGATCCGCGAACGACGAACGAGCAGGACGTCGTCGACGAGCGGGCGAGCGATGAATGGTGCCGAAGCCAGCTGGGCGCGCGGGAGCCCGACGCCGTCGTGAAGGACGCCGTGGCCTACCACCAGGCCTACCGGCGCTCGAAAGGCATCGGCTTCGAGCCCTTCTCGCTGACGAAGTCCTACCTGATCGACGCCGTGTGGCCGAGCCTCTTCGACCGGCCCTTCTACTCTCAGACGGCGCGGAGCCTGATTCCGCGGGTGACGGCGAGAGAATTCCTGACCGACCCGGGCTACCATGAGGCGGTGCAGAAGCTGACGCGCTCAGGCGTGCCCGTCGTGCTGGTGCATCTGCCCAACAAGGCCGAGATCGTCGTGGGTCGCCCGTTCCGAGGGCGGGAGGCGGAAGCCATCTGGACGCAGCTCGAGCAGGATCTCGGCACACGTATCGCCACGCTCGCGGCCATGGAGCCGCGGCCGCCGGTGCCTGCCACCATCGATCTGCAGCCCAACAACGCGCACCCCAACCTCGACGGCATCAAGTTCTACGGCGAGTACGTCACCCAGGTGATCGAGCCTCGCGTGAAATCGCGCTAGGTGCCGTTCGGAGCTCGACTCATGGACACAGACGACGAGATCAAGAAGCTCCTGCGTGACATTCGCGACGCCGAGCTGGAGCACGGCGCCGAATATCGGCGGGTGACCGAGCGCCTGGTCGCCCTGCAAGAGCGCGCGGTGGCGCAGCAGGAACAGCTGAGCGGCCTCTACCGGCGCCTGGTGCGCGTGGGCGGGGGTCTCGTGGCCGTACTGCTGGCCCTGCTGCTCTTCCTGGTGCTCATCTATTACCTGCTCTCCGGCTGGTCGCGGTACCTGTTCGGCGTCTAATGCTAGGATCTCCTCCATGATCGGCGAGGCGCATCCCAGACTCGGCGGTGAGCGGTTCGTCAGGGGTAGCGGCCGGTTCGTGGAGGACGTACACGTGCCGGGCATGCTGCACGGCGCGGTGCTTCGCTCGCCGCACGCTCACGCGCGGCTAATCTCGATCGACACGAAGCGCGCGCGCGATCTTCCGGGTGTGCAGGCGGTCTTCACCGCTGCCGACGTGCCCGCGAACGCGATCATCCCCAACCGCGTTCCCGCCCCCAAAGGGACCGAGCGGTATCTGCAGCCGGCCATCGCTCGCGACGTCGTCCGGTTCGTGGGCGAGCCGGTGGCGCTCGTCGTCGCCGACGACCCGTACATCGCGCGCGACGCCCTGGAGCGGATCGACGTCGTCTATCAGCCGCTCCGGGCGTGCCCCTCCACAGCCGACGCACTCGGACCGGGGGCGACCCGGCTCTTCGCCGGCACCGATTCGAACAACGTGGCGACCATCACCATGCGCGTGGGCGACACCGACAAGGCGCTGGCCGGAGCCGCGCTCGTGCTGAGGGAGCGCTTCTCCTATCCGCGGCAGACGGCGGCTGCACTGGAAACCCGGGGCCTCGTGGCGGTGCCGCCCGACCCTCGCGGTGGCGAGCTTCACCTGATCGGCTCGACCAAGTGCATCCACATCAACCGCACGATCCTCGCGCCGATCTTCGGGATTCCGCTCGGCGCCCTGCGGCTCACCGAGGTCGACGTGGGCGGCGGCTTCGGCGTGCGCGGCGAGCTCTACCCCGAGGACATCCTGGTGCCGCTCGCCGCGATGAAGCTCGGGCGGCCCGTGAAGTGGATCGAGAGCCGTCGCGAGAACTTGATGGCGGCCAACCACGCGCGAGAGGTCGCCTACGAGATCGAGATCGGCTTCGATCGCGACGGCCGCATTCTCGGCATCCGCACGGTGATCCACGCTGACATCGGCGCCTACGTGCGCACCGCGGCGCTGGTACCGGCGGAGTTCGGGGCGGCGCTGCTCCCCGGCCCCTATCGCGTGCCGAACTACGCCTGCGACCTCTGGTCTGTTGTGACAAACAAGACGCCGGCCGGCACACTGCGCTCGCCCGGGCGCCCGGAGTGCAACTTCGTGCGCGAGCGGCTCCTCGACCAGGCCTCGGCGCGGCTTGGCATCGACCCGGCTGAGCTTCGCCGGCACAACCTGGTCCGCCCGGACGAGATGCCGTACGACTGCGGCACCAAGTCGTTCGGCGTGAGCACTATCTACGACTCGGGCGATTTCCCGGCGCTCTTCGACGAGCTTCTGCGGCGGCTCGACTATCCCCGAGCGCGCGCCGAGCAAGCCGCGACGAATTCGCGGCCGTCGGGGCCCCGGCGCGGGATCGGCATGGCGGTCTATGTCGAGAAGACGGGGCTCGGTCCGTTCGAGACCACGCAGGTGGAGGCGCGGCCTGACGGCCGGCTGGTGGTCGACACGGGCGCCTCGTCGATGGGCCCAGGGCTCGAGACCGTGCTCGCCCAGATTCTCGGTGAGGCGCTCGGGCTCCCCGCCGGGCAGTTCGACGTACGCCACGCCGATACCGCCGCGGTCGAGAGCGGCGTCGGTACCTACGGCTCACGCGGCACCGTGACTGCCGGTAACGCGGCCCATCTCGCGGCGGCCAAGCTGATCGCCGAGGCCCGGCAGCGCGCCGCCGAGCAGTGGGGCGTTGCCGAGAGCGACGTGACCTACGCTCGTGGCGTTCTGGAAGCTCGCGGGCGTCGCACCACGCTGGCGGATCTGGCGAAGGAACGGCGGCTCGCTGCCGGCGCGTCGTTCGAGGTGCCGAAGGTGACGTATGCCGGCTGTGCCGCCGCGGTCGTGGCCGACGTCGATCCCGAAACCGGCTCGATCGCCCTCCAGCGCGTCGTCGTCGGCGCGGACGTCGGGCGCGCCGTGAACCCTGCGCTCGTCGACGGCCAGCTCGTCGGCGGCGTGGCCTTCGGCATCGGCAACACGCTGCACGAAAGCCTGGCCTACGACGCGGGCGGCCAGCTCCTGTCGTCCACCTTCATGGATTACGCTCTGCCGTTCGCGACCGACGTCCCGCCGGTGGACGGCTTCTACCAGGAAGTTCGGGCGACCACCAACCCGCTCGGGCTCCGCGGTCTCGGCGAATGCGGCAATCCCGGCCTGGGAGGCGCCATCGCCAACGCCGTGTGCGATGCGCTCGGGCGCGCCGACCTCCCGCTCACCGCGCTGCCGTTGACGCCGGCCCGGATCTTCGCCGCTTCACGCGCGACTCAGCCGCGCCCCGGCGCGTAGACCGATGACGTGCTGGCTGGGTCGGCTCGCGCTCAGCATTCTCGCCTTGCTTCTGGCCGTCGGGCCGGCGCGTGCCGCGGACGAGCAAGCGGCCTGGGCGGCGCTGGCCGGCGGCGGCCACATCGCGCTCATTCGCCACGGGAACGCGCCTCCCGGCTACGGCGGCGATCCGCCGGGCTTCAGGTTCGACGACTGCAAGACGCAGCGGAACCTCGACGACAAGGGGCGCGCCCAGGGCAAGGCACTGGGTGAGGCTTTCCGCGGCCACGGCGTGCGTGTGGACCGCGTCCTCTCCTCGCCCGTGTGCCGCTGCATGGACACGGCGTCGCTGATGGCCGTGGGCAACGTCGAGAGCTCCTATGCCCTCGTCCCTGATCGTGATCCGAACCGCCCGCGGTTCCGGGAGCTCAAGGACATCGTGTCCAGCTGGCGCGGGCCGGGAACGCTCGTACTCGTTTCCCATGGATTTACAATCGAGCCATTGGTCGGAATCAACCCGGAGCAGGCCGAAGTGGTGGTGCTCAAGCCAACGCCGGGCAGCGGCAATGGCGCCAGCATCGTCGGCCGGATTCCGCCGCCCCGCTAGGGCCGAGCAATACGACGTCTGATCGAGAGTCTTCGCTGAGGGAGAATTCGATGAGCGAGAGCCGTCGCCTCAAGACGATGTGCCCGATGAACTGCCACCCGACCTTCTGCGGGATGGAAGTCGAGGTTCAGGACGATCGCGTGCTGAGCATCCGGGGTGATGCCGACAACCCCGACAGTCACGGGTTTCTGTGCATCCGCGGCCAGGCCTCGCGCGAGATCGTCGACAACCCGCTGCGCGTGCTGCGCCCGCGCATGCGGGCCGCGCGGCGGGACGACGCGTGGCGTGATGCCTCGTGGGACGCGGCGCTCGACCGCATCGCGGGCGCGATCCGCACGGCCGGACCCGAGTCGGTCGCCGTGTGGATGGGGCACGGCATCATCGTGAACACCGCCGCCCGACGGCTGGTCCCGCGCTTCGCCAACCTGTGCGGCTTCCAGACCTGGGAGCCGGCCATCGTGTGCTGGGGCCTCGGCGGCTTCGGCATGTCGCTCACCGGACCGGTGCACGTCAACACCAAGGAGGACATGGGGGCGCACTCCGATCTCATCATCCTCTGGGGTGCGAACCTCGCCAGCCAGCCGAACACGGCGCCGCACCTGGTGGCCGCGAAGCGCCGCGGCGCGCACGTCGTCGCCATCGACGTCCGGCGAACCGAAGCGTTCGAGCAGGCTCACGAGAGCCACCTGATCCGGCCCGGTACCGACGCGCCCTGGCCCTGGCCCTGATGCACGTGATCATCGGCGAGGGCCTGCACGATCCGGCATTCGTTTCGGGCCACACGACGGGCTTTTCGGAACTGGCGGCTCACGTCGCGCAGCACTCGCCCGAATGGGCCGAGCAAGAGACGGGTGTGCCGGCCGCCGCGATCCGTGCGCTGGCCCGGCGCTATGCCGGCACGAAGAAGAGCATGATCCTGATCGGCGGCTCCTCGATGCACAAGAGCGCCAACGGCTGGCAGGCCGGACGCGCGATCACGTGCCTGCCGGCGCTCACCGGCG
>DASRIY010000351.1:0-11426 GCA_035649755.1 Candidatus Methylomirabilota bacterium
TGTCGTTGATGAGCGACAGGAGGTGCCGGCCCGAGGACAGGACGTCTTGCAGGTATTCTTCCTGCTTCGGATTGATCTCGCCGAACATGCGCTCGAGGAGGACTTCGGAAAACCCGATGACCGCGTTGAGCGGCGTGCGCAGCTCGTGCGACATGCTGGCCAGGAACTCGGATTTGTGCCGGTCGGCGATCTCGAGCTGCCGGCCCTTCTCCTCGATCTCCTGGAACAGGCGCGCGTTCTGGATCGCGAGGGCCGACTGCGCGGCGAACGTGCGCAGGAGCTCGATGACGTCCGGGGCAAACTCACCGGGCGTCTTCCGGTTCACGATGAGCGCGCCGATGATGTGCTCCTCCCGGAGCAGCGGTACCGCCAGCAGCGCATGATAGCCCTCTCGCAGCGCCGCGTTTTTGAGCCGGCTCTGATAGGTGGCGTCCTGCTCGATGTCGGGGATCTGCGTCGGCTCGAACGTCATCGCGATTCGGCCCACGGCGCCTTCGCCCTTGCGGATCCGGGTCGAGCGCAGCAGCTCGACGAAGCCCACGTCGAGGCTCTGGGTAGCGCGCAGATGAAACTCTTCGGTCTCTTCGTCGTATTCGTACACCGCACCGCCGTCGGTGCCCGAGAGCTGGCTGGCCTGCGAAACGATGGTGGAGAGCACCGTCTCGAGATCAAGCGTCGAGCTGACCGCCCGGCCGACCTCTCCGAGAGCCTTTAGCTCTTCGACCGACCGCGCCAGATCACGCGTCCGCGTCTGAAGCTCCTGGAACAGGCGGACGTTCTCGATCGCAATCACGGCCTGGTCGGCGAAGGTCTTCAGGAGCTCGATTTGCCGTTCGGTAAACGCCTGTCTTTCGATTCGGCGAACCAGGATCGCCCCGAGCGGCACGCCTTCGCGTACCAGCGGGGTGACCAGAATGGAGCGCGTCTCCCGGCCGACCTCCGGGAACTCAGTTTCGCGCAGGGAGGCGAGGTCTTCGATGTGAATGGTGCGGCGTTCGATGATCGACCGTCCAGCGGGAAAGTCGCGGGTGAACGGGATCACGTCGGGCACGCCGAACGGAGCTGTTCCGAATCGGGCGACCGCACGAAGCGTGTCGCCCTCGATCAGGCGGATATGCGCGTCGGCCGCCGCACAGATGTGAGCGGCGTTCTCGGCGACGGCATCCAGCACCGGCTGGATATCGGTCGGCGAGCTCGAGATGACGCGGAGGATCTCGGCGGTCGCCGTCTGCTGCTCGAGCGACTCGGTCAATTCTCGCGTGCGCTCGTCGACCTTGCGCTCGAGGCCCGCATAGGACTCCTTGAGCTGGGCGGCCATGCTGTTGAACTGGTTGCCGAGCGCCTCCAGCTCGTCGCCGGTGCGCACGTCGATCCGCTGCTCGAGCTCGCCGGCCCCGATGCGGGCGGCGCCGGCCTGGAGCGCCTGGATCGGCGTGACCATGCGCCGGGCGAGCACCAGGCTGGCCGCGACGGCCAGCAGCACGCCGAGCGCGACGAGCGCGATCGTGCGCTTGATCGAGGCATAGAGGCTCTCGAACGCCTCCTCGAGCGGCTGCTCGACGAAGACCGACCATCGGAGCGAGGCGATGGTCGCGTACGCCGTCATCACGCTCCGGCCCTTGGGATCGTGCGCGATCGTCACCTGCTCGCGCCGCTCGCCCGGCGCCGGCGCGGGGGCGAGCGCGCTCTTGACCTGCTCGAGCCCGGCGAACGTGGTCTTCTGGAGCACCAGGCTGATGTCCGGGTGGGCGATGAGCACGCCCTGCGCGTCGACCACGAACGCGTGGCCGGCCTTGCCGATCTTGATCTGGGAGACCACGTCCCAGATGAACTTGAGATTCACCGCGGCCACCGTCACGCCGGCGTCCTTGCCGCTGCCGGCGATGGCGATCGTCATGTACGGCTCGGACTCCTTCCGGAACTTCACCGGCCCGTGATAGACCTTGCCGGCCTTGGCCTCGATGAACTCCGGCTCGTGCGAGAAGTCGATACCGCTGCCGGTCACGTCCATGGCCAGCCGTGAGACGCGCAGCTGCTCCTTGCCCTCGGTGTCGAGGTGGCTGATCTCGGTGATGGCGAGCACCTGGCGGAGCAGGCGCAGGTAGTCGACCCGCCGCTGGTACATGGCGGCTGCTGGGACGCCCAGCTGGGGCTGGGTCGTCCAGCCGATCTGCCGCTCGATCTCTTTGATGAAGTCCTCGATGCGGGAGGCCACGCCGAGCGCCTTCTCGCGCTGGAGCGCGACGAGGGCCGCCCGGTTCTCCTGATACGAGAAGTAGATCTCGATGGCGCCGGATGCCAGGAGGGCGCCGCTCACCAGGCCGGCGAAGACGATGACGTACTTCCGGAAGAGGCGACCGCGGGGTGTCACGCTTCTGTTCGGGTTCTCCCGTTCACCCCGACAATATCATCAGGAGCCGCGGGACCGACCTTTCCAGGCAGCGGGTGATCTCGTCGCGGCAGGCGCGGAACACGTCCTCGCCCTGGGTGGCCGGGTCCTCGATGTCCCCGTCCTCGCCCACGAACTCCCGGAGGGTGAAGACCGGCCGGCCGCGCGCCTCGTCGAAGGCGTCGAGCATCTGCTTCTGGCGCTCCGTCATCGTCAGGATCACGTCCGCCTCGGCGAGCAGGTGGCGGTGCCGCTTCAGGTCGGTCGAGGCGAAGTCTTCCTCGGCCAGGCGGATGCCCACCTCGCGCAGCGCCAGCCGCGCGTCGAGCGAGGCGATCATGCCGTCGCGGGCGTAGTTGGCGATGCCGCCGGACCTCACGCGAATGGCGCCGTCGGCGCCGTGCCGCGCCAACATCCGCTCCAGGAGCACCTGGGCCATCACGCTGCGAGCGGTGTTGGCGTGGCACACCATGAGGACCGTTTTCACGGCTCCTCGTACCGGGACTTCCAGAAGCGCCGGCCCCCGCCGAGATCGCGCCACTCGTCGGCCGGGCGCTCGTCGATCTTCTGACCGAACTCGGTGCTCGGGGGCTGCTTGAGGTTGCCGCCGAGCGTCTCCCCGAAGATCTTGGTCAGCTCCTCCGGGTCCCAGCGTCTGACGTGCTTGATGTGGCGGACGGCGTGGGGCTGAGCCAGGAGCGTGTAGCCGAAGCCGCGGGCGTGGAAGACCTGGCCGTTGACGTTCGCGGCGGCGTCGCTCGACAGGTAGACGACGATCGGCGCGACGTTGTCGGGATCGCGATCGGTCCCGACCGCCTGCTCGCTCGGCCATTTGCCGGTCTGCTCGAAGACCGCCCGGCCCCGCGGCGTCGAGTCGATCATGCGCGTGGCGCCGCTCGGCATGATCGCGTTCACCGTCACGCCGTACTTGGCCATCGCGTTGGCGGTCGACCAGGTGAGCCCGATGATGCCGGCCTTGGCGGCGGCGTAGTTGGGCTGGCCCGGCGCGCCGAGGGCCGACACCGACGACATGCTGATGATGCGGCCGCCCTTCTGCTCGCGCATCGATACCGAGGCGGCGCGCACCACGTTGAACATGCCCTTGAGGTGCACGTTGATGACCGCGTCCCACTCGTCCTCGGTCATGTTGAAGATCATCCGGTCGCGCAGGATCCCGGCCACGTGGACCACGATGTCGATGCGGCCCCAGGAGTCGATGGCCTGCTGGACCATCGCGGCCGCCTGGCCGAAGTCGGCCACCGAGCCGTAATTGGCCTTCGCGGTCCCGCCATACTTGACGATCTCGTCCACCACCGTCTGGGCCGGCGCGTTCTCCTTGCCCTCACCGGAGAGCGAGGCGCCAAGGTCGTTGACGACCACCTTCGCTCCCGCCGAGGCCAACGCGATCGCGATGCCTCGTCCGATACCACGTCCGGCCCCCGTCACCAGCGCTGTCTTTCCGTCGAGCATTCCCATGGTCACTCCGCCAGCGGTCGATAGTAAGGGTTCCCTGCCTTGGCCCACGCACCGCGCATCTCGCGGAACTCTTGTCCCATCGGATCCATCCCGCGCATGGGCATCGTGCCCCGTCGAATCGTGAAGTCGTGAGGCGCCAGCTCCCCGGCGCGCGCGAAATGCCGCGCCGCCGCCTGCGTCCGTCCCTCTCGGAAGAGCCACTCGCCGAGCCCGAACTCGGCGCGCGCCCGCTGATCATCATCGGTCGGCAGCGTCTGCAGCGCGCGCACCCGCGCCTCCGGAATCGCCGCCGCCTCGCCGCGCACCCAGGCGCGCAGCGCCGCGAGGTGGCCCGCCGCGGCGATGCCGGTGATCGACTTGAAGGTGTCGGTGCCGAACGCCACGTCGTTGGGCCGCACGATCCGCCCGCGCTCGTCGATCCAGAGGATCGTCGGCACGTTCACGATGTTGTAGCGATCGGCCAGCGTGTGCGTGGTGTCGATCAAGGACGGGTGCGCTGGGCGCGCCGCCTCGATCCACGGGCGGGCGTCGTCGGCTGATTTGTCGATCGCTACCGTGATCACCGTGAATCCGAGCCCCCGGAGCTCCTCGTGGATACTCTGCCAGACCGGCAGGTCGAGACGGCACCCTCACCACGAGGCATAGGCGACCAGGAGCACCTTCTTGCCCCGATGCTCCGAGAGCGAATGGAGGCGCCCGTCCAGGTCGGGCAGCGTGAAGTCCGGCGCCTCCAGCGAGGCCAGCGCCGCCGCGCGCGCCCGCGCCGGCGCGCCCAGATATGCGGCGCCCTCCTCCGGGTCGACTGCCACCGGGCGGCCTTCCGCCTCGGCCCGCTTCAGGGCCTCCGCGCCCTCCCGCGCGCCCAGCACGGCGACTCGCCCGTCGTCGATGATCGTGAACGTCCGTTCCGACAATTCCCTCTCCGATCTGTCAGCGCGCCTCGGCCGGCGGGGCCCCTGCCCCGCGACGGCCTGCGGCGCGCACTTCCACCCTGGGGATATTACTGTAACCGGGGCCCGCGAGCGACGCCGCGCCCGGCCGCTACTTCCAGGCCCACGTGGGTTGCTCGAAGTGGGCGACGCGCGTGGACCGGCCGTGGACGACCACCTCGCGGACCTGGTAGATCACGGCGGCCGTCGGCGCGTGGATGAGCGAGGACATCACCGGGACCTGGATCACCGGCCGGTCACTCTCGGGAATCGAGATCAGGCGCGGGACGTCGGGCTTGTCGAGCTCGGCGAGCGGCACGCGATACACGTGGGCGACCTCGGCCGGATTCGGGGCCAGCTCGACCCACTCCCCGGCCCACGCGACAACAGGCGTGATGATGAAGCCCGAGCGGGTGCCGTAGTCGTCAAGGAGCCCCAGCACCGAAGAAGGCTCGAGCGCCAGCCCCACCTCTTCGCGCAGCTCACGCAGCGCTGCGCGCTCGGGGGTCTCACCCGCGTCGATCCGCCCGCCGGGCAGCGCCCACTGGCGGGCGTGGGCTCGGAGGGTCGCTGTGCGCCGAGTCAGGAGAAAGCAGGCGCGGCCCTCGTCGTCCGCCAGGAGCACGACCGCGACCGCCGCGGGCCGGCGACCGTCGGGCGCGATCGGCCGACGCTCGAACCCCTCGAGATTGGCCCGGACGCGCGCCCGCAGCGCCTCGTCGAAGCCTCCGGTGTGCTCGGCCACGCTCTAGCGCGCGATCAGCCGAGGCCCCAGCTGCGGACGCGGGCCGGGGTGATCCGGAACATGACGCGATTGGCCGGCATGGCCCGGCCGTTCCAGAGGCGCTCGAGCCTCCGGTACTTCGCGTGGAAGCGATCGATCAATGCGCGGCGCTCGGCGCCGTCGTCGAGGAACTCGGCCCGCCCCTGCACCGTCACGCCGCGCACCTCGCCGCCGGCGGCGACGTCCTCCGCGACCACGCACACGCGCGCGTCGCGGTGCAGGTTGCGCACCTTCTGGGTGTCGGCGACGCTGATCATGGTCAGGGTCTCGGGCCCGTGCAGGAACCACATCGGCATCGCCAGCGGCGCGCCGTCGGCCTGCACGGTCGCGAGCACGACGACCTCCTTCGTGGCCAGGAATTCCTGGACCGGCGCCGCGTCCAGGCGCATCTAGTACGCGGGCAGCGTACCGGCCTTCACGCCGGTCTTGCGCACCGCCGACACTTCCTCGGCGGCCTTGGCCGCCATAAAACGGCTCTCGCTCGCGAGGGTTACGAACTGGTAGCCGGCCGCGATCATCTTCAGGGCGTAGGCGGCCGTCCCGTTGTGGATGCCCGCGGCGACGCGGTGCCGCTTGCACGCCTCGACGATCTTCTGCTGGGCCTCCACCACCGGCGGGTCCGTCTGGTCCAGCCGCGGCTTGCAGCCCATCGTCAGCGAGAGATCCGACGGGCCGACATAGACCCCGTCGACGCCGGGCACCTTGAGGATCTCGTCGATGTTCTTCACCGCCTCGGCGGTCTCGATCATCGGCATGACGATCAGGTCGTCGTTGGCGTGGTCGCCGTAGTCGCTGCCGGCGTAGATCGAGGCGCGCACCGGGCCCCAGCTCCGGTAACCGCGCGGCGCGTACTTGCAGGCGGCGACCAGCGCCTCGGCCTGGGCCTTCGTGTTGATCATCGGGCAGATGACGCCGTAGACGCCGGCGTCGAGGATCTTCATGAGCAGCGCCGGATCGTTCCAGGGCACGCGGGCCAGCGGGATGACCGGCGTCGTCGAGATGGCCTGCAGCATCGTGACCGCGGTCTGGTAGTCGATCACGCCGTGCTGCATGTCGACGGTCAGCGAGTCGAAGCCTTGATGCGCCATGATCTCGGCGGAGAACGAGCTTGGAATGGACAGCCAGCCGTTCACCACCGCCTCGCCCTTCGCCCAGATCTTCCTCAGGGTGTTCTCGCGCACGTGCGTCTCCTTGATCGATAGATCGTCAGTCGAGAGCGTTCGATGAGTCCGTCACGCGAGCTCAGGGCGACACACTACCCGAAAGTTGCACCACTTGCAGATGCGGAGGTCCTCGGTCTTCTCGAAGTCGGCGAGCGCCGCGACGTTCGCGGCCGGATCGACCAGGTACGCCTTCATCGAGCGGATCGACAGACGCAGCTGCTCCTTGATGGCCTCGAGCCGGTCGTCGTTCCAGGAGAGCTGCGTCACCTCGGGCTCGCGCAGGTTCGCCTCGAACAGGTCGACCTTGGCGGGCGGCACGCCCAGCACCTCGTCGGCGTAGAGCGCGTAGCAGCCGAGCTGGAACGCGGCGCCGTCCGGGGTCGCGCCGCCCGTCTTCCAGTCCACCAGGGCGAGCCGGCCGTCGTCGGTCCAGAAGCCGAAGTCGGGCGCCATCCACACCGGCGTGCCCTCGAAGTCGAACACCTTGGACCAGTGCTCGATCGACCAGTGCTCGGGCGGCGTTTTGCGGATCGCGGCCACCAGCGGCAGGCGGAAGAAGTTGCGCAGGCAGACCGTGACGTTGCGGGAGAGCGCCTGCCACACCTCGGGCTTCAGGTCGACCGCGTACTCGTGCTCGTACAACGCGAGGGTCTTCGGGCTCTCGCGATAGCGGCCGGCCTTCGACGAGCGCCACTCGCCGCGCATCCGCTCGACGACGTCGGCGATGAACGGCTCGACCGGAAGGTCGCGCCCCTCGGCGAAGGCGTGCAGGATCATCTCGATCGCGTCGTGCACGATCCGCCCGGCCCACATCTGCCGCGACGCGAGCTGCTTGAGGATGTAGAGGCGGCGCACCTCTTCGCCGGCGGCGGCGTCCCACCCGCCCCAGGCGCCATAATAATGGTAGAAGTAGCGGCGCCGGCAGTCTTGAAAGGTGTTGTCGCGGCTGCGCGACCAGGAAAACTCGTTCGCGAGCTCGGCCATCGGCGGCATTGTCGCACGGCTTGACGCCTCCCGGCCACGCTGCTAGCGTGGCGCCCATGGCCGCGCCATCGTTCACGGTCGAGTGTCCGTGCTGTAAGGCCAAGCTGACGCTCGACCCGGAGCTGCGAGCGATCATCTCGCACGAGCCGCCTCCGCCGACGCGGTCGGTGGACGATCTCGGCGCGGCGTTCGACAAGCTCCGCACCCGGTCGGCCGAGCGGGAGGAGCGCTTCAAGGAGCAGCTCCGCGCCGAGGGTGAGAAGGGCAAGCTCCTGGACCGCAAGTTCCAGGAGGGGCTCAAGAAGGCCAAGGACGACCCCAGTCCCCCGAAGCGACCGTTCGACCACGACTAGCATGGCCGGCGACCTGCTGGGCTCCCTCCTGCGGCAGGTCAGCCGGAGCTTCTACCTCTCCCTGGCCGTCCTGCCGCGCTCGCTCCGCGAGCCGATCGGCCTCGCCTACCTCCTGGCCCGCGCCGCCGACACCATCGCCGACACCCGCCTCGTCCCTCGCGACGATCGGCTGGGGCACCTCGAGACTCTGCGGCGGGCCGGCGCCGGCGAGCTGGTCGACGTCCGGACGCTCGCGCGCGCGTGCGCGCCCCTGCAGACGCACGCGGCCGAGCGGCGGCTGCTCGAGCGAGTGGGCGAGGCGCTCGCTCGCATCGAGGCGCTCCCGCCGGCCGACCGTCACGAGGTGCGGGCGGTACTGGCGACGCTCACCTCGGGCATGATCTTCGACCTCACGCGGTTCCCCGGCGAGGACACCAAGGGCCTCGCGGCGATCGAGACGCTCGAGGACCTCGACCACTACGTGTATCTGGTCGCTGGCTGTGTCGGGCCGTTCTGGACGGCGCTGCACATCGCTCACCGGCCTCGGCTCAGCGACTGGCCGCTGCGGGAGATGAGCGAGCAGGGCGTGAGCTTCGGAAAGGCGCTGCAGCTGACCAACGTGCTACGCGACGTGCCGGGCGACCTCGCTCACGGCCGCTGCTACCTGCCGGCGCGCGAGCTGGCCGCGCTCGGGCTGGGCCCGCGCGACCTGCTGGAGCCAGCCGGCGCCGCCCGCGCGCGCCCGCTCTACCGCCGTCTCCTGGGCCTGGCCCTCGAGCACTACGACGTCGCGTGGGACTACACGCTGGCGATCCCGCGGCTCGAGTGGCGCATGCGGCTGGCCTGCGCGTGGCCGCTCCTGATCGGCCTGGCGACCCTCGCTGCGCTCACCGCGCACCCCAACCCGCTCGGCGCGACGGCGCCCATCAAGATTCCCCGCCGCGCCCTACGCGCGCTGCTGGCGCGATCGGCGTTCACGGTCTGGTCCAATCGGGCCCTCGCCGCCCACGCCGCTCGGGTGCGGGCGACCATCGCCGTCTGATTTCATTCGTGCGAAAACTTCTTGCGAAAACGGGCTGCTCGACCGCAGGGTAAATAAGCGCGAGCCGATCGTCCTGACCATGGAGGAGACGATGGAACGCATGTTCGGTGAACCCGAGCCCTGGACGCCGACCCCGACTCCGGCGGCACCACCGGTCCCCGCACCTGCCCCCGCCAGGCCCGCGCCGGCGCCGAAGGCCGCCAAGCCCAAGGCGAAGGCGAAGGCCCGCAAGAAAGCCAAGGCGCGGCCGAAGAAGAAGGCCAAAGCCAAGGCCCGGAGCAAGAAGAAGGCGAAGGCGCGCCGCCGGCGTTAGTCGTTCAGCTCGAGGCCCAGGAGCGTTGCCGGGTCGATCCGCGCCGAGTTCACCAGGGCGCCGAAATGTAGGTGCGGCCCGGTGGCTCGGCCGGTGGACCCCACGGTCCCGATCATCCGGCCGCGCTCCACGCGCTCGCCCTCGACGACGGTCGTGGTATCGAGGTGGAAGTAGAGCGTGTAGAGGCCGAGGCCGTGGTCGAGGATCACCAGCCGACCCGGGAAGAAGAACTCGGCGACGAGGGCAACCTTGCCCGCATTGGCCGCGACGACCGGCGTTCCGCGCGGCGCGGCGAAGTCGATCCCGCCGTGGGGTGAGCGCGGCTGACCATTGATGATGCGGCGCGCGCCGAACCCGGTGCCGGGCGCCTGGATTCCGACGGGCTTGGTGAACTTCCCGCGCCACAACCGGTCGGGCGTGACGGTCCGGTAGAGGGTCGTCAGCTGCCGGGTCTCCTCGACAGCCCGCTTCTCCGTCTCCGGATCGAGATCGACCATGGTCTGGGGCAGCGTGAGGCGCTCCTGCGGAAAGCTCCGTCGGGTGATCGTCACCGTGCCCTGCGCGTTCCGTGGATCCCGTCCCGGCTCGATGACTCCCACCTTCCAAAGGTGAGTGCCGGGCTTGGTCTCCAGATCGATCCCCAGCAGGGCGGCCTGGCCGCCCGCGTAGGGAAAGAACCTCAGCGGCCGGCCGTCGACCGAGCCCTCGACCGCGGCGCCCTCCGGCACGTCGCGCACGTGCAGCCAGGCGACGTCGCCGAGCTTCGGTTTCGACGGGTGCCAGGCCACGGCGGCATGTTCGGCCGCGCCGGCCGATCCCGCGATGAGAGCGAGGCCGAGGGCGACGACGCCGACTCGGCCCCGGATCACTCTGGACGTTGCTGGCGGAGGAACTGCTCGATCTCGGCGACGAGCTGGGAGGCCGGCGGCAAATCGCTCTGGCCGGCCTTCGGAGCCGGCGGGGTCTCCTCGGCTGCGTCGCGCGACTCGAGCTTCTTGATGTAGTTCGCGATCTTCGTGTTCTGGGCGACGATTTCTTTCAGGTTGGAGTCGAACTGCTTGACCGCCTCGTCGAGGTCGCCGACGTCGACCGTGGCCCCCAGCAGAGGTGCGACGCGCTGAACCAGGGCGAGCGTGGCCCGCGGGTTCTCGATGCCCGAGATGTAGTGCGGGACGTTGGCCCAGAGGCTCGCCGTCGCAACGCCCTGCTCCTTGCAGACCGTGTTGAGCACGCCGACGATCCCGGTCGGTCCCTCGTACTTCGTCGGGCGCACCCCCAAGCGAACGGCCAGCTCGGGATCCGACGCGGTGCCGGACAGGCGCACGGGCCGGGTATGCGGCACCTCGGCGAGCAGTGCCCCCACCGTCAGCACCAGGGTCGCCTCGCACTGCCGCGCCAGCTCGAGCACCGCGGCGCAGTAGTTCTTCCAGCGCAGATGCGGCTCGATGGCCACGCCCACGATGACGTCCCGCGCCAGGGCCGATGCCTGGCTGATCGAGAAGTCGGTCGTCGGCCAGGTGATCTCACGATCGGTCTCCGAGCCGGCCTTGAAGCGGACGTGCGGCCGGGCGAGGCCGAAGTGGTAGAACTCCTCGGGATCGATCTCGGCGAATTTCTCGGCCCGGAAGGACGTACCCAGGTAGCGCACGGCGGTCGTCGCCGATTCCGCGGCGTCGTTCCAGCCGCCAAACGCCATGATCAGGATGGGCCGGCGGAGGCCCTCGGGTTTTGAGTGGATCTTCAGGGCATCCATACGGATAGGCTCCTCGACGTTGTAATGGGGAGTCTAGCACGAACGGCCGATTGACCAGCCCCCCTTGCGAATGTAGGATGTGCCAGCTTAGAACCCCTGGGGGGAGGACCTGCATATGCGCGGCAGCAAGAACTGGCGAATGGTGGTGATGGGAACGTCGCTCCTGCTCGTGGGCGGCTGCGCCACCAGCGAGGAGTGGCAAACTTGGCGGTCGAACACGAGCCACTTCGCGTCCAAGGACCACTTCGACTTCTCGATGAA
>DASRIY010000352.1:0-6229 GCA_035649755.1 Candidatus Methylomirabilota bacterium
ACTCCGGCGAGCACCGTGCGGAAGAGGTGCGGCGCCTGGCTCGAGGCCCACACCGTCAGCTCGCCGGTGTCGCCGTCGAAGCGCGCGCAGATGGCGCGCCCTTCCATCGGCGCCGCCGTCTGCCGCGGCATCGTGAAGCGCACCTCCACCACCGTCGGCGCCGTCGCGAAGATTGCGTCGGGATCGCCGCTGCCGATCTCCCGCGCGACGACCACGTTGTCCGGCCAGTCGTCGTAGAGCTTCGGTGCGCCGGGCGCCGTCGCCTGCGCGACGTCCGCGACGACCGGCAGCGGATCGTACGTCACGTCGAGTGTCTCGACGCCGTCCTGGGCGGCGTAGCGGGTCTCGGCCACGACGGCGGCGAGGGGCTGCCCAACGTAGCGCGCGCGATCGATAGGGAGCACCGGAAAGTCGGTCTGGCGCTGGCCCGGCGGGTGCGCCATCACCGGTAGCAGGCCGACGTCGCGAAGGTCGCCGGCGGTGAAGACGCCGACGACGCCGGAAACCCGGCGCGCGTGGTCGGCATTCACGCGCGCGATGCGCGCATGGGCGTGAGGGCTGCGTAGCACCGCCATGTGCAGGATGCCGGGTAGCGCCAGGTCCGTCACGTACGCGCCCTTGCCGGTGACCAGTCGCGGATCTTCCTGTCGCAAGAGCCTCCGGCCGATCAGACGCTCGCTCGCGGGCTCGACGCTCACGGTGGGGATTATGGCCGAACCACGCCGTCGAAGTGCGGTATTGTCCCAAACGCCTGCGATAGAATCTCGACCACTCTCGAGGCGTGAAGCCCTCGAGCACAGGCAGGGCCAGGGAGGATAGTCATGCGACGCCGCACGTTCCTCAGTGGATTCGCCGCCGCGGCAACCGCGGCGTCCGCCGGACCGCTGATCGTCACTGATCGCACGATCGCGCAGACGCGCACGATCTACGTGAACACCTGGGGCGGAAGCTGGACAGCCGCCGAGGAAGCCGCGTTCTTCAAGCCGTTCACCGACCAGACGGGCATCCGCGTGAAGACGGTCGCGCCGGTGTCGTACGCCAAGCTGAAGGCCCAGGTGCAGAGCGGCAACTACGAGTGGGACATCACGGCGATCACCCAGGCCGAGCTGCTCCGCGCCGAGCGTGAAGGCCTGGTGGAGCCGGTCGACTGGGCGGTCGTGAAGAAAGAGAAGCTCTTCCCCAATGCCGTGTACGCCAACGGCCTCGCCTACTGTGCGCTCGGGACGAACCTCGCTTACCGCAAGGACAAGTTCCCGCAAGGCGGCCCGAAGACCTGGGCCGACTTCTGGGACGTCAAGAAGTTTCCGGGGAACCGCTCGATGCTCAACAACGCGGTGCGCACGGTGCAGTTCGCCCTGGTCGCCGACGGCGTGGCCGTCGACAAGGTGTTCCCGCTCGACATCGACCGCGCCTTCCGCAAGCTCGACCAGATCAAGCCGCACATCAAGGTCTGGTGGACGCAGGGCAACCAGTCGCAGCAGCTCCTGCGCGATGGTGAGGTCGACCTGATCGTCATGTGGAACGCGCGCGCCAGTGAGCTCCAGCAGCAGGGCCATCCCGTCGAGCTCGTCTGGCACGGCGCCACCATCACGACGACGATGTGGGGTGTGGCGAAGGGCGCGCCGAACCGGAAGCTCGCGTGGGAATTCCTCCAGTTCGCCGTGCAGCCGAAGCCGCAGGCCGACTTCGCGAACAAGCTCTACTACGGTCCGACCAACCCGGAAGCGTTCAAGCTCATCCCGGCCGAGGTGTCGCGCCAGCTTCCGACGTATCCCGAGAACCAGAAGGTCGCGATCAAGCCCGACACCGTCGCCGAGGCGGACCAGACCGCCAAGATCCAGGAACGCTTCACGCAGTGGCTGGCGAGCTGAGCGCGGCCGCGCTCCGTACCCAAGCCGTCCCGCGCCGCGCGAAGGGAAATGCGACGGCGTGGCTCCTGATCGCCCCGTCGTGCCTGGCGCTCGTGCTGCTCTTCGTGGTGCCCATCGCGTACGTGCTGCTGCTGAGCCTCACCGATCCCCGGCTTTCGATCGCGCACTACCAGCGCATCTTCACGGTGCCCGTCTACACCCGCGTCATGGTCAACACGTTCGTGACCTCGCTGATCGTCACCATGCTCTGCCTGGTTATCGGCTATCCGATCGCGTACGTGATGGCGCGGCGGCCCGGCTGGATCTCGACGCTCTTGCTCACGGTCGTCGCGATGAGCTTCTGGACCGGGTTCCTGGTGCGCACCTACGCGTGGCTCGTCATCCTCGGCAGCAAGGGACCGGTGGCGGCGGCGTACGGAGCGCTCGGCCTGGGCTTGTCGCCGCAGCTCCTCTTCACCACGTTCAGCTCGACGCTGGGGATGACGCACATCCTGCTGCCGTACATGGTCCTGGCCCTCTACGCGGCCATGCGGAAGATCGACGCGAACCACCTGAAGGCGGCAGCGAGTCTCGGCGCGCGGCCCGCCGCGGCGTTCCGCGAGGTGTTCCTGCCGCTAAGCCTGCCCGGCGTCGTCAACGGCAGTCTGCTCGTGTTCGTCACGTGCCTGGGCTTTTTCGTGACGCCGGTGCTCCTCGGCACGCCGCGCGACATGATGATCTCGCAGCTCATCAACCAGCAGATCGAGGAGCTGCTGGCGTTCGGCTTCGCGTCGGCCGTCGCCGTCGTGCTCCTTGTCGCCACTTGCGCCGTCCTGGCGATCTACAATCACTTCGCCGGCCTCGACCGGCTGTGGGGCTGAAGGAATGCTGCCCCTCATCCTCGCGGGCCTCGGCGCGCTCTTCCTGCTGGCGCCCATCCTGGTCGTCGTGCCGATGTCCTTCAGCACGGCGATCTCGTTCGCGTTCCCGCCGCCGGGCTACTGGCTTGGCTACTACGCCAAGTACTTCACGAGCGAAGAGTGGCTCGAGCCCACCCTGAACAGCTTCGTCATCGCGCTCGGCGCCATGACGCTCACGATGCTGCTCGTCGTGCCCGCGGCGTTTGGCTACGTGCGCTACCGGTTCCGCGGCAAGACCGTCGTGAATCTCCTGATCATGGCGCCGCTCATCGTCCCGCACGTCGTCAGCGCGCTCGCGTACTACGGCTTCCTCGGGCGGGCGAAGCTGACCGGCACGCTGCTCGGCGTCGTGATCGCCCACGGGATGCTCGCGGTGCCCGTCGCCTTCCTGGTCATCTCGGCCACGCTCAAGGGCTTCGATCAGAACCTGGAACGAGCGGCCATGAGCTCCGGCGCCGGCCCGCTGCGAACGTTCGTGCATGTCACGCTGCCGATCCTGCGGCCGGGCATGCTGGTCGGCGCGCTGTTCGCGTTCCTGTCCTCTTTCAACGAGGCGGTCGTGGCCCTCTTCATCGGCGGCCGCGGCGCCATCACGCTTCCGAAGAAGATGTACGAGTCGATCCGCCTCGAGTCCGATCCCGTCATCGCCGTGGTGTCGACGCTCCTCGTGAGCACCGTGGCCCTCGGCGTGCTCGCTTCGCTCTTCCTGCGTAGAAGGAGCGCCCATGTCGCTTGATCGTCTCCTGCGTCCCCGCTCCGTCGCCATCGTCGGCGCCTCCGAGCGCCCGTCGGTCGGCCGCACCCTGGTCGAAGCGCTCGACGGCATCGGCTTTCGCGGCGATGTCTATCCGGTCAATCCGCGGTACGAGAATCTTCTGGGGCGCCGCTGCTATCCCTCGGTGGCCGATCTGCCGCGCGACGTCGACGTCGTCGCGTTCGCGGTGAACCACGCCCGGGTGCTCGAGCACATGCGGCCCGCGGCCGATCGCGGCGTCGGCGCGGCCGTGATCTTCGACGGCGGCTTCGCGGAGGCGGACGCGGAGGGCAAGAAGCGCCAGGAGGCGATCGCGGCCATCTGCCGCGAGGCGTCCATGTCTTTGTGCGGGCCCAACTGCATGGGGGTGATCAGCCCGCACGTGCCGAGCCTGATCTACATCCAGGCGGTGCACGATCCGGCGCGGCTGGCCGGGAACGTCGGGATGATCTCGCAGAGCGGCTCGATCTGCATCGGCCTCCTGACCGATTGCCGGCGCTTCGGCTGGAGCCAGGTGATTTCGTCCGGCAACGAGGCGGTCGTCGCCGCGGTCGACTTTCTCGAGTACCTCATCGACGACCCGGCGACCCGCGTGATCGCGATGTTCCTGGAATCGGTCCGCGAGCCGGAGCGGTTCGTGGCCGCGCTCGATCGCGCCGCTGATCGCGGCAAGCCCGTCGTTGTCCTCAAGGTCGGTCGCAGCGATCGGACCCGCCGGGCGATCAGCACGCATACCGGCGGTCTGGCCGGCGAGGCACGCGTGTTCTCGGCGATGCTGCGTGCGCACCGGGCCATCGAGGTCGCCGACATGGACGAGATGACGGAAGTGATCGCCGCTTGCCAGGCCGAGCGCTGGCCGCGCGGCCGGCGCATCGCGATCATGACGGCGTCGGGCGGACAGGCCGAGCTCATCCTCGACCTCGCCGCCACGGCCAACCTCCAGCTGCCGCCGCTTCCCGCCGCCGCGCGCGCGGAAGTCGAGCGCGTCGTCGGACGCATCACCGGCGACGGCAACCCGCTCGATGCGTGGGGCAACGGCGACTATGCGACGAATTTCCCCCATGGTCTTCGCGTGCTCGGTAGCGAATCCAGCTACGACGCAGTCGCGTTCTGCTCCGACGGCTTCGACGACCAGCCCATGGGCTCGCCCGCGCGGGCGCTGGACTACGCCAAGACCGTCGCGGAAGGCGCCCAGCAGTCGGCGAAGCCCTTCTATCTGATGACGATGCGGTCCGGCGTCTTCCGACGCGACGTGGTGGCGTTCCTGCGCGACCACGGGATCGCGGTGATCGGCGGCACACGCGCCGGCCTCGGCGCGGTAGACCGGCTCGCGCGCTGGAGCGAGCCGTTCGCGCCGCCACGACCCTCGAGGGCGGGGGGAGGCGCAATCCAGGCAATGCAGGCGGGTCGCGCGCGGCCTACGATCCACGAGCACGACGCCAAGCGCCTGCTCGAAGCGGGTGGTGTTTCCGTCGTACGGGAGCGGCTCGTCGCGTCGCTCGACGATGCGCGCGAGGCAGCGAAAGCCATCGGCTACCCCGTCGTGCTGAAGGTCGTGTCCGATGTGATCCCGCACCGGTCGGACGTCGGCCTGGTCGCGGTCGGCTTGCGCGATGAGAACGAGCTTCGCGCGGCATGGGATCGGTTCTCCCGCCGGGTCGACGAGCTCGCCCGGCGCAACGACGTCGCCGGGTTTCTGGTCCAGGAGATGGCGCATGGGATCCTCGAGGTCTTCGCCGGCGTGAACCGCGACCCCGATTTCGGTCTCGTCCTGGCGTTCGGCGCGGGGGGCGTGCTGATCGAGGCGCTGGATGACGTGGCGCTCCGCCCCCTACCCCTGCGCGCCGGCGACGCGGAGGCGATGATCGCCGAGACGAAGGTCGCGGCCCTGCTCGGCGGTTTTCGCGGTCGCCCGCCCGGCGACGTCGGCGCGCTCGCCCGCACGCTGGAGGCGATCGGCGACTTCGCGTGGGCCGAGCGCGAGAGCCTGAGTGAGCTCGACGTGAACCCGATCGTGGTCAGGCAGGCGGGCGCGGGCTCCGTGGTCGTGGACGCGCTCATCGTGCCCCGCGCGCGGGCCTGACGCTGGCATACCTCAAGCTAGAGCGTCTTGTGAAGTCCTACGACGGCCGCGTCAACGCGGTCGACGGGCTCAGCCTCGACATCACGAAGGGCGAGTTCCTCACGCTGCTCGGCCCAAGCGGCTCGGGGAAGACGACGACGCTCATGATGATCGCCGGCTTCGAGGAGCCCACCAGCGGCGTGATCGAGCTCGGCGGCGAGGACCTGACGCGCCGCAAGCCGTACGAGCGCAACATCGGCGTCGTCTTCCAGAACTACGCGCTGTTCCCCCACATGACGGTCGAGCGCAACGTCGCTTTTCCGCTGCGCATGCGCGGATTCCCGCGCGCGGGGCAGGCCGAGCGCGTGCGCGAGATCCTGGAGCTGGTCGGGCTCACGCCGTTCGCCACCAAGCATCCGCGCGAGCTGTCCGGCGGCCAGCAGCAGCGCGTCGCGCTCGCGCGGGGTCTCGTCTTCAACCCGGATGTGCTCTTGCTCGACGAGCCCCTCGGCGCCCTGGACAAGAACCTGCGCGAGCAGATGCAGGTCGAGCTCAAGCGCATCCACCGCGAGGTCGGCATCACGATGGTCTATGTGACCCACGACCAGACCGAGGCGATGACCATGTCCGACCGCATCGCGGT
>DASRIY010000353.1:0-31814 GCA_035649755.1 Candidatus Methylomirabilota bacterium
CGGCCTCTTCCGCCCCGACGGCGGCCAGATCCTCTTCCGCGACCAGGACGTCACCCACCAGTCCGTGCACGGCCGCATCAAGGCCGGGATCGCGCGCAGCTTCCAGCTCGTGAACCTGTTCGACCAGCTCACCGCGCTCGATAACGTCGCGCTGACGATCTTCTCGCGGGAGGGCAAGATCGCGAACCCCGTCGCGCTCGCGGCGAGCGATTCGGCGGTCTGGGACGAGGCGCACGAGATCTTGAGATTGTTCGGGCTCGAGCCGAAGGCGCGGGTGCTGGCCGGCGGCGTCTCGCAGGGCGAGCGCAAGCTCCTCGACGTGGCGGTCGCCTACGCCCTGCGTCCGAAGCTCCTCTTCCTGGACGAGCCGACCAGCGGCGTCAGCACGCGCGAGAAGGCGCCGATCATGGACACGGTGACGTCCGTCGTCCGATCGCAGGGCATCTCGGCCGCGATCATCGAGCACGACATGGACGTGGTCTTCAACTACTCCGATCGGATCGTCGCGATGCACCAGGGGGCCATCCTCGCCGACGGAACGCCGGACGAGATCCGGCGCAACGACACGGTCACGACCACCCTCATCGGCACGACGGAGCCCCGCTGATGGCCGTCACGCTCGAGCTCGATCGCATCAACACCTTCCGCGGTCCGGCGCAGATTCTGCGCGAGGTCTCGCTCGCACTGGGGGACGGCGAGGCCATCTGCCTGGTCGGCCGCAACGGCGCCGGCAAGACCACGACGATCGACAGCATCATGGGCCTCCTGCCGGTGCGCTCCGGCCGCGTCGCGTTCCGCGAGCGAGACATCACCCGGATGCCGGCGCACGAGCGCGCGCTCATGGGCATCGGCTACGCGCCGGAGGACTGCGGCATCTTCCCCGACCTCTCGGTGGAGGAGAACTTCCAGATCACGTCCTGGCTCGCGACGTCGCGCCGGCGTCGCGATTTCGACGATCGGGTCTTCACGGTCTTCCCGGAGGTCAAGGGCTTCATGACCCGCCGGGGGCTTCACCTCTCCGGCGGACAGAAGAAGATGGTCGCCATCACGCGGGCCATGTCGCTCGGGCCGTCGGTCCTGCTGCTCGACGAGCCGTTCGAGGGGCTCGCGCCGGTCGTGGTGACCCGGTTCATCGAGGCGGTGCGGACGATCAAGTCGATGGGCATCTCCGTCCTCATCGCCGAGTCGAACCTGATCAACGCCACGCGGGTCGCCGACCGGCTCTACGCGATCGATCGCGGGGAGATCATCTTCCAGGGCAACCCGCGCGACGTCTTCGCCAACGAGGACGTCATGCGCACAATCCGGGGATAACGCGCCGGACCTGGGGAGGTTGTCGCGATGAGAACGCGCCTCGTGACTCTCGTCGTTTTGATGTCGCTGGCGAGTGGCCCCATGGCCGTCGCAGCGCCCGAGGGGCGCTCGGAAGCGCCCGCAGGCCAGATGACCTTCGCTCTCCAGGTGTCGCTCGCGCCCGTCTGGTTCGATCCGGCTGACACCACGTCGACCTCCGTCCCGTTCATCGTCCTCTACGCGGTGCACGACGCGCTGGTGAAGGCGATGCCCGGCCAACCCATGGCGCCGAGCCTCGCCGAATCGTGGACCGTATCGCGGGACGGTCTCGTGTACGAGTTCGTGCTGCGCAAAGGCGTCAGGTTCCACAACGGCGAGCCGGTGACCGCCGAGGATGCGAAGTTTTCGTTCGAGCGTTACCGCGGGACGGCGGCGTCCGCCTTCAAATCCCGGATCGCCGCGGTCGAGGTGGACAATCAGCGGGTACGCTTCCGGCTCAAGCAGCCGTGGCCGGACTTCATGACGTATTACGGCACGCCGGCGACCGGAGCGGGATGGGTCGTGCCCAAGAAATATCTCGAAAAGGTGGGCGACGAGGGGTTCAAGCGAGCGCCGATCGGGGCGGGGCCGTACAAGTTCGTCGCCTTCAACCCGGGCGTCGAGCTCGTGCTCGAGGCCAACGAGCAGTACTGGCGTAAGACACCGGCCGTCAAGACGCTGGTCTTTCGAGCCGTTCCAGACTCATCCACTCGACTGGCCATGCTCAAGCGCGGCGAAGCGGACGTCGCCTTCACGTTCCGCGGAGTTCTGGCCGAGGAGCTACGGCGCAGTCCGGGGCTCACGCTCAAAGCGGTGCCGGCCCCGGTGACCGAGTGGCTGTATTTCGCCGAGCAGTGGGACCCGAAATCACCCTGGGCCGATCGGCGCGTGCGGCTGGCCGCAAACCTCGCCATCGATCGCCAGGCGCTCAATGAGGCGGAGACACTGGGGCTGTCGCGTGTCACGGCCACCATCATTCCTCAGGGATTCGACTTCGCCTGGCCGGCGCCGCTGTACGAGTACGATCCGGCGAGAGCGAAGCGGCTCTTGGCCGAGGCCGGCTACCCGCAGGGCTTCGACGCGGGGACACTGTTCTCGGATGTGCTCTACGCGCCCGTCGCCGAAACGATCGCGAACTACTTCAGGCCGGTCGGGATCCGAATGGTCCTTCAGCCGATCGAACGAGCGGGCTTCTTCAAGGCGGTTCAGGAAAAGCGTCTGAAGAACGTGATCCTCATCGGGAGCGGCGCGCTCGGCAACGCGGCGACGCGGCTGGAGGCATGGGTGGCCCCAGGCGGCACGTACGTCTACGGAAGCTATCCCGACATCGAGGGGCTCTGGCGCGAGCTGCCGGCGGCGCCCGACCTGAAGAGCCGTGGCGCCCTTCTCGAGCGCATCCAGCGGCTCGTCCACGACAAGGCCATGTTCGCCCCGATCTGGGAATTTCCCTCGATCTGCGCGTACGGGCCCCGCGTGGCGGAGTCAGGGCTGGGCCTCATCGCCAACTTCCCGTTCTCCGCCCCCTACGAGGATCTGAGGCTCAAGGGTAGGTAACCATTGCTGATATGATCGTCGGGTCTTGATCGTTTTAGGGATCAGCGAGACCCACTGCGCGACCGCGGCCGTCCTTCGAGACGGGGAAGTCGTCGGCTGCGCCTCCGAGGAGCGGTTTTCCCGCCTGAAGAACGACGCCGGCTACCCGCGGCGCGCCGTCGACGCGCTGCTCACGGACCTCGGCCTGACTGCGGGCGACGTGGATCGCGTGGTGCTCGCGGGAACGCGCATCCCATCCTACGACTGGATGAACCGGGTGATGCGCGACGAGGCCTATACGCGCCGCTATTACGGAGTGGGCCTGGAGGCGCCGCGGCGCGGTCTGGCGGGCCGGGCGCGCAAGCTCGGCGCGAAGCTCGGCCTCCTCGATCCAGCCCCCGGCAAGGCGCCGCTCACCGAGGGCGAGCGGCGCGGCCAGGTGACGGGCCACCTGCGCCTGGCCGACGACCGCGTGAAGGTGGTCGACCATCACGCCTGCCATGCGGCGGCCGCCTACTACGGATCGCCGTTCGCCGGCCGTCCCGCGCTGGTGCTCACCAACGACAACTCCGGCGACGGGCTCTGCGGCACCGTGTCGAGCGCCAGCGGCACCACGCTGACCCGCCACGAGGCGAGCCCGAGCGGCCCGGGCTCGCTCGGCTCCTTCTATACGCTCGTGACGCTCCTGCTCGGCATGAAGCCGGGCGAGCACGAGTACAAGGTGATGGGGCTCGCGCCCTACGCGCCCGCGCGGGAGACCGAGCGCGCCGTCGCCGCGCTCGGCCGCGTGTTCAAGATGGGCGAGGGCAAGCCGAGCCTCTTCGAGTGGCGGCGGCGCGGGCCGCTCTACCGGGCGCTGCTCGAGGCGACGCTCGGGCTTCGCTTCGACGGCATCGCCGGCGGCGCCCAGCAGATCCTCGAGAACGCGCTGGTGCGGTGGACGCGCCTGGCCCACGAGCGCTACGGCGGCGAGCGGCTGGCGCTCGGCGGCGGCGTCTTCATGAACGTGAAGGCGAACATGCTGATCGCCGAGGAATCCTGGCTCAGCGAGCTCTTCGTCTTTCCGTCTTGCGGCGACGAGTCGAACGCGGTGGGCGCGGCCTATCTCGGCTACCTCGACCTCTGCGCCGAGTCGGGGCGCGCCGCGTCGCCGCGGCCGTTCGGGCCCGCCTACCTCGGACCCGACGTGAAGGACGCCGAGATCGAAGAGGTCGTCCGCCGCCGCGATCTGGCGAGCCGCTATCGCGTGAGCGAGCACGCGGCGATCGAGGAGAAGATCGCCGACCTCCTGGTGTCCGACGGAGTCGTCGCGCGCTGCGCCGGCCGTATGGAATTCGGGGCGCGCGCGCTCGGCAACCGCTCGATCCTGGCCAACCCGTCGGACCACCGGGTGGTCGACGTGATCAACCGGATGATCAAGAGCCGAGACTTCTGGATGCCGTTCGCGCCGACGATCTTGCGCGAGCGCGAGGCCGACTACGTGGTCAATCCGCGCGGCCTGGCTTCGCCGTACATGATGCTGGCGTTTCCGACCAACGCGAAGGGACGCGACCAGATCGTCGCGGCCATTCATCCGCAAGACGGGACGGCGCGCGCCCACATTCTCGACGAGGCGTGGAACCCGCCGTACTATCGCGTCGTCCGTGAGTTCGAGCGGCGGACGGGGATCGGCGCCGTGCTCAACACGTCCTTCAACCTGCACGGCGAGCCGCTGGTCGCCTCGGCCGAGGACGCCGTGGACACCTTCGAGCGCTCGGGGCTGCCGCATCTGGCGCTCGGGCACTGGCTGATCTCGAAGAAGTAGAGGCCGGGAGAGCACGATGACGTCGTCCGATCTCGCCTTCACGCCCGCGACCGAACTGGCCGCGCTGATCCGCGCGCGGAAGCTCTCGCCCGTCGAGCTGACGCGCGCCGTCCTCGACCGCATCGAGCGCCTCAACCCGATCGTCAACGCGTTCTGCACGGTCACGCCGGACGTCGCGCTGGCGGCCGCGCGCGAGGCCGAGCAGGCGGTGATGAAGGGCGAGGTGCGCGGTCCGCTTCACGGCGTGCCGTTCTCCATCAAGGACCTGCACTATACGAAGGGCATCCGGACGATGTCCGGGTCCTTCATCTTCGAGCGCCGCGTGCCCGACGTCGATCCGCCGGTGGTACGGCGGCTGAAACAGGCGGGGGGCGTCATGCTCGGCAAGACGACCACGCCCGAGTTCGGCTGGAAGGGCCTGGGCGACTGCCCGGTGACCGGTATCACCCGTAACCCCTGGAACACGGCGATGACAACGGGCGGCTCGAGCGCCGGTGCCGGCGCTGCCACCGCCGCCGGGCTGGGACCGATTCACCAGGGCTCCGACGGCGCCGGGTCGATCCGGATTCCCAGCGGCTTCTGCGGGATCTTCGGGCTCAAGCCCTCCTACGGCCGCGTTCCGATGTGGCCCATCTCCAACAACGACTACGCCTCGCACATGGGCCCGATGACGCGCACGGTGACCGACGCCGCGGCGATGCTGTCCATCATGGCCGGGCCGGACGACTGGGATCGCACCTCGCTCGAGGCCCGCCCCGACGACTACGTCGGAAAGCTCGACGCGGGCATCACGGGGCTGCGGGTGGCGTTCAGCCCCGATCTCGGTGGCTTTCCCGTCGACGCCGAGGTCTCGGCGCTGGTCAGGGACGCGGTTCGCGCATTCGACGGGCTCGGCTGTGTCGTCGAGGAGGTGAAGCCCGGCTTCGCCGACTCGCACGACCTGATCCGCTGCCTCTGGAGCGCCCACGAGGCCGGCAATTACGCGCAGTATCTTCGAGAGTGGCGCGACCGCATGGACCCGGGGCTCGTCGCGTGCATCGAGGACGGGCTGCAGTACAGCACGGTCGAGTACGTCGAGGCGCGAGGCCAGAAGCTCGCGTACTGGGACTCTGTGCGCCCGCTCTTCGAGAAATTCGATCTGCTCCTGACGCCCACCCTGTCGGTCGCGGCGTTTCCGGTCGGTCGACTGAATCCGGAGCACTGGCCGCAGCACGCATGGGACTGGATCCGCTGGGCCTCGTTCAGCTATCCGTTCAACTTCACCGGCCAGCCGGCGGCGTCGGTCCCGGCCGGCTTCACGCCCGACGGGCTCCCGGTCGGGCTCCAGATCGTCGGTCGCCGCTTCGCGGATCTCACCGTGCTACAGGCGGCGGCCGCGTTCGAAGCTGCGCGGCCGTGGGCGCAGCGCCGCCCCGCACTTGGCTGAGCGCGGCCAGCGAGTCACGCGCCGGCGCGCGCCGGTCGCCCCGCCCGGAGCCCCGGCGATCGCGGTCAGCCGCGTGACGACCGGCCACCCCGTGGCCGCGCCGGCGGCTCGCGCCAAGGGCCCGCGCGTGTGGCGCGACCTCGATCAGGCCGAGCTCGACGCCGCATACGATCAGGCGGCGTGGGCGCCCAATCGGGAGCAGCTCCTGAGGCGCCACGCGTCCCAGAGCGATGCGGTCCGCGCGCGCCTGGGCGCGCCGCTGCGCTACGCGTACGGCCCGACGCCGGTCGAGGGCCTCGACGTATTCATCACGCCGATCGTGGGCGCACCGATCAACGTCCTGATCCACGGCGGCGCCTGGCGGGCCGGCCTTGCTCGCAACTACGCGTACGTGGCCGAGCTCTTCGTTCGCGCCGGCGCCCATCTCGTCGTGCCGGACTTCGCGCCGGTCCAGGGCGTCGGCGGAAGCCTCATGCGCATGGCCGAGCAGGTGCGCCGCGCGGTCGCCTGGGTCTACCGGAACGCTCGCCGCTTCGGTGGCGACCCCGCTCGTCTCTACGTCTCGGGCCATTCTTCCGGCGGGCACCTGGCCGGCGTGATCCTGACGACCGACTGGCGCGAGCTCGACCTGCCGGCGGACGTCGTGAAGGGCGGGCTCTGCTCGAGCGGCATGTACGACCTCGAGCCCGTGCGCCTGTCGGCCCGGAGCAGCTACGTCAAGTTCACCGATGAGATGGAAGAGGCGCTGAGCCCGCAGCGGCACCTCGACCGGCTCAACGCGCCCCTCATCGTCAGCCACGGCACGCTGGAGTCGCCGGAGTTCCAGCGCCAGGCGCGCGACTTCGCCGCGGCGGTCAAGGCGGCCGGCAAGCCGGTGGAGCTCCTGGTCGGCGACGACTACAACCACTTCGAGATCTTCGAGACGCTCGCCACGCCGTACGGCCTGCTGGGCCGCGCGGTCCTCGAGCAGATGCAGCTTTCCCAGGGAGCCAACGCATGAAAGCCGCGATCCTCTACAAGGCCAACACCCCGCTCGAGGTCGTCGACGTCCAGCAGCAAGGCCCGCAGGCCGGTGAGGCCCGGGTGGCCGTCAAGGCGGCGGGCGTCTGCCACAGCGACTGGCACATCATGAACGGCGACTGGACGCTGCCGCTTCCGATGGTGCTCGGCCACGAGGCGGCGGGCGTCGTCGAGGAAATCGGCGCGGGCGTCGCCGGCGTGAAGCCGGGCGATCACGTCATCTTCTCGTTCCGCCCGCAGTGCGGCCGCTGCCTCTACTGCTCGATCGGGCGCTCGATTCTCTGCGACGGCCACCAGACCGCGCGCTGGGCGATGCTCGACGGCACGACCCGTCTCAAGCGGGACGGTCAGGACATCTTCCAGATGGCGCGCATCGGCACGTTCTCGGAATCGGTCGTGTGCCCTGCGGAGATGCTGGTGCCGATTCGCAAGGAGATGCCCTGGCCGCAGGCGGCACTGATGGGCTGCTGCGTGCCGACCGGCGTCGGCGCGGTCACCCGCTGCGCCGAGGTCGAGGCCGGCGCGACGGTCGTGGTGATCGGCTGCGGCGGCGTGGGCCTCAACGTCGTCCAGGGCGCGCGCCTGGCCGGCGCGCGGATGATCGTCGCTTGCGATCTCCTCGACAACAAGCTCCAGTACGCGCGGGAGTTCGGCGCCACCCACACGATCAACGCCGGGAGCCAGAATGTGGTGGAGACGGTGCGCGGCCTCACCGGCGGCCGCGGCGCCGACTACGCGTTCGACGCGATCGGCGGCGAGGCGACGACCTTGCAGATCCTCGAGGCCATCCGGCCCGGCGGCACGGCGGTCATCGTCGGCATGGCGGCCATGAACGTGCGGGCGCCGATCACGCCCTACATGATGGCGCTCCAGGAGAAGACGCTCCGCGGCACCATGTACGGCTCGGTGCGGCCGAATCTCGACTTCCCGCGGCTGGTCGATCTCTACCTCGACGGCCGCCTGAAGATCGACCAGCTGGTGAGCCGGACCTACAAGCTCAGCGAGATCAACGAGGGGTTCCAGGCGCTCAGGAGCGGGCAGGTGGCGCGCGGGGTCGTCGTCTTCTAAGCCGCTTCTGAAGCCGATGGCCGAGCTCTATCACCAGGTGTGGATCGCGGCGCCCTCGGCGACCGTCTACGAGGCGATCTCGACCGAAGCCGGTATCGCCGGCTGGTGGGACCGGCCGACGACCGTGAAGACCGATTCGGGCGCCGTGCTGGAGTTCAATCCGGGTCCCGAGCACGGCGTGCTGCGCGCCAGGGTGGCCGCCGCCATCCCGGATCGCCGGATCGAATGGGAGTTCGTCAGCACGCATCCGCGGAACAGCCCGGCCTTTTCCTGGACGGGAACCCGGGTCAGCTTCGAGATCACGCGGCGCGCTGTGCCGCCGTGGGCCACCGAGCGCGCCGACACGGCGATCGTGGACTTCCGGCACTCGGGCTGGGACGAGCGGAGCGAGTACCTCGGCTTCTGCAACTTCGCCTGGGGCGAGGCGCTGCAGAAGCTCAAGCAGTGGTGCGAGGCGCGGGCAACCTAGCCCTTCAGCATCTCCTCGGCGACCCGCTTCACGTCCGCAGCTTCCACCTGCCCCTTGTGCGTCTTCATGACGTCGCCGACCAGCCGGCCCACCTGCTTGGCGTCGGCGATCTTCAAGGCGTCGAGCCGCTCGCGGACCAGTGCGCGTAGCGCCGCCTCGTCCATGCCCTTGGGCAGATAGCGCTCCACGAACTCGAGCTCGAAGCGGAGCTGCGAGGCGTGGGCGGCGCCGCGCTCGCCGACTTTCTCGAACTCCACGAGCGCCTTCTGGAGCTGCTTTCGGTAGGCGCCGATGACGTCGAGGACGAGCGCGTCGTCGACGGTGCCGGAGAAGCCCTTGGCGGTTCGCCGCTCGCCGATCTTCGACTTGATCATGCGCACCACGTCGGCGGTCGGCGCGTCCTTCTCCTTGATCGCCTTCGTCAGCGTGTCGCTGAGCTGCTGCTCGAGTGGCATGAAACTAGTTTACCCGCAACCGGGGGTCGAGGACGTCACGAAGACCGTCGCCCAGGAGGTTCAGGGCGAGGCCCGACAGCGTCAGCGCCAGGCCGGGGAAGAGGCTCACCCAGAACGCCTCGCGGATGACGTTCTTGCCGCTGGCGATGACGTTACCCCACGACGGCACGTACGGGGGGACGCCGACACCCAGGAATCCCAGGATGGCCTCGGCCAGGATCGCGTAGGCGAAGATGAAGCTCGCCTGCACCAGGAGGGGGCCGACGCAGTTCGGCAGGATGTGGCGGAACGCGATGATCAGGTCGCGCCGGCCGAGGGCCCGGGCGGCCTGGACGTAGTCGAGCTCGCGTAGGCTCAGCACGGTGCTGCGGATCAGCATCGCGGTGCGAGGCGTGTACACGACGGAGAGCGCGAAGATGACGTTGCCGACGCCGGGGCCGCGCGCCGCCATGAGCGCGATGGCCAGCAAGATCGCCGGGAAGGCCATGAGCCCGTCCATGACGCGCATGAGGACGGGGTCGACGCGACGGTAGTAGCCGGCGACGAGCCCGATCACGATCCCGCAGAGCGACGTGAGGAGCATCGTGCTCGCGCCGACGAGCAGCGAGATCTGGGCGCCGTGGAGGACCAGGCTGTACACGTCGCGCCCGAACTCGTCGGTGCCCAGAAAGTTTCGAGCGCTCGGCGCCTTCAAGCGCTCGGCCGGATTGAGCCGGCGCGGGTCGTGCGTCGACACCGCTCCGGCCAGCAATGCGGCCAGGACGATGACCGCGAGCATCGCGGCTCCGACCGTGATGTTGCGGTTGCGGCCGAGCCGGCGGATCCACGCGAGGCGGCGACCCTTCTCGCGCGGCGCCGCGGCGGTTTGGAGCGCGGCGGCTTCACTCATAGCGGATCCGCGGGTCGATGACCACGTAGAGCGCGTCAACCGCCAGGTTGATCAGGACGTAGGCCGTCGCGGTCACCAGAATCACGCCCTGCACTACCGGATAGTCGCGGCGCAGCACCGCCGAGATGATCAGGCGGCCCAGGCCCGGGATGTTGAAGACGATCTCGGTCACCACGGCGCCGCCGATCAAGATCGCCATCGTGATGCCGATGACGGTCACGACCGGCACGAGCGCGTTGCGAAATGCGTGCACCCAGGTGACGACGCCCTGCGAGAGCCCCTTGGCGCGCGCGGTCCGGATGTAGTCCTGCTGCAGGGCCTCCAGCATGCACGACCGGCTGATGCGCGCGATCAGCGCCGACTGGTTGAAGCCGAGCGAGACGGCCGGCAGCACCATGTAGGAGAGCGCCGCCAGCGGGTCGGTGAAGATCGACGCGTAGCCGGCCGCCGGCAGCCAGCCCAGCCGGACCGCGAAGAGGTAGATGAAATTCAGCGAGAGCCAGAAGCCGGGGACGCAGACGCCGAGCAGGGCGCCCAGCATCAGCCCCCGGTCCCACAGCGAGCCCGGGTAGGCGGCGGCGATGATGCCGGACGGCACGCCGATCACCACAGCGACCAGTAGGGCCGAGAAAGTCAGCACCAGGGTCGGCTCGGCGCGCTCCAGGAGCGCGGTCGCCACTGGCCGATCGAGGAAGTATGACTGGCCGAGGTCGCCCTGGAGCACGCGCGCGTAGAACTTGAAGAGCTGCTCGTACAGCGGGCGGTCGAGGCCGAGGGCGCGGCGGGTCGCCTCGATCTGGGCCGGCGTGGCGTCGGGGCCGAGCATGACGCCGACGGGGTCGCCGGGAATCAGGTGAATCAGCAGAAACACGACGGTGACGACCACCGCCAGCACGGGAATCAGCGTCAGGAGCCGACGGACGAGGTAGACCGTCACCGGAGCACCGCGGGCGCCGCCGGGGACGACGGCGCCCGCGACCTCACGCTGCTACTTCTCCACCCACACGTTGTAGAAGCGCACGCGCTCCGTCTTCTCGTTGAATCCCTTCGTGGTATTGCGGATGGCCCGCAGGCCGAAGAGGTCGCCGTAGCGGATGACCGGCACCTTCTCGTAGAACTGGCGTGTCTGCTGCTCCCAGAGCGCCTGCCGCTTCTTCTGGTCGGTCTCGCGCGCCAGCTCGGCCTGGAGCTTCAGGATGTCCTCGTCGGTGGTCCAGCCCGGCCAGCTCGCGGTGAGGAAGTTGGCGTGCGTCGGATCGTAGGAGGCGCCGATGCCGGTGGTGAAGGCGTCGTACTCCTTGGAGTTGTTGCGGCGCTTGACCAGCGTCGCCCAGTCCACCACCTGCAGGTCGATGACGAACCCGACGTCCTCGAGCTGCTGCTTGCTGAGAAGGGCGAAGTCGTACATCCACTTGTATTCCTGCGTCGTCATGAACCGGATCGGCTCCTTCTTGTAGCCCGCCTCGGCGAGGAGCCGCTTGACCTTGTCCTTGTTGCGCTCGTTCCAGGGCAGGCCCGAGAGCTTGGTGTGCCAGGCCGGAATCTCCGGCGGGATGAGGCTCGAGTCCATCCGGTAGAACTCGGTGTGGCCGCCGGCCACGTTCTTCATGATCGGCTCGATGTCGATCGCGGCCTGCCACGCCTGGCGAAGCTTCGCGTTCGTCATCAGCCCTTCTTTCTTGTTGAGGACGGCGACCAGCCAGTAATACGGCTTGGACACGATCGGGCGGAGATTCGGGTTCTTCTTCAGCCGGTCGTACGCGTCGAGGTTCAGGTCGTCGGCGAAATCGAGCTCGCCCGTCTCCACCTGGGCGACGCGCGTGGCCACCTCGGGCACGGGCTGGAAGCGAACCTCGTCGAGATAGGCGGTCTTGCCGCCGCCGTAGCCGTTCGGCTTCTCGTTGCGCGGCTTGTAGTCGTCGAAGCGGACCATGCGGATGTACTGATCGGGCTTCCACTCGGCGAGCTTGAAGGGCCCGGTGCCGATCCACTCCGTCGACTTCACCTCGGGCGCGAACTTCTCGGCGATCTCCTTGGGATAGATGGCGCCGAAGTTGTTCGGCACCGCCAGCGAGATCAGGACGATCGACGACTTCTCCTTCAGCTTCATCTCGACGGTGTACTTGTCGAGGGCCTTCCACTCGGCCACCTGGGAGAAGAGCGTCTTACCGTAGACCGACTGCTTGCCCCAGCGGGCCAGCGAGGCGATCACGTCGTCGGAGGTCATCTCCTTGCCGTTGTGGAACTTCACGCCCTGGCGGAGCTTGAAGGTGTAGCCGAGGCCGTCCTTGCTCACGGTGTGGCTCTCGGCCAGCATCGGGATCGGCCGGTTGTTGTTGTCGAGGCTATAAAGCCCCTCGTAGATGTGGTTGGTCAGCATCTCGGTGATGCTGGCGGTCGTCCAGTGGGCGTCGAGCGCGGGCGGCTCGCCCAGATTGCCGACGCGCAGGATGCCACCCTTCTTCTGGGCGTCAGCGGTGAGCGCGGCGCCGGCGACGAGCGCCAGCGACACGAGCGCGAGCAGCACGGCACGGCGGGAAGGCTTCAGCGACATGCGCCACCTCCAGATCGTGGGTGAGCCAATTTATCACAAGGACAGCGGCCGTCCCCGGCCTGACCCGCCCCGGAGGGGGCGGCGGGGCTGCGTGCGGGAGCCAGTGACGACTACTGAGTCGCGCCCCGGTAGGCCCGAGGCGAGCGTCCGAACCACCGATGGAACGCGCGCCGGAACGCACTCGGGTCCTCGTATCCCAGGAGAAAGGCGACCTCCGACACGGCAAGGCGCCCGTCGCGCAGGAGCGCCGGGGCCATTTCACGGCGAAGATCCGCCAGTAGCGCCGCGAACGTCGTCCCCTCCTGGCGCAGCTGGCGCTGGAGGGTCCGGTCGCTCAACCCGAGCGCCCGGGACAGCCGCGGCAGCGAGGGCACGCCTTCGGGGAGCTCGGACCACAGCACCCGGCGTACCCGCTCGCGCAGGGAGCTCTCGCCCCCGACGCTCGCGAGGATCTGCTCGGCGAGACGGTCGAGGTAGCTGGTGAGCTTGCCATCGGCCAGCGCGTTCGGCCGAGCGAGGTCCTCGTTCCGGAGTAGGAGCGCGGCACCGAGCGAGCCAAACTCGAGCGGCGCGTCGAAGAATCTCACGTGCTCCTTCACGTCGGTCGGCCGCCGATAGGGCAGCTGGACGATCAACGGCGCGATCGGCGATCCCGCGATCTCTCGGCATGCCGAGAGAACGGCCGCGAGTCGATAATCCACGGCGGGCCGAAACGCGCGGAGCTCGGGTTGCATGTCCAGACGCACCCAGGTGGCGTCGCCTGCCGGCTCCATGACCAGGGCGTGAGCGTTCGACAGGATGCGACTGTACCGGGAGACGCGGTTCAGCGCCGAACCGACCGTGCCGCTGAACGCCATGGCATAGCCGACGATGCCGAATTCACGCACCGGAATGTCGGCGCCCACCCGCAGGCCGACCGCAGGGTCGGAAACATGTGACGCCAGGGAGCGCCAGAGACGCGCCACCGCGGCCAGGGGAATGCGGCCGGACGGATCGCTCAGCTGCTTCTCGTCGAGCTTGGCGTCTCGCAGCAGCGTCTCGCGCGCCACACCGAGCTGCGGCGCGCGCTCCAGCAGCAAGAGGGCCAGGCGGACGTGCCCGGTCGGCTGACCCGATCGCGCCCGCCTGCTCGGCGGTGACCCGGTCGCGAAGGTGGGCTCCGTCCGCGCGTACCGGTCGCTCTGAAGCTGCCCAGACCAGCTCATCGTTCCAGTATATCCAGTCGCTAGGGGGCGCCGGCGCGCCGCGGGCGCAGGCGACTGGGCACCAGGCGCGCGCGCAGGCCGCTGAGCGCCGTCTGGGCGCCCGACATGTAGATGTAGAGCACCGGCGTGATGTAGAGCGTCAGGAGCTGCGACACGAGCAGGCCGCCCACGACCGCCAGGCCGAGGGCGCGGCGGGCGTCGGCGCCCGCGCCGATACCGAGCGCGATCGGCAGGGTGCCGAGTAGCGCGGCCATCGTCGTCATCATGATCGGCCGGAAGCGCAGCAGGCATCCCTTGTAGATCGCGTCGGCCGGCGCTGCGCCGGCGCGCTCGGCCTCGAGCGCGAAGTCGATCATCATGATGGCGTTCTTCTTGACGATGCCGACCAGCATGATGATGCCGACGAACCCGTAGATGTTGAGCTCGAGGCCGAACAGCATGAGCGTGAGGAGCGCGCCGACGCCCGCCGACGGGAGCCCCGAGAGGATCGTCAGCGGATGGATGAAGCTCTCGTAGAGGATGCCCAGCACGAGGTAGATCACGAGGACCGTGACGAGCAGGAGCACGCCCTGGCCCTTGAGCGAGGCCTGGAAGGCCTGCGCGGTGCCCTGGAAGCTGCCGACGACCGTGGCGGGCATGCCGAGCTCGCGCTGGGCACGATTGACCAGGTCGACCGCCTGGCTGAGGGCTACGCCCGGCGCCAGGTTGAACGAGATCGTCACCGAGGGCAGCTGGCCCAGGTGCGTGATGGTCAAGGGGCCGATGGTCGGCGTGAGCCGCGCCACCGAGTTGAGCGGCACCAGCTTGCCCGACTGCGCGCGCACGTAGAGCAGCGAGAGCTCGGTCGGATCGCGCTGGTACGCCGGGTCGAGCTCGAGGATGACCCAGTACTGGTTGGTCGGCGTGTAGATCGTCGAGACCTGTCGCGAGCCGTAGGCGCTGTAGAGCGCGTTCTCGATCTGCTCGGCGCTCACCCCGAGGGCCGAAGCCTTGTCGCGGTCGATGTCGACGGTCACCTGCGGGCTCGTGATCTGCAGATCCGTGTTGACATCTTGGAAGCCGGGGAGCGTGCGCATCTTGTCGAAGACGATCGGCCCCCACTGATAGAGCTCGCGGAGATCGGTCGCCTGGAGCGTGTACTGGTAGAGCGCCTTGGTGAGGCTGCCGCCGATCCGGATGGTCGGCAAGTTCTGCGGGTACACGCGGAAGCCGGGGATGGCCGCGAGCTTGGGCCGGAGGTCCGCGATGATCTGATCGGCGGGCGGCCGCTCGGCGTGCGGCTTGAGACGCACGAAGATGCGGCCGGTATTCGGGACGACGTTGATCGAGGAGGCCCCGATCGACGACATGAGCTGGTCGACGTAGGGCTGCTGACGGACGATCGCGGCGGCGGCCCGCTGCTTCTCGGCCATCGCGTCGAACGAGATGTCCTGCGCCGCTTCTGTGAACGCGAAGATCTGACCGGTGTCCTCGGTCGGAATGAATCCCTTGGGGATCCGCTGGAAGAGCCACGCGGTGAGCACAAAGGTCGCCAGCATCACCGCCATCGTCAGCCGCCGGTGGGCGAGCGTCCACTTGAGCGAGTAGTCGTACGTCCGGAGCATGCCGTCGAAGAAGCGCTCCGAGGCCAGGAAGAGCCGGCCATGTGACTCGCCGGGCGGGCGCAGGAAGCGGCTGCACAGCATGGGCGTGAGCGTCAGCGACACGACGCCCGAGACCAGCACCGCCACGGTGATGACTACCGCGAACTCGTGCAAGAGCCGTCCGACGACGCCGCCCATGAAGAGCACCGGGATGAACACGGCGGCCAGCGAGAGCGTCATCGACAGGATCGTGAAGCCGATCTCCCGGGCGCCGATCAGCGCGGCCTCGAGGCGGCCCTTGCCCTCTTCCATGTGGCGCACGATGTTCTCGAGCATGACGACCGCGTCGTCGACGACGAACCCGACGCAGAGGGTCAGCGCCATCAGCGAGATGATGTCGATCGTGTAGCCCATCACGTACATGGCGGCGAAGGTGCCGATGATCGACAGCGGCACCGCGAGGCTCGGGATGATCGTAGCCGACACGTTGCGCAGGAACAGGAAGATGACCATGACGACCAGCGCGATGGCCAGCGCCAGCGTGAACTCGACGTCGTGGACCGACTCGCGGATGGCGACCGAGCGGTCGTAGAGGACGTTCAGGTTCACCGACGCGGGCAGCTCCTGGCGAAAGCGCGGCAGGAGCGCGCGAATCGAATCGACGACCTCGACGGTGTTGGTGCCCGGCTGGCGCTGGATCGCCAGGATCACCGAGCGCTCGTCGTTGTACCAGCTGGCGACCTTGTCGGTCTGCACGCCGTCGACGACCCGCCCGAGCTCCTCCAGCCGCACCGGCGAGCCGTTACGGTAGGCGACGATCAGCGGGCGGAAGGCGGCGGCGTTCTGGAGCTGGCCGGTCGCCATGACGTTGAACATCTGGTGGGTGCCGTAGAGCGTGCCGGTCGGCAGGTTCACGTTGGCGCGCGCGAGCGCCTGCTCGACCTCGTCGAGGCCGATGCCGCGGGTGGTCAAGGCGCGCGGATCGACCTGGACGCGCACGGCGTACTTCTGCGAGCCGAACACCTGCACCTGGGCCACGCCGCTGATCGTCGAGATGCGCTGGGCGAGGGTCGTCTGCGCGTATTCGTCGACCATGTAGAGCGGCAGCGTCGGCGAGCTGAGGGCCAGATAGATGACCGGCTGGTCCGCCGGGTTCACCTTCTGGTAGGTCGGCGGCGTCGGCATGCTCGGCGGCAGGAGCGGCGCCGCCTTGGTGATCATGGCCTGCACGTCCTGGGCGGCCGCGTCGATGTTCCGGTCGAGGCTGAACTGGATGGTGATCTGCGTCAGCCCGAGCGCGCTCGACGACGTCATCGAGTCGATGCCGGCGATGGTGGTGAACTGCTTCTCGAGCGGTGTCGCCACGGCCGACGCCATCGTCTCCGGGCTTGCGCCGGGGAGCGCGGCGGACACCTGGATCGTCGGGAAGTCGACGTTCGGCAGATCGCTGACCGGCAGCAGGCGGAACGCCATGATGCCGAACAGCAGGACCGCGGCCATCAGGAGCGTGGTGAGGACCGGCCGCCGGATGAAGAGATCGGTGTTCATGATGCCTTCGGCGTCCGGATCTCGACCTTCGCCCCGGGAATCAGCCGGAGCTGGCCGTCGATGACGATGCGCTCGGCCCCGCGCACACCCTGCTCGATGACGGTCTCGGCGCCCAGCCGGGTGCCGGGCACGACCGGCCGCGACTCGACAGTCATGTCGGGTTTCACGACGAAGACGTAGGGGCCCTTCTGCCCGGGCTGGATGGCCTGTGACGGCACGACGATGGCCGTGCGGCTCGTGAGCACCAAGCTGACGTCGAGGAACTGCCCGGGCCAGAGCACGTTGTCCATGTTGGCGAACGTCGCCTTGAGCTGGATCGTCGCCGTGGTCATGTCGACCGTGTTGTTCACGAACGACAGGTCGCCGGTCGCCAGCGTCTCCTGCTGGCGCGGGAGGCGCGCGATGACCTTGAGCCCGCCGGTGGCGCGATAGAACTTCTTGATGTCGGTCAGATTCTGCTCGGGCACCGCGAACGAGACGTAGATCGGGTGGATCTGGTTGATCACGACGATCGGATTGTCGTCGTTGCCCTTCAGGAGGTTGCCGTTCTGGACGAGCAGGTTGCCGGTGCGTCCGTCGATCGGCGCGCGGATGGTGGTGTAGGCGAGCTGCAGCCGGGCGCTGTCCACGTTGGCCTGCGCCGCCCGCGTCGACGCCTTCGCGTTCTCCACGGCGGCGCGGTCGGCCGCCACGGTCGCCTCCAGCGCCGCCCAGTTCGTGCGGAGCTGGTCGTACTGCTCGCGCGCGATCAGCTCGCGGTCGACGAGATCGCGGTACCGGCGCTCCTGCACCTTCGCGTTGTCGAGCTGGGCCTGGTCGCGCTCGAGATTGGCCTGCGCCTGCTGCACCTCGGCCTGGCGCTGCCCCAGGGCCGCTTCCGCCTGGCGCAGCGCCGCCTCGAAGGGCCGGGGATCGATGACGAAGAGCAGGTCGCCCTTCTTGACGTCCTGGCCCTCCTTGAAACGCACCTCCATGATCTGCCCGTTCACCTGCGACTTGATGCCCACTGTCGTGTAGGCCTGCGCGTTGCCGACCGCGGTGAGCTGGACTGGCAGGGTCTTCTCGACGGCATCGCTGACCATCACCGGTACCGGTGGTACCTGGACGCGGGCCTTGCCGGCGGCATTGTCCGAGCAGCCGGCCAGGAGCAGCGCGGAGGCGAGCGCCCACGGGGCGAAGCCGGTCAGCCGCCGGATCATCACTTCCGGCTCCTCCGGGCGCGGGCCGACTGCGCCTCGTCCTCGGGCACGCTCTCGGCCGCGTCGACCAGCGCCTCCAGCCCTGCCAGCACCTGCCGGCGCTCGGCGGCGGCCATGCGGGTGAGAACGCGCTCCATGCCGCGCAGGCGGATCGCTTCGAGCTCGTCGACGAGCGCCTTGCCCGCGCGCGTGAGGTCGAGCACGTAGACGCGCCGGTCGGCCGGATGATCGCCGCGGACCACCAGCCCCTTCTCCTCGAGCCGGTCCACGATGTGGGTGACCGCCGGCAGGGTCACTCCGAACGCCTTGGCGACGTCGCCCATGTGCGAGCCCGGGTGCTCGGCCAGGCGGAAGAGCACCTGCGACTGCGCGTAAGTGAGATCGAGGTCCGACGCCTTCTGCCAGAGGAGCTGGCGGAAGATCGTGCCGCCGAGCGAGTTCAGCAGCTCCAGCATGTGCCGGGCCTCGCTCGCGGTCGCCGGCTTGGCGCGCGCTCGGGTGCGGTCGTGGGTATCCATAATCCATAGGCGCCTCGGCCGGCGGGGGCCCAGCCCCGCGACGGCCTGCAGCGCGTACGTCCATGTGAGTCAGTTAATAGTTTACGCGATAAAGGGATCGGCGGGGAAGCAGGTCGTCGGGAGCGGTCGAGCGGCTCAGTATCCCCGGTGCCGGTCCACGACGTGGCGCAGCGGGCGCCCGGCCAGGTAGCGGGCCAGGTTGTCGTTGAACACGGGCGTGAGCGCGTCGGCCGTGCTGGGGCCCGAGATGTGCGGTGTCACGACGACGTTGTCCATCTTCCACAAGGGGTGGCTCGGCGGCAGCGGCTCGCGGTCGAAGACGTCGAGCACGGCCCCGGCGATGCGCCGCTGCTCGAGCGCCGCCATGAGCGCGCCCTCGTCCACGACCGCGCCGCGCGCGATGTTGATGAGCCACGCGGTCGACTTCATCGCCGCGAGCGCATCGGCGCCGATGATCCCCCGGGTCTCCGGGGTGAGGGGCAGGAGCAGCACGACGAAATCGGCCTCGCGCAGGGCGCGGGTCATCGCGGCCACCGAGTACATCCGGGTGGCCTCGCGCACAGGCCGGCCGCGCCGGGAGACGCCGAGCACGCGCATGCCGAGCCCGCGCGCCGCGCGTGCGATGTCGCGGCCGATGTCGCCGAGGCCGACGATGGTCACCGTCTTGCCGCCCAGGCGCTCGGGGAGCACGTGGTCGTCCCAGCGGCGCTGGCGCTGGGCGTCCCGGTAGGGCTTCAGGCGCTGGGTCACCCAGAGACACCAGGCCAGGACGTACTCGGCCATCCACGGTCCGAAGACACCGGGCGCCCGCGTGATCTGCACGTGCTCCGGCAGCTCGGGAACCAGCGCCCAGTCGACGCCCGCGCCCATCACCTGCAGCCATTTGAGCCGGCCCGCCTTCGCGTAGAGCTGCGGCGGGAATTTCCAGGCGTAGAGGATCTCGGCGTCCGCGACGGCACCCGCGGCCTCGCTCGGGGTGGCGGCGATGTGCACGCTCACGCCCCGCTTCGGGACGCGCACGAGCTCGGCGTAGCGGCGGTCGGCGTGGTAGACGAGGACGGTCGGTCGCGCCATCGAGCCGGTCAGCCGATCGCCACCGCGAGGCACGTCGTCGTGCGCGTCACCCCGTCGATCGAGCCGATCTCGTCGGTGACCAGGCGGCCGACCGCGTCGAGCGTCGAGCCCTCGACCACGGCGATGAAGTCGAACGGACCCGTGACCGCGTCGAGGTTGACCACCGTCGAGTCCGTGCCCTCGACCGCCGCCAGCCCTTTCTTGACGGTCTTGGTCTTGCCCGGCGCGGTCTCGATGAGCACGTACGCGCGCATCTTCTTCGTCCCGCTCTTGGTCATGGGTGCCTCCTGCTGCGGCGTCTCAGTGTTGCGCGCCGACCACGTCGAGCAGCGTCGCGCGAAACAGCGCGCTGCGCTCGACGAACTTCGCGCCCTCGACGTCGATCCGCGTGCCGCGGTCGTCGCGGTGATTCGCCGGATCGAAGGTGGCGCGCAGCCGGGTGACCGTCTGACCGAACGTCAGGGTCAGGGGCTCGCCGGCGCTCTCGTCGCCCAGCTGCGCGACGATGATGAAGAAGCCCTGCTCGTCGGTCGCCCCGGGATAGGCGTAGCCGGTCTTGTCGCGGATGAGCACCAGCTCGCTCCCGGCGACCGCGCGACCCCGGGCGTCCTTCACGAAGCCGAGGACCACGTAGCGGTAGTACACCTCGTGCGTCGCCATCGTCGGCGTGCCGGCGAGCGTGAGGACACCCAGCAACACCAGGGCCGCTGCCCGCGCCACGCGGCTCAGTCTAGCAGATAGTCGCGGAGCAGAGACCGGTGGCAGCGGGTCTCGTCGGGACACCCGCAGAGGAGCGTGACGCGCCCGGACTTCGCATAGGCGCGGACGGCCGCCAGATGCGCCTGCGCCTCCGGCCGCGCCAGTCCTTTCCGATATCGCCGGCGGTACTCGGCCCAGCCGATCTGCCCGGACCGGAACGCGCGCATCAGCGGGAGCACCGGACCGCACTCCTTGAGCCAGATGTCGACGTGGCTCTTGCGGATGCCCCGAGGCCAGAGGCGCATGATGAGGACGCGCGTGCCGTCCGCCCTGGCCTTCGGCTCGTAGACGCGCTTGATCGCGATCACTTCCCGATCGACTCCAGCGACTGCTTGAACTTCTCGCACGGGTCGGCCTCGTCGATCTTCGGCGTGAACCAGACGTAATCGAACGGCAGCGCGGTGCTGGCGAAGCGAGCCGCGTAGTCGCCGGGCTTGACCGCGGCCGGATCGACTTCCACGAACGCCACGCTCGCGATGCCGGCGCCGGGCGCCTGGCGCGCCAGGTGAACGGGCACGCCCCGGTCGCGGCGCGCGTGGCCGGCCCCCGTGATGAGCACGGCGCCGTCGCGCTGGCCGCCGCGCGCCAGGCTCGCCGCCATGCGAGCGTCCCGCGCCCACTGGATCTCGACCATGCGCGCGATCATATCGTCGGGTACCTGGCCGCAGTGGGCCTCGCGAATCTCGCTGGCCATCGCCGTGCGCGTTTCCGGCGAGGGCTCGGCGAGGCGGAGCTGTGTCGTGAGGGCCGGGCCGAGCCCCGTCAGGCCGTTCTTGCGCACGGCGTCGGTGGCGGGCTTCGAGAGGTTGGTGGCGACGATCGGCAGGCCGCCGTCGAGGGCCGCCTGCGCGATGGGCTGATAGAAACGCCATTCGGGCCACCCCGTGCGCCGCCAGTTCACGGCGTCGCCGAGCCCGGCCGCGTCCTTCGGGCTCCGCGCCAGGTAGCGCGCCACCGCGGCGGTGTCGTCGGTCGAGAGCATCTCGAAGCCCACCGCCGGGTGCCGCCCCGCTTCCACCAGCGCGCGCACCAGCTTGGCCTGCAGCGCGTGATGGTCGGGATTGTCGTGACGCTCACCCAGCATCACGAATCGGCTGCCGGCCAGGCGGTCGTTCAGGGTGGACTCGCTGATCGTCGTGTTCGCCGAAACGTCCCAGACCTTGCCGACCAGCGGATGCTCCCGCTCCACGGGGCTCTCCCACTCGACCTTGGCGGTGCGCCCGCAGCCGCCGGCTGCGATGAGCAGCGCGAGAGCGACCACTGGAAGAAGACGCAAGAGTTGGGTCCTGACCAAGCGCGCTGTTACGCTCATAAATCGATGCTACCAGCACCTCCTCGGCCGCGGACGCGTTTACGGAAGCCTCGCCCGCTCGGTCCGGTGCTGGATTCCGCCCGCCCATGAGGGCGCTCGCCAAGGTCGGGCTCGTCGGCGCCGGCTACATCGGCGCGTTCGCGATCGCGTGGGCGGTCGTGGCCGTCCACGTCGCCACCACGCAAGGCCCCGATCGGCGGGATTACGCCGCCATGTTCGATTTCGGGGACTCCCTCTTGTTCCTGGGGGTGTTCGGGCTGGCCGCGGTTCTTCCCACCGGCGCGGCGCTCTTCTTTCTCAGGCCTTATCGCTGGTTCTGGCGCGCGCTGTCCGTCGCGGCCATGGCCATGGCCGCGACGGCGGCCGCGGCGTTCGTCGTCATGCTACTGGGGCGCGACGCAGGCACGCGCTCGGCCGCGAGCGCGGCGGCGGCGGTGGCATCGCTTCGGATTCTGATCGCGCCCTTGTTCGCCCTGGCGTTCGCCGTCTCGACGGCCTTTGCGCCGAGTCGCAATCCGCGACTCGCGCTCCTGGCGGCCACGGCCACCGAGGCCATCGTCTTCTGCGGGCACTTTCTCCTGGCGCTAACGATCGGGCGCGCCGAGTGAGCCCTCGGGCGTGGTGATCGTCAGGCCCGCGTCGATGATGAGCGTGTGCCCGGTCACCCAGCGCGCCTCGTCGCTGACGAGGTAGACGGCGCCCCAGGCCACGTCCCAGCCTGTGCCCTCGGTGCCGAGCGGGCTCGCGCGCCGCCGGCGTTCGCGGGCCCTCGGACCGAGATCCTCGACCATCGGCGTCCACACCGGGCCCGGTGCGATGGCGTTGACGCGGATGCCCTTGGGTCCATACTGAGCGGCCACCGAGCGGACGAAGCCGATCACGCCGGCCTTGGCGGTCGCGTACGCGGTGCGCCCATAACCGCGCATTCCCGCGATCGACGAGACACACACGACGGCGCCGCCGCCGCGGTGCACCATGGCGGGCACCGCCGCCTGCGTGGCGAGGAACATCGACTTGAGGTCGACGCTGATGACGCGATCCCAGTCTTCCTCGGTGGTCTCGAGCAGGTCCTTGCGCGACTCGATCCCGACGTTGTTGTGCAGGATGTCGAGGCCGCCCCATCGGTCGACCGCCGCCCTGACCATGGCCAGGCACTCGCCGGCCCGCGTGACGTCGGCCGCGTGAGCTACCGCCTCGCCCCCCTCGGCACGGATGAGCCCGGCGGTCTCCTCGGCGCGGTCCTTCACCTGGTCGACGCAGAGAACGCGAGCGCCCTCGCGTGCGAAAAGGATCGCCGCCGCCTTGCCGTTTCCGAGGCCCGGCCCGCGCGAGCCCGCGCCGGTCACGATCGCGATCTTGCCGTCGAGCCGGGCGCTCATCGCGCGATCACCGCACCGAGCGCGGACCGGGATAGCCGTCCCACGACAGGCGCCCGCCGTCGGCGGTGAAGCCGGCGGCGACCAGGGGCGCGAAGACGGCGCTGCCGCGCACGGGCTGTCCGTCCCAGGTCATGATCTCGAGCCGGCGCACCGGCCGCAGGGTGAGCGGGCGCTCCATCATCGACTGGAACGCGGCGATCACACCGGGAAGATCGACATCCTCCCAGCCTGCTAGCGGCGTGAGGTCGCGCCCCGAGCCTTCCACGAGCAATCGCGGACGGCCCTGACGGAAGACGAGCCAGTTCTGGGGCAGGCGGGCAGCGGACACGCGCGAGCCGTCGCGGCGCGAAAGGGCGAAAATGCGGCCCCAGAGATTCGCGGGATCGATCATGTTGACCAGCACGTGGGGCTCGGCTCGCCGCGCCGGCGTGTCGAGGTCAGTGAGCGCGTCGGCCAGCGCGTACTGCTCGCCCGAGAGTCCGTGGACGAAGTAGCCCCGGACCACCTCACCGCCGTACTCCATGCGGAGCAGCGTGTGGCGCAGCGTCGCCCAGTCGCCTCGCGCCAGCTCGCGCGCGACGATGCCGTAGCGCGCCAGGAGCAGCTGCGCGCGCGCTTCCTCCCTCTCCTCGGGCGACAGGCGCTCCTCGTCACCGAGGACGCTCCAGCGGCCGATCACCGGCAGGCGCGTGAGGAGACCGCGGGCCTGGCCGCGGCGGCGCCGACGGGGGTCGACCGTCTCGGAGGGCCGCCGCGTCGGCGTCATGCTGGCCACGATCGCGCTGAACGTGTCCGGCGTGACCAGCCCGGCCGAGAAGAGCTCCCAGAGGGCCGCGAGCACGTCCGGTGTCGCCAGGCCCGTCGCCCGTGTCAGGTCCTGGGCGAACGAGGCGCCGCGGAGCTGCAGGTGCAGCAGGACGTTCTTGACCCGCACATCCAGCTCGGGCGGCGGCGCCGAGCCCTCGCGCAGCCACCCGACGTTCTCGCGAAGCGCGGCGCCCACGCGCGTCGAGCGGCCGCGCGCGCCCGGAGCCCGGTCGAACACCGTCCACACCATCTCGCCCGCGAGCCCGAGACGATCCAGCCACTCCCGCTCATAGCTGTCCACCCGCGCGGGCAGGAGATCCTGCTCCCAGACTCGCACCGGAAGATCTTCGCCCTGCAGCAGCTCGAGCGCTGCGAGCACGCCGGGCGGGCCGACGAGGCGGTGGTCGGGGTGCAGGTGATGACGCCGGAGCAGGAACGCCGAGAACTGCTCGGCCGACGCGACGGGGCGGGGTACTCGGCGCGCGTGAACCTGACGGCGCTGGATCTCGTCGAGCACCGCGATGTGGACGAACTGCGGCGCTGAAACGCCGGCGAGGTAGGCACCCTGACGGACGAGCCCGCGCTCGGTCAGCCGCTCGAGCGCGCGTGTCGCGCCGTCGAGGGACAGCCCGTAGCGCTCGGCAAGCCAGGCCGCCGTCACCGGGCCGCGCGTTCTCAGGAGCCGCAGCGCGACTCGCTCGAACCCGTCACCGGTTTCGAGTGTGCCGTAGAGCGCGGCGTCGGTCGCCGAAACCCACGCCCGCCGGCCACTCGCGAAGGCGAGCGCGACGACCCGGCGCTCCTCGGCGAGCGCGCCGGTCATTGCCGGGCCGTCGGCCACGACGCGCTCGGCGATCTCGCCGTCGGTGAGGTCGCCGAGATCGTCGAGAATTCCGGCCAGCTCGTTCGCGTCCCGCGCCCGGCGATCGGGCGCCGTCTTCTGCAGCTCCGCCTCGACCGCGGAGACCAGCTCCGGACGGAGCGGACCGGGCGCCACCGACCAGGCCTTTCGCATGGTAACGGCGTCGCTGCGCCGCTCCTCGGCGTGGCCGGCGCCCAGGTAGGCCCAGTCCCACGCGAGCAGCAGCGGATAGACGAACGGCGAGGGGAGCGGCGTGTCCACGTGCCGCCGCCACATCTCCCCGTCGTGAATACGCTCCAGCATGCGGCGCAGGCGCGTCGCGTCGAGCGCGTCGTTGAAGCACTCGCGCAGCGTCTCGGCGACGATCGGAAATTCGGCCTGGCCGCCGACCGACTCGAGCAGCGCGTCGGCCTTGAGCCGCTGCAGATAGGCGGGCGTCCGCTGGCCGCGCGACATGCGCGGAATGAAGAGCGCGCGGATCGCGCAGTGGCGGAAGCGCGTGCCGAAGAGCGGCGTGCCGATGAGCGCCTTGCCCAGGAGCGTGTCGACCTCCTCGGGCGTCACGAACGTGACCAGCCGCTCGGGGTTCGGCGGAACCTGGCCGGGCGCGAACGAGAGGAGAATGCCGTCGTCCACGTGGCTGGCCTCGGCGACGAGGCCGACGCGCCGCAGCTTTTCCTTCAGCACCATGCCCCAGGCGCCGTTGACACGCATGCCGAAGACCGAGTGGATCATCGCGTGGCGGCCGCCCATCTCGTCCGAGAACGACTCGACGACGATCCCCTGGTCGTCGGGCACGCCGTCGAGGACCTCGCCGGCCTTGACGAGCCAGGCCCGCATCGCCGAGGCCGCCCGCGCGTCGAGGCCGCAGACATCCGCGGCCCACGTCTCGAAGTCCGGCCGGTCGACGCGCTCGGCGGCGTCGCGGCGTAGGCGCCCGACGGCGAGGCCCAGCTCCCACGAGCGGGACGGATGCTCGCCCTTCCAGAAGGGGATCGTCGGCGACATGCCCTGGGCGTCCTCGACCAGCACGCGATCGGCACGCACCTTCACGATCTTCCAGGCGTGTGAGCCGAGCAAGAAGACGTCGCCGGGCAGACTTTCGGTCACGAACTCCTCGTCGAGCGTGCCGACCTTCAGGTCGGTCTCGGCGACGAACACGTCGTAGAGGCCGTTGTCGGGGATCGTGCCGCCCGAGGTGAGGGCGAGGAACCGGCTGCCCCGCCGCGCGTGGAGCCGATCGTTCACGCGGTCCCACAGGATGCGCGGCGCCGCGCCCTTCACCTCGGCGGGCAGCGGCTCGGCGAGCGAGCGCACGACCGCCAGGAGGGTATCGCGCTCGAGCGCGCGATACGGCGCGGCGTTCCGCAGGCGCGCGAGCAGCGTGTCGACGGTGAGGGACTCGGCCGCGACGGCCGCCACGATTTGCTGGGCGAGCACGTCGAGCGGCGCGTCGGGCATGACGACGCGGTCGAGCTGCCGCTCCTTGATGGACCGCACGACCGCAGCGGCCTCCAGGAGCTCCTCACCCTTGGTGACGACGATGCGGCCCCGCGACGTCCGGCTCAGCAGGTGACCGGCGCGGCCTACGCGCTGGAGGGCGGCAGCGATGTTGCGCGGCGACTGGAGCTGCACCACCAGGTCGATCGCGCCGACGTCGATCCCGAGCTCGAGCGACGAGGTGGCGACCAGCGCGCGCAGCTCGCCGTCTTTCAGGCGGTTCTCTGCCTCGAGCCTCGCCCGGCGCGAGAGCGAGCCGTGGTGGGCGGCGACGCGGCCGTCGGGAATGCGGTCGTTGAGATCGCGCGCCAGTCGCTCGGCCGCGCGTCGGCTCTGCGCGAAGACGAGCGTGGTGCGATGGGCCTGGACCAGCTCGGCGATCTGCTGGAGCGCGGCCTCCCAGATGGTGTCGCTCGGCGCCGTCAGGAAGTCGTCCACCGGCGCCACGACTTGAAGATCGAGGTCGCGCGTGAAGCCGGCGTCGACGGTGACCGCATCCGCGGCGGTGGCGCCGGTCAGGAAGGCCAGCGCCGACTCGATGGGGCTCACGGTCGCCGAGCAGCCGATGCGCTGGGGACGCTTGCCGGCGTCGGTCTCGACCAGCGCCTGCAGGCGCTCGAGCGAGAGCGCCAGGTGGGCGCCGCGCTTCGATCCCATCAGCGCGTGGATCTCGTCGACGATCAGGAACCGCGTGCGGGCGAGGGCAGGACGGAAGCGCTCGCTGGTGAGCAGGATGAAGAGCGATTCCGGCGTGGTGATCAGCACGTGCGGGGGCCGGCGCGTCATGGCCTGCCGCTGGGCCGCCAGCGTGTCGCCGGTGCGCACGGCAACGCGTATCTCCGGGGGCTCGAGCCCTTCGGCGGCGGCCGCGGCGCGGATGCCGGCCAGGGGCGCGCGCAGATTTTTCTCGATGTCGTTGTTGAGCGCACGTAGCGGGGAGACATAAACGACGTAGACGCGGTCTTCGAGCTGCCGCTCGAGGCCTAGCCGATGGAGGTGGTCGAGCGCCCACAGGAAGGCGGCCAGGGTCTTGCCCGAGCCCGTCGGCGCCACGATGAGCGTGTCGCGGCCGGAGGCGATCGCGTCCCAGCCCTCGCGCTGCGGCCGGGTGGCCTCGGGGAACGTCGCGTCGAACCAGCGGCGGACGAAGGGAAGGAAATCGGCCATTCAGACTGAGATTCTACGCCTCAGCGAAAGCCCATCTGCCGCAACAGGAGGCGGCTCAGCGTGGTGCCCGGGTCCTCCAGCTCCGTGAGGATCGAGAAGTGGTGATGTCCGGGCATGTCGATCGTCTGGCACGCAAGCCGGCGGGTTCGCCACACCGCGGCGAGCTCATCGCCCTGGCGGTGATACTCGGCGCCCTCGAGGCCGCCGACCGGGAGCAGGAGCGGGCCCGAGCGCGCCGGCGGGCAGTGCACGGGTCCATTGCGCCGCGCGGATTCCGGCGTGAGCTTGAGGACCTCGTTGAGGTACGAGAGGCGGATGGGCTCGAGGTCATAGAGGCCGCTGATGCCGCAGCCGGCCTTGATGACGTCGGAGGGCAGCGCGGCGAAGGCACTCCAGTCGGTCGACATGAGCATGGCGACCAGGTGACCGCCGGCCGAGTGGCCCGACACGAAGATCCGATTCGGATCGCCGCCGAACGACGAGGCGTTCTTGTGTACCCACACGATCGACGCGCGGCACTGGCGCACGAGCTCGTCCATGTCGACCGTGGGAATGAGAGCGTAGTTGATCACGACCACCGCCACGCCCGACGGCTGGAGCCCGCGCGCCACGAAGCTCGAGTCGGATTTGTCGAGCCGCTGCCAGTACCCGCCGTGCACGAAGACGTGCACCGGCGCGCTCGGACCGCGCGCCGGGAACACGTCGAGCCGCTCGCCGGGGTGCGGACCGTACGCGAGATCGAGCCGGCACTCGAGCGCCGCGCGCGTCTCGGCGCTGGCGATCGCGTAGCGCGAGAGCCAGTCGGCGCTGTCTTTGACCTTCTCGCGGTTGTTGTACTCGGCGTCGAGGGACGCCTGGTCGTAGTCCCGAAAGACGGTCCTGGCCATCAGGCGCCGAAGATCACCCGCGTGCCGGTCGAGGGCATCACCAGCTTCTTCGGCATCTCGCGGTGCACCGCGATGATGGTGTTGAGCCCGGTGCAGTGCATCGGGATGATGTAGTCCGGGTCGATGGTCCGGAACGCGTCGACCGTCTTGGCGACGATCTCGTCGGGCGCCGGCGCCAGGTGGAAGCCGCCGACCACGGCGTGGACCCGGTCGATGCCCGACGCCTTCTGGATCTGACGGACCGAGTTGATGACGCCGGCGTGACCGCACGAGGTGATGACCACGAGGCCACGGCCCTTCACGTTGTAGGCAGTGGCGTGCTCGCCCTGGAAGAGGTCGGCCACCAGCTCGCCCGGCTTGGTCTCGACCTTCGTGGCGCCGAAGTGCGTCACCGAACACGCCGAGTCCATCGGGCCGGCGACGAGGCGGGCGGCCGCCGGCGGCTTCTCGAAGTCGGTGAGCCGCGCGATCTGCCCCGATGTGAAGGCGTGGCCCGCGACGGCCGTCGGCTGCTTGGCGAGCACGACCGCGAGGCCGCGCCCTTCGAGCCCGGCGTGGTCGAGCTGTCCCTGCTCGACGTTGCCCCCGGGCGTGGCGACCACGCGGCGGCAGAACGTGTCCTCGCCGCCGGCATAGAGCGTGAGCCCGGGGCGGGTCTTGCCCTGAAAGGCCCGGGCGTAGTCGGCGAGCGCGCCGTAGTGGTCGGCGTGACCGTGGCTGATGACGAGCGCATCGGCGGCGGCTGGATCGAGCTTCAGCACCTTGTAGTTGTTGAACAGGTTCCGCTCGGTGAGGCTGAAGTCGAGGAGGATCTGGCGCCGATCGGCCCCCCGGATCGACTCGAGGTGATAGGCGAGCCCGTGCTCGGCCAGCAGCGAGTCGGCGCCGATCCGGAGCGCGGTGCGCTCGACCGTGATGGTGTCGAGCTTTCCGGCCTTCGCGAAGACGTCGTAGACGTTGTCCACGACGTTCGTCATGACCAGGCGGTCCACCGTCGGGACCGCGGGCGACTGCGCCGTCGCGCGCCCGGCGACGCGCGCGAGCCCGCCGACGGCAAAGATGCCTGTTCCGACCGCGCCCAGCCGCAACACGTCCCGACGCCTCATGGCCGCCTCCTCGATAAGGGGTCGCGGCGACTATGACCGCCCGGGTCGGCCGATGTCAATCAGCGCGAGGCATCACCCGCTGGTGGGACGCTTGAGCACGGTCGTGTCGTAGAGAATCGCCGCTCGCTGAATGAGACTGACGATCACCTGCCCGTAGAACTGGGTCATGGAGTCACCGGCCGCTCGGACCCTATCGGTCAGCGTATAGCGCCCGGTGCTGCCTTGACCGACGTAGTCGCGAGCGAAATCCTGGTCGATCAGCGGTTTCACCCAGGGGTACGTCTCCTCGGTGATCTCGACCACCTGGGCGCCCTTCACCTTGCCGTCGGGATTGAGACCGACGGCCACGCGCACCGGGCCGTGGATGGTGTACTCGGTCATGAAGATGGTCGAGGCGACGAGAGCGCCCTGGTCGTCCCGCCCGAGGTAGAAGCGATAGAAATCCTCGTTGGGCGTCCAGCCCGACTGCTTCTGGATCGCCGCGCGTTCGGCCGGCGACAGGCGCACTTCGCGGACGAAATATCGTCGGGAGCCGCTGAGGAGCCCGGCGACCGCCTCGCGATCCGACGCCAGCACCACCGGAGGCGTGACGTGCGCCGCCGCGATTCCCGCGGCCACCGCCATCAACCCCACACCGCCGATCAGACGAAGCATGAACCGACTCATGCCGAGAGCTCCTTTTGCAGCCAGATTTCGTAGACGGATCGAACGGTGATGAGCACGTAGCCCAGCGCGAACAGGCTGCCGCCGGCGATCACCAGCGCGCTGAGCGGCGGCCAGAGGAACCGGGTGAGCCACATCCCTCCGATGTCCAGGATCGTCCCCAGGAACGGCAGGGAGAGGATGAGCGTCTTCTTGCCCTCGCCGAGCGACGAGAACAGAAAAATGGCCCCGAGCAGTCCGGCGATGAGCGTCATGCCGAAGAGGTGAGTGTGGCTTGTCTGGATCAGCAGGGGCGTGCGGATCCAGACCTTCGCCGACGTACTGATCTGGCCGAGATCGATCTCTTTCTCGCGGCTCATCTGGCCGTGGCTCATGTGCGTCATCGGCATGTCCGGAGCGAGGCTGGCCCGAACTTCGCCCGGGCTCAGACCGACGGCCGTGGCGGCCTGGGCGAAGGCCGCCAGGGCGCCACAGCCGATTCCGACGAGGTACAGCGTACAGAAGACCTTTCCGCTGAGCGGAAGGCGGTTGAGAAATATCCCATTCATCTCGCTACTCCTAGAAATTGACCACGAACTGCAGCGTCACCTGCTGACTCGTCTTGTCCGCCTGCGTGATGGGCACTGCTGGCGCCGAGTTCGAGAACACGTTCCGGTTGGAGAGATTCACCCGGTACTCGAGCCTGATATCGACCCAGTCCAGGGGATGTCGCGACCGCGCATAGGTTACTCCTACCGGCCGTAGATCCGGGATCAGCCGAGAGAGATGGACGATGGGAGCGAGCGTGAACGACTGGAGTGTCTGGCTGACGCCCGTCCGCGCGCCATCGGTATCGTTGAAGATCCCGTATCGGAAGCCCACGCCCAGCCACGGAAACACGTCGTAATGGGCAAGGGCGTAGAGACCATACCAGCTGACCCTCCTGTCGTTGGCCGCGTCGCCAGGGATCGGGATACCCACCCGACGGAACGACACACCCGCCTCACGGCCGAACACGAACTCGCCGGTCAGGAACAATCTTGGGATCGGCGTATACGCCACATCGACGGTGGCGATCCAGCGCTTGTTCGCGGTGTCGTCGTCCTGCTCCGGGCCCCACCAACCGCCGATGCCGAAGTTGAGCAGCTGATTGCCCTGGAGCGGTGTGAATCCGATCCGGCCACCGAAGCTCTTGTCCCGGTTGTTGTCTTCGAGGGTGTCCTCGGTGGTCTCGTTCTCCCATCGGTTGACGATCCAGGCCATGGCGTCGAGCCAGGGAGTGAACTGGTAAGCCGCGGTGAAGCCCGTCATGCTTTGGGGCTGCCCGTAGCGCTGCACCTCCGAAATCGTCGCGGTGAGGTTCAGGGGCGCGTCGTGACGCTCGTAACCGTACGGCGTGTCGAAGCGGCCGAAGGAGAGGGCCACGCCGTTGCCCAAGGGGACGATACCAGTGATGTAGAAGCGGTGCAGACTGACTTCAGTCTCGATCGGCTCGGATCCGAACTGCTCGATGCAGAGCGCGGTTCCGGGGCAGCCGAACGCCGGGTCAAAGCCGTGACTGTGGACGTGGCCGTGGCGCTCGACCTCGATGGAGGCGCCGGCCGAGAGCCAGGGCGCGAAGCTCTTGTAGACGCCGATCGTGAACTGGTCGAACCGGAAGTCCGTCTCGCCCGGCCTGGAGCTAGCCGGCGCGTTTCCGGCGAACTCGGGGTTGAG
>DASRIY010000354.1:0-6609 GCA_035649755.1 Candidatus Methylomirabilota bacterium
CATGTAGGCGACGGTGTAGGGCGCGCGCCCGGGCGACATCGCGTCGGCGATCCACTGCATCCACGGATGCGGCACGAAGCGCGTCAGGGTCGCCGGGAACAGGATCAGGGACGACGCGAAGATGACCGGGATGACGCCCGCAGTGTTGATGCGGAGCGGGATGTGCGTCGACTGGCCGCCGTAGACGCGCCGGCCGACCACGCGCTTGGCGTACTGCACCGGGATCTTGCGCTGGCCCTCCTGCATGAGGACGACGGCCGCGGTGACACCGATCATCACCGCGATGATGGCGCCGACGACCAGGAGCTTCAGCTCGCCCGTCGAGATGAGATTGTACGAGGCGGTGATGGCCGAGGGCAGGCGCACGACGATGCCGGCGAAGATGATGAGCGAGATCCCGTTGCCAATGCCCTTCTCGGAGATCTGTTCGCCCATCCACATGATCAGGGCGGTGCCGGCGGTCAGCGTGACCATCGTCAGCAGCCGGAATCCCCAACCGGGCGTCGGCACGATGGACAGGCCCTCGGGGCTCCGCATGCTCTCGAGACCGTAGGCGATTCCGAGCGCCTGGACTGCCGACAGCACGATCGTGCCGTACCGCGTGTACTGGGTGATCTTCTTGCGGCCGGCCTCGCCTTCCTTGGCCAGGCGCTCGAGCGTCGGGATGACGACGGTCAAGAGCTGCAGGATGATCGAGGCCGAGATGTACGGCATGATCCCCAGCGCGAAGATGGAGAGGCGCCGGAGGTTGCCGCCCGAGAACAGGTCGACCATGCCGAGGAGCGTGCCCTGCACCTGCTCGAAGAACTGCGACAGCGCGTGGCCGTCGATGCCGGGGGTCGGCACGTGAGCGCCCAGGCGGTACGCGATGAGCAGAACGGCGGTCATGAGGACGCGCCGCTTCAGCTCCGGGATCTTGAAGACGTTCTGGAAGCTCTGGAGGCTCTCGATCACGAAGCCGGCACCTCGGCCCCGAGCGTCTCGACGCGGCCGCCCTTCGCCTCGATCTTCGAGCGAGCCGACTCGCTCACCCGGTGGGCGCGGATGGTGAGCGCGTGCGCCACCTCGCCGTCGCCGAGGATCTTGACGCGCGACCGCCCACTCGCCTTGATCAGGCCGGAGCGGACGAGGCTGTCGGGATCGACGACGGCGTTGGCCGCAAAGCCGCCCAGCGACTTGAGGTTCACGACGGCGTAGTCGATTCCGCCGCCGCCATGGGGAACGAAGCCGCGCTTCGGCAGACGCCGATAGAGCGGCATCTGGCCGCCCTCGAAACCGCCGCCCTTGCCGCCGCCCGAGCGGGCGTTGTGGCCCTTGTGGCCCTTGGTCGCGGTCTTTCCGTGGCCCGATCCGGGGCCGCGGCCGATCTTCTTGCGCCGCTTCGTGGCGCCCGGCGCCGGGCGCAACTCGTCAAGCTTCATGGGTCACCTGCAGCACGTGCGGCACCTTGGCGATCATACCGCGTACCGACGGCGAATCATCATGAGTCACCGACTGCCGAATGCGGTGCAGCCCCAGCGCCTTCACCGTCGCCTCCTGCTTGGGGGACAGGCCGATGATCGAGCGCGTGAGCGTGACCTTAAGCCTCTTGTCGGGCACCGACGGCCTCCTCCACCACCGCGGCGTCGCCGCGGCGCCGCGCCGCGTGCAGGTCCTGAAGCCGCTTGATCCGGCGCAGCGCGTCGATCGTGGCCTTGAGCACGTTGTGCGGGTTGTTGGAGCCGAGCGTCTTGGTCAGGATGTCCTGGACGCCCGCCGCCTCGAGGATGGGCCGCACGGCGCCCCCGGCGATGACGCCCGTGCCCGGCACCGCCGGCTTCAGGAACACGCGGCCCGCGCCGAAATGCCCGGTGATCTCGCAGGGGATCGTCGTCTCCTTCAGCGGCACGAAGATCAGATCCTTCTTGGCGTGCTCGACCGCCTTGCGGATCGCCTCCGGCACCTCGTGAGCCTTGCCGAGGCCGACGCCGACGTGGCCCCGGCCGTCGCCGACCACCACCAGCGCCGTGAACGAGAACCGGCGGCCGCCCTTGACGACCTTGGCCACCCGGTTGATGGAGACGACGCGGTCGTTCAGCTCCAGAACGCTTGGATCGATCTTCGCTTCCGCCAATCGACTCTCCTGACTCTCTAGAAGACCAGGCCGCCGGCCCGGGCCGCATCGGCTAGCGCCTTCACGCGTCCGTGGTACATGTAGCCGCCCCGGTCGAACACGACGCTCTGGATCCCCTGCGCCTTGGCCTTCTCGGCCAGGAGCTCACCCACGAGCTTGGCGGCGGCGACGTTGCCCCCGGATGGCTGCCGAGCCCTGAATGTCTTGCTCCGGCTGTCGACGGCGAGCAGGGTACGCCCGGCGTCGTCGTCCACCAGCTGCGCGTAGATGTGATTGAGGCTCCGGAACACGGCCAGACGCGGCCGCGCGCCCGAGCCGCGCACGAACCGGCGAAGCCGGCGATGCCGGATGTCCCGCGATGCTCGCCGCTCCTTCGTGATCACTTGGCCCCCGCTCCTGCCTTCTTGCCGACCTTCTTGCGAACCACCTCGTTGGCGTACCTGATGCCCTTGCCCTTGTACGGATCGGGCTCCCGGAGCGCGCGCAGCTTCGCGGCCGTCTGGCCAAGGACGGCCTTGTCGGCGCCGCGCAGCGTGATGGACACCTGGCGATCGATCTCCGCCGTCACGCCCTCGGGCAGCGGGAAGAGCACGGGATGCGAATAGCCCAGCGCCAGCGTGATCACCCGGCCCTGCAGCTGAGCGCGATAGCCGATGCCGACGATCTCCAGCTTGCGCTCGAAGCCGTCCTTCACCCCCGTCACCATGTTGAACATGAGCGCCCGCGCCAGGCCGTGCAGCGCCCGTACCTTCCGGTCCTCCCCGCTCCGCGAGATGACCAGCTGGTTGTTCTCGATCTTCGCGCTGAGCCCCGCGGGGATCGGTTGCGACAGCTTGCCCTTCGGGCCCTCGGCGCGGACCACCGCGCCGTCGAGGTTCAGCTTGACCCCCTGCGGAATGCTTACCGGCTTCCGACCGATCCGCGACATGCGCGGCCTCCTACCACACGTAGGCGAGGACTTCCCCGCCGATCTTCTGCTTGCGCGCGTCGCGATCGGTCACCACGCCCCGCGACGTCGAGACCAGCGCCACGCCCATCCCGGCCAGGATGGACGGGATCTTGTCGCGGCCCACGTAGATGCGCCGCCCGGGCGTCGAGACCCGGACCAGCCCGGAGATCATCTTCTCGTTCCCCACCCCGTACTTGAGATACACGCGCAGCATCCCCTGCTTCTTGTCCTCGAGCACCCGGAAGTTCTTGATGAAGCCCTCGTCCTTCAGGATCTCGGCGATGCGCACCTTGAGCCGCGAGCAGGGGATGTCCACCTTTTCGTGCTCGGCCCGGCTCGCGTTGCGGATGCGCGTCAGCATGTCGGCGATCGGATCGCTTCGCATGGCCTTACCAGCTCGCCTTCACGATGCCCGGCACCTCGCCCTTGAGCGCCAGCTCACGGAAGCAGAGCCGGCACATCTCGAACTTCCGGAGATAGCCGCGCGGACGCCCGCAGAGCTTGCAGCGGGAATAGGCGCGCGTCGGGAACTTCGGTTGACGCTGGGACTTCATGATGAGCGCGGTCTTGGCCATACCCTACTGCTCCCTGAACGGCATTCCGAGGTGCGTGAGGAGCACCTTGGCGTCCTCGTCCGTGCGCGCCGTCGTGACGATGCTGATGTCCATGCCTCGAACCTTGTCGATCTTGTCGTAGACGATCTCCGGGAAAATCAGCTGCTCGCGGAGCCCCAGGGCGTAGTTGCCCCGGCCGTCGAATCCCTTGGGCGGAACGCCCCTGAAGTCGCGCACGCGCGGCAGCGCCACGTTGATCAGGCGATCCAGGAACTCGTACATGCGGGCACCCCGCAGCGTCACCTTCGCGCCGATTGGCACGCCCTCGCGGAGCTTGAAGTTCGCGATCGACTTCTTGGCCTTGGTGATGACCGGCCGCTGGCCGGCGATCGCCTGCAGGTCGGCCGTCGCGAAGTCGAGGATCTTGGCGTTCTCGCGCCCCTCGCCCACGCCCATGTTGATGACGACCTTCTCCAGGCGCGGGACCTGGTACGGGTTCGCGAAGCCGCGCTCCTTCATGACCGCCTGGACGACGGTCTTGTGAAAGAGTTCCTTGAGGCGGGGCTTGGTCTCCCCGGTCCCCTTGGGACGCCCCTTGGCGACCGCCGCTGCCGGCGCCGCCGCTGCGCCCTTCTTCGCCTGCTGCTGGGGCCGGGGCTGCGCCGGACGATTCGCCGGGGCCTTCGGGGTCGTGGGAGGTGCGGATTCCTTCGCCATGATCTCAGCCTCTATCGATCGATTCGCCGCAGCGCTTGCAGACGCGGACCTTGCGCCCGTCGCCGAGCACCTTGATCCCGCTGCGCGACGGCTTGTCGCACCGGCTGCACACCACCAGCACGTTGGAGAGCGCCAGCGGGCTCTCGCGCTCGATGATGCCGCCCTGCCGCAGCTTCTGCGTCGGCCGCTGGTGCTTCTTCATCATGTTGAGCTTCTCGACCAGCACCCGCCCGTCGACCGGCAGCACGCGCAGCACCTTGCCGCGCTTGCCCCGCTCCCGACCGGCGATGACCGCCACCGTGTCTCCGCGTCGCACGTGCACCTGTTGCATCAGATGACCTCGGGCGCGAGCGAGATGATCTTGGTGAACTGCCGCTCGCGCAGCTCGCGCGCGACCGGTCCGAAGATGCGCGTGCCCACCGGATTCTCGTCGGGCTTGATCAAGACCACCGCGTTGCGGTCGAAGCGGATGTACGACCCGTCCCGCCGCCGGACTTCCTTGACTGTCCGCACCACGACCGCCCGCGCCACCTCGCCCTTCTTCACGGTCCCGTCCGGGACCGCTTCCTTGATGGCCACGATGACCGTGTCTCCGAGGGAGGCGTAGCGCTTGTTGGCGCCGCCCATCACCCGGATGCACTGCACCTTCTTGGCGCCCGAATTGTCGGCAACGTCGAGCATCGACCGCGGCTGGATCATCGCTAGGACACGCGGGTCAGAACCTTGCGGATCCGCCAGCGCTTCTCCTTCGACATCGGCCGCGTCTCCTCGATGAGGACGCGATCGCCGACCCGACTCTCGTTGTTCTCGTCGTGCGCCTTCAGCTTCTTCGACATCCGGATGACTCGCTGATACCGCGGATGCCGGAACACGCGCTCGATCTTGACGACCCGCGTCTTCTGCATCGCGTCCGAGACCACCACGCCCTCACGGTTCTTCCGCTCACCCACGGGTGCCGCCCTTCTTCTCGCGGAGCACCGTCTGGGCCCGCGCCAGGTCCTTCCGCGCCTGCCCCAGCCGCGAGGGATTCTTGGCCATCCCCATCGAGAGCTGGAAGCGCAGATTGAAGATCTCTTCGTTGAGCTCGCGCGACTTCTGCTGGAGCTCCTCCTCGGTCAACTCGCGCCACTTCGCCGCCTTCATGACCAGTCCCTTCGATCGGGCTACAGCGCCCGGGTCCGCGACACGAACTTGGTCGTGATGCCGATCTTCTGGGCCGCCGTCCGGAACGCGTCGCGGGCCACGTCCTCGGGCACCCCGATCATCTCGTACAGGATGCGTCCGGGCTTCACCACGGCGACCCACTCCTCCGGGTTGCCCTTGCCCTTGCCCATCCGCGTCTCGGCCGGCTTCTTGGTGACCGGCTTGTCCGGGAACACGCGGATCCAGACCTTACCACCGCGCTTGAGGCTCCGGGTGAGCGCCACCCGCGCGGCCTCGATCTGGCGGTTGGTCACCCAGCCCGGCTCCAGCGCCTTCAGGCCGAAGTCGCCGAAGGCGAGGGTCGAGCCCCGCGTGGCGATACCCTTCATGCGCCCGCGCTGGGCCTTGCGGTACTTGACGCGTTTCGGCATCAACATGCGCGGTCGACCTCACGCGTCCGCGGGCGTGGCGCGGAGCACCTCGCCCTTGAAGACCCAGACCTTGACGCCGATGGTGCCGTAGGTCGTGTGGGCCGTGGCCAGACCGTAGTCGATGTCGGCGCGAAGCGTGTGCAGCGGCACCCGCCCGTCGCGATACCACTCGCGGCGCGCGATCTCGCCGCCGCCCAGCCGCCCGGCGCATGCGATGCGGATGCCGTCGGCGCCCAGGCGCAGCGCGGAGGTGACCGCCTTCTTCATGGCCCGCCGGAAGGCGACGCGCTTCTGGAGCTGGAGCGCGACGTTCTCGGCCACCAGCTGCGCGTCGAGCTCGGGATGGATGACCTCCTCGATGTTGAGGTAGATCTCCTTGCCGGTGCGCACCTGCAGCTCGTTCTTCAGCTTCTCGACCTCCGAGCCCTTGCGGCCGATGATGATGCCGGGGCGGGCGGTCGAGATGGTGATGCGCGCGCGATTGGCGGAGCGCTCGATGTCGATCTTCGCGATGCCCGCGTGATAGAGCTGGTCCTTGATGAAGCGCCGGATCTTCACGTCCTCGTGCAGGAGCCCGGCGTAGCTCTTCGTCGCGAACCAGCGGGAGCTCCAGCTCCGCGTCACGCCGATCCGGAAACCGATCGGATGCGTTTTCTGACCCATCGTCTATTCCTTCTCCTTCGGCTTCCTGCCGGCTCGGGC
>DASRIY010000355.1:0-3650 GCA_035649755.1 Candidatus Methylomirabilota bacterium
CCCCTGCACCGCGGAGAATGCGTTCCAGCCGGCGCTTCCCGACCGCCACGTCGACCTGATCTATCTCTGCTACCCGAACAATCCCACCGGCGCCGTGGTCACGCGCGAGGCGCTGGCCCGTTGGGTCGCCTACGCCCGCGCCGAGGAAGCGGTCATCCTGTACGACGCCGCCTATGAGGCGTACATCTCGGATCCCGACGTGCCGCACTCGATCTACGAGATCGACGGTGCGCGCGAGGTGGCGATCGAGTGCCGGAGCTTCTCCAAGAACGCCGGCTTCACCGGGATGCGCCTCGCCTACACCGTCGTGCCCAAGGAGATGCGCGGGCGCGCCCCCGACGGCACCACCACGAGCCTCAACGCCTTGTGGACGCGCCGCACCGCGATCAAGTCCAACGGCCTGCCGTACGTCATCCAGCGCGCGGCCGCCGCCACCTACACGCCCGAGGGCAAGAAGCAGGTCCAGGCGCTGATCGAGGCGTACATGGCGAACGCGCGTATCATCAGCACGGGGCTCGCCGCCGCCGGCTTCACGGTGTACGGGGCGCGCAACGCGCCGTACATCTGGGTCCGCACCCCGCCGTCCGTCTCGTCGTGGGATTTCTTCGATCGGGTGCTGGGGACGGCGCACGTCGTCGGCGCCCCCGGCGGGGGGTTCGGCCCGAGCGGTGAGGGTTACTTCCGTCTGACCGCGTTCGGCTCGCGCGCCCAGACCGAAGAGGCCGTGGAGCGGATCAAGACGCGGTTGTGAGGAGCCCGCCGCGCGCGACGGCTCCGCCGCGCGTCTGCGAGGCGACCAGCGTGTGGGCCAGCTGCTCCGCGATCGCCGGCTCCAGGCGCTGCTTCTGAGCGAGCTCGAGCACCGCCTGGAAGAGGTGCGAATAGCGGACGACGATCGTCTGCCCGTGGTCGGCCTCGAGGCGCGAGAGCGGGTGGGTGAAGACGACGACGGACTCGACCCACCGGAGTGCCGTGAACACCAGCTCGGGGTGCCGTTCGGCCAGGAAATAGCGCACCGCGCACGCCCCCGAGTTCACTCGCCGGCTCGCGTTCGTGAGCCGGCCCCCGTTGATCAACCACTCGTCGTCCCGGCATCGGATGGTCCCGGCCAGTCGTTTCGTCTCGAGGACCACCACCCCGCACGGTCCGATCAGCACGTGGTCGATGCTGCCGCGCGCCAGACCCAGGGTGACGTCGTTGACGAGCCAGTACTCATCCGGCAGGCCGCGCAGCAGATCGACGACGAGGCGCTCGCCGAGCCGCCCGCGGCGCACGCTTCGCAAGCGTCGTGTGGTGGGCGCGCTGAGCTTGAGCGCGACCAGCACGGCGGCCAGACCGGCGCCCAGCCACAGCGGCCCGGCGCCCGGCGCTTCCACGACCACGAGGACTCCCCCGGCGGCGAGCCCGACCAGAAACGCGAGCGCCATCCAGAGCCGCTGCTCGCAGCTCCGTCTGTCCTCGCCGCCGACGCGTACGAGGCGCACGTCAGCCCCCGATGACCTTCGCGGCTCGTTCCAGCTCGAGCCGCGCCAGGCCCGGCCGCGTCATGGGCCCGACGACCACGAGGAGCGTCGTCTGACCGGCAGGCGATCCGAGAGCTCTCACGACGAGGCGATACGTCTCGAGCCGCAAGGTGATCGACGTCACCGGCCCGACTTTGCTCTCCTCGAGCGCCTCGAACAGGTCTCGCGCCAGGTGGGCCAGCGGCGCCGGCTCGAGCACGCCCGGCCCGAACAGGCAGACCCGGAACACCCCGGCTTTATCGCGCAGCACGGCGGGCGTGACCGGACCAACCGAGGTGAGGAAGCTCGTCAGCTCGCGGATCGACGGCGGCACGGCGGTCGGAAGGAGCTCGCGCGCCGGATCCGAGTCCTCGGCGGCCCGCGCCCCGTTCCGAGGGAGAGAGGGCGGCTCACCCGCGACGCTCCTCGAGAGCCGCTCGAGCCGCGCGAGTGATCCGCGAGCGGCGACGGCCGCCACGAGGAGCGCCTCGCCGTGCGTCCCCCCGAACGGCGTGAGAACGATCGTCGCCTCGCTCGTCGCGAGCGTCGCCTGGCTCGCCGGCTCCGGCAGCCGCGAGTCGAAGAGCCACGGCACGATCCGGATCGCGGTCGCGACGACCGCGTCGTCAAACAGGGTTGGCGCGATCGCGGTGACGAGCGGTATTCCGGCGCAGTCACGCTCGCCGAGCTCGAGCCCGTTCATCACCGGGGCCAGGAGCGCGGCGATACGACGCGCCTCGGCGGTTCGCTCGTGGCTCGCCGCGATCCCGTTCGTCTCGCGCGAGCGTCGCGGCTCCGTCTCGGCCAGGAACTTCGGCGACTGAGCCACGATCACGGCTGGCGTCGGCGCTCCGAGCTCGGCCGGCTGAGGCGTCGCCGGCGCGGGCGCCGCCGGGACGACCTCGGCGGCTTCAACTTCTGCTTCGGCGACGTCATAGCTCTCCATTTCCGCGAAGTCGTTCTCTGCCGCTTCCGCGTCACCTGGCTCTTCTGTGACGAGCTCTGCCTCTTCGGGCGCTGCAGCTTCGGTGTCGGTTTCGTCGGAGTCTGTTCGGTCGATGTCTGTTCGGTCGGACTCTGTCGCCTCGGGCTTCCCCGGCTCGGCCACCAGCGCTGCCAGGTTCTGCACGTGGAATTCTTGCACCTGGTGGGCCTCGACGCCGGCCTTCACGGGCGACGGGAGCTCCTCAGCCGGGGCAACCGTCACGGCTTGCTTCGGTGGCGCGAGCAGCTCGGCCGGAATCTGCGGAAGGATCTCGTCGAGCGGGAGTAGCAGTGAGCCGTCCAGCAGCCGCTTTTCGATCTCCGCATCCGTGAGCACCAGCTCATCGCGAGGAAACTGGTCGGCCACGACCTTCCACTTCACCGGCGCGGCGCCCTCGGCGAGGTGTGGCAGCAGAAGACGACGCGGAACGAAGAGCGAGACCCCGGGCCGGAGCATGTCGGTCAGACCCTTTTCGCCACGGGCGAACATGTCGACGGGCAGCTGATCAGCGAGCCGGCTGAACGCCACGCGGACCATCGGCTCCACGGAGTCGACCAGAACCCGCCCGGCGGGCTGGCCGGCGGGACCCGGGGGCGCGGCGACGCGAACGACCGGAGCGCTGATCGCAGACGCAGTCGCCTGTGACGAGACGACGAGCGGCGCCACCCGCGGAGCGGTCGCCGCCGCAGCCGGCGCGCTCACGACCGGAGCAGACCGCGAGGGCGTGACCGCAGGGGCCGTGACGACCGGGGGCGCGGCCACCGCCGCGGTAGCGCTCGGCGTCACCGGGGCAAGGCGTGGTGCCGCCGGCGAGCTTTCGCGCGACGGTGTCGCCGCCGGGGCGACAAGCTCGCGCGCGGGCGCCGCCGACGCTTTGGTTTCGGCGGTGGCACGGCGCGCAGACGTGCCGCGCGCGCCCGGACGCGGCTGCACGATCAGCGGACGAAGGCGCGCGAGGACCAGGGGCGCCGCGGTGAGCTGCAGCATGGTCACCGCGGGCGATCCCCAGAGCGAGAAGGCGACAGCCGCGCCGTAGTCGACGAGGTCGGGGATCACGAAGAGAGCGCCCGTCGCCATGACGAGCACCGCGTGCACTCCGCACATCGCGCCGGCCGCGATGAGCACGCGCCAGATCGAGAGCGGGCGCACGCTGACCAGACCGA
>DASRIY010000356.1:0-14978 GCA_035649755.1 Candidatus Methylomirabilota bacterium
TTGCGGCCGTGGACGCGAAAGATCGCGGTCGGCGCCGTGACGGTCGTCACCCGCGGCACCGCGTGGCCCTCGGGGCCGTCCACGATCACGTGCGCCAGCCCCGCGTCCTTCAGCGCGCGCAGGGTGTCGGCGGTGTGATCGGGCAGCCACGAGCGGTGGCGGAACTCGACCGCGATCGTCCACCCGGGTAGCCGTCCCGGCAGCGAGGCGAGGTACTCGAGGCGGTCGGCGTCGAAATGGACCCATGGTGCCAGCTGGAACAGGACGTAGCCGAGCTTCCCGGCTTCGGCGATCGGCTGAAGGGCGGTCCGCATGAGCGCGAAGCTGCGATCGATCGCCTCCGGCGGGAAGCTCGACGCGTCGATCTCGCCGCGGCGGGTGTGCCGCGGCCGCCGTGGCAGCAGCGCCGTCACGTCCGCGGGCAAGGTCTCCGGCCGAGGGTGATGGCCAGTCAGCAGCGAGTACGCCTTCAGGTGGAAGAGGAAGCTCGGCGGCGTCCGCTCGATCCATCGCACGGTGTTCCGGATATCGGGAATGGCGTAGTAGGAGCTGTTCACCTCGACGACGTCGAACACGCCGGCGTAGAAGCGCAGCCGCGCCTCGGCCGTCATCGACTTCCGGGGGTAGAAGGCTCCTGACTCGATGAGCGCCGGATCGGCCCACGCGCAGATCCCGACGCGGATCCGCGTGGCCACCCTAGACGATCTTCTCGTAGATACCGGGCGGAATGACGCGGTAGACATGGATCGGCTGCGAGACGTTCTTGAACGACTTCTCGCCGAGACTCTCGAGCACGAACGACGCGCGGATGCGCGCGGCGGTGGTCGGGCCGACGACGATCTCGCCGCCCTGCGCCGAGCCCGCGAAGCGCGCCGCGACATTGGTGGTGGGGCCGGTGGCCGTGAAGGTCCACCGCTGGCCCGCGCCGGTGCCGAGCTTGGTCGCGCCCACCAGCGCCTCCCCGGTGTTGATCCCCATGTGGAGCTGGATCGACGGAAAGACCCCGCCGTACTCCTCGTTCAAGGCACCCGTGCGCTGATGAATGGAGAACGCGGCCCGCGTCGCGTTCAGCGCGTGGTCGGTCGAGCTGCGCTCGGACTGGAAGATGACCATCAGCCCGTCGCCGGCGGTCTCGTTCACGTCGCCGTGGTGCCCCTGGATGATTTCCAGAAAGCTCGAGAAGTAGGTCTGCACGAGCTGGTTGAGCCGCCGCGCCTCGAGCTGCTCGGAGAGCTTGGTGTACCCGGCGATGTCGAGGAAGAGCACCGACACCTCGACCGTCCGCTTCTCGAGCTCGGTCGCGTTGGGGTTCTGCTCGAGCAGCTTCTTGACCGCATCGGGGACGAACTTCGACAGCTCGCCCTTGAGCTGCTCCAAGAGCTCGAGCCGCTGCCGCGACTCCTGCAGACTCTGGAGCGCCGTGGCCAGCTCCGTGTTCTTGGTCTCGAGCTCGGTATGGGCTCGGGCCAGGCGCGAGGTCATCTCGTTGAAGGCCCCGCCGAGCTCGCCGATCTCGTCCCGGGCGCCGTCGGCGGCCCGCGCCTGGAAGTCGCCGTCGCCGACCCGCCGGGCAACCGCCGAGAGCGCCACGATAGGGCGTACGACCACGGAGCGCATGGCGACCGTCAGGACGGCGGCCGCCGACAGGATCGTCAGCGCCGCGATCATGAGCTGCCGGTTCCGCAGGCGACGGACCTCGGCGAAGACGGGCTCCATCGAGGTCGCGACGCGAACCACCGCCCGCACCTGGTGGTCGCTTCCGTGACAGCCCTGACACTTCTCCTTGTTGATGATGGGGTAATGAAGCGTGAAGAGCGAGACACCCTTCTCGGTCTCCATCGACTCCTGCGTCTTGAGGCTCGAGACCGCCCGGGTGAAGAGGGGGCTCGTCATCGTGTCCCCCGGCGCCCGCTTCATCTTCGAGATGTTCTTCATGACCTCGTCGGAGAGCCCGGCGTTCTTCGCCACCTCCATGGCGGTGGCCATGTCGGTGAAGGCCTCGACCCCGTTGCGGCGGTAGATCGTGAGCGACTGGAGCGGCGAGGCGGCCTCCGCCGGCTGGGCGCTCAGGTCCCGCAACTCCTGGAGAAGGGTGCGGGTAACGTCGGGGCGCTCCTGGAGCATCGCGGCCTCGATGCTGGCCACCACCGCCTGGGTGAGCCGGCGAATGGCCTGCTTGTTCTGCTCGACGAGGGCCGCCGACTCGCGCTCGATGGTCACGATCGTGGAGATCCCGAACCCGACGATCATGACGGCCACGATCATCAGGGTGATCTTGAGGGCCAGGCGGGGCCGGAACATCGCTGCCGCATTATAGGCCCCGGTGTAGAATTCGCTACGATGGCCCGGCCCCAGGACAGCTTCGAGGAATTCGAGGCAACGAGCCTCTTCTGCCCCCGCTGCCGCCGCGCGACCCCCGCGCGCAAGAAGCTCCTTCTGGTCCTCCCGTCGGGCAGCAAGTACGACTACGTCTGCGCCGAGTGCGGCACCGCCGTCGGCGGCAAGACGGACAACGATCCGACCGAGTTTCATCGCACGATTCCGCCCCGCCGCTTGCCCCCACGCCCGCGTTGATTTCGTCCGTGTTTTCCCGGTAAGTCTGCGTCGCATCAGTATTCCGGCGTCGGCGCGACGCCCCTGCCCGTTGTGGATATCCGGAACGGATCAACAGCCTGTTGCGTAGTCCATCGGCGTATGCAATACTCCCTATACTTCAGCTTCACCTTCCCCCGGACACAGCGAAGACGCAGGTCGCAGAGCGAAATCAGTAAGGAGGGTTGCATGCGACGTCTCAACAAAGTGCTTGCGAGCGTGACGCTGGTTGGTGTGCTGGCTCTCGGCGGCGTCATGCTGACGCGCCAGGTGCTGGCGGTGGCAGGCGAGGTCAGCACGGAGCGGTTGCATCGGTCGATCCTCGCGTACATCGCCGAGAAGAACCCGTCCGCACCCATCAAGGCATTCCAGCGCTTTCCGGAAGTTCTGATGGCCGAGAGCGAGCGGACGAAGATCGACCATTGCCTGGCGCTCGCGCAGGCGGAGGTGGAGTCGGAGTTCAAGCAAGACGCCGTCGGCGGCGCCGGCGAGGTCGGGCTGTTCCAGACCCTGCCCTCGACCGCGGCCCTGTTCGAGCCGACCGTCGGTCCCTTCAAGCGGCCCAACCTGAAGGCCCAGGGCCAGCGCGAGCTCGGTGACCTGGCGATTCCCGCGGTGAGCACGCGGTACGCGATGGCGTATCTCCGCGACATCATGACCCGCAAGCCGAACATCAAGGATGCGCTGACCGAGTACAACGGCGGACCGGCCGGGCGCCACCCGCACTACTACCGCATGGTGATGGGCACCTACGTCGAGATCCTGGAGCGTACGGATCTGAAGTGCCGCTACCAGCCGGCGCCGAAGCCGCCGGTCATGGCCTTCCTGGCTCGCGTCTAGCTCGCGTCTCCTGCGTCTAGCTCGCGTCTACTGAAGAATCAGGGCGAGCGCCGGGTCGGCCGGCGCTCGAGCAGTTACAGCGCGTCGATCCAGCGGGCGAGCGAAAAGTCCTTCGGCGTGATTCCGCCGTCGGAATGGGTCCACACGGAAACCGTGACCTCGTTGTAGCGGATCGTGACGTCGGGATGGTGGTTCGCCCGCTCGGCGATGGCCGCCACCCAGTTGACGAAGACCATCGCTTCCCGGAAATCACGGAAGCGATAAAGTCGCTCGATCGTCTTGCCGGACCGCTTCCAGCCCGGAGTCCGGGCCAACTCCCCCGCGATCTCGGTTTCGCCCAGGAGACTACTCACCGGACGTAGCGCCGGATCGCCGGCGCCCAGTCGGCGAGGGAGCGCGTGGGCATCCCCTTCACCTTCGCCAGATCGTCCCACCGCCGCAGCGCGACGGCGTCCCGCAGCCACGGATGGGCGGCGAACCGCGCGGCGGCCTCCGCCGACATGATGCCGCCCTGCATTTGCAGGGTGCGCTGGGACACCGGCGACAGATGATCGAAGTACGCCGGCTCGGTCGCGCAGAGATAGCGCTTGGCGTCGGCGTGCATGCGCACGCACCAGGCCACCCGCTCCGGTACCCACGACGCGAGCAGGTCGGCGCCGACCTCGTGGTGTCCGCGCGCGCCCGTTCCGACCGCGGTGCGCTCCGTCGTGTCGGAGACCAGCGCCTGATCGACCGCGAAGCGACCCACGTCGTGCAGCAGGCAGGCGAGCTGGAGATCGTCGTCGGCGCCGGCCTCGCGCGCCAGCTCGGCGCACTGGAGCGCGTGCTCGAGCTCGGACACGATCTCGCCCCCGTAGCGGGTGGCCGCCGACCGCTCCAGCGCATCGAGAAGCCGCTCCGCCGTCAGGATCATACCCGCGCGAATTTCTGGAGCGACCGGATCTCGCGCGGCGGGTTCAGCGACTTGCCCCGCGCCGTCCACGAGACCTCGGCCACGTACAGGTCGCCGCGCGAGTCGACGACGCAGCCGTGCGGCGCGATGAACTCGCCCGGCTTCTCGCCGCGGAAGGGGCCGCCGATGCGGGCAACCCGCTCGCCCTTCAGCGTCACCACGCTCACGCGGGCGCCGAGATTGGGCACCTCGGCGCTCACCGCCAGGTCCGGCGGCAGCTCCCCGACGAACAGCAGGCCGCCGTTGCGCCGGTCGGCGAAGAGCCCGCACGGGCGGAACAGGTTGTTGAGCTGGGTGAGGTACTGGCCTTTGTCGTCGAAGATCTGGACCCGGTGGTTCTCGCGGTCCGCGACGTACACGCGCCCCTCGGCGTCGGTCGCGATATTGTGCGGAATGTTGAAGCACCCGGGGTCGGTGCCGGGCTCGCCCCACGAGAAGAGGAGCCGGCCCTTCGGGTCGTACTTGTGTACGCGCGAGTTGCCGTAGCCGTCAGAGACGTAGATGTCGCCGGTACGCGGGCAGAGCGCCACGTGTGTGGGTCGATTGAAGGGCTTGCCGCCGTGGAGCGCCGACGGCTTATCCGGGTCGCCGAGCGTCAAGAGCAGCTTGCCCTCGGGCGTGAACTGCCGCACGGTGTGATGCAGGTCGTCGGTGAGCCACATCGTCTCGTCGGGCCCGATCGTGATTCCGTGCGCCCGGCGGAAGACGCCCTCGCCCCACGAGCGGAGAAACTTCCCGTCGCGATCGAACACGATGACCGGATGCTCGCCGCGATTGAAGACGTGGACGTTGTCCTTGGCGTCCACAGCGACGCTCGTCGCTTCCACGAACGACCATCCCTCGGGCAGGCGCCCCCAGCCCTCGACCGGCCGGTAGTTCATAGGTGTGACCTCCTGATCCGCGCCTATACTGCCACAACACGATGACCGCGCCTATCGGCCTGTCCGTCAAACGCCGCGAAGATCGCCGCTTCCTCACCGGCCGGGGCCGCTTCGTGGACGACGTGCGGCTGCCTCGTCTGGTCCACGCGGCGATCGTGCGAAGCCCGCACGCTCATGCACGCGTCGTCGACGTGAATGCACAGCGCGCCCGAGCGCACCCGGGTGTCGTCGCCGTGCTCACCATCGCCGACTTGCCGGAGTGCACCGCCGCGGTGCCGCCGCTAGTGGCGACGCCGAAGTTTCGCGCCTACGCTCAGCCCGCGATCGCCGGGCCGAAGGTGCGCCACGCCGGCGAGGCGGTCGCCGTGGTGGTCGCCGACGACGCGTACGGGGCGGCCGATGCCGCGGACGCCGTCGAGGTGCGGTACGAGACATTGCCGGCGGCCGCGACCGTCGAGGCGGCGCTCGCGCCCGGCGCGGCGCGGGTCTTCGACGAATGGCCCGACAATGTCGCGGGGCCTTCGACGGGCACGGTCGGCGACGTCGCGCGCGGCTTCGCGCAGGCGCACGCGATCGTGGAGGCGCGGCTGACCGTTCCCCGCATCGCCGCGATGCCGATCGAGCCGCGCGGCATCGTGGCGCTGCCCGACGCGCCCGACGGCCGGCTCACCGTGTGGACGTCGACGCAGGTCCCGTTCGCGGTTCGCGCGGCCATTGCCGCCGCGCTCGGCCTCGCCGAGGAGCAGGTGCGGGTCATCGCTCCCGACGTCGGGGGCGGCTTCGGGGCCAAGGGGCACGTCTATCCGGAAGAGGTCCTGATTGCCGCGGTCGCGCGTCGGCTTGGACGATCGGTGAAGTGGATCGAGATGCGCCGCGAGCATTTCCTGGCGACGGCGCCTGACCGCGACCAGCGCCACCAGGCGCGCCTCGGCGTGGCCAGGGACGGAACGATCACCGCGATCGAGACGACGTTCACGCGAGACAGCGGCGCCTATCCGGTGATCGGCGACGTGATCTCGCTCAACACGATCAATCACCTGCCCGGACCCTACCGCGTGGCGAACCTCCGAGGCAGCGCCGTGAACGTGGTGACTCACAAGTCGTTCACCGCCGCCTACCGCGGCGCCGGACGGCCCGAGGGCGCCTACGTGCTCGACCGGCTGCTCGACCGCGCGGCCCGTGGCGTGGGCCTCGATCCGGCCGAGCTTCGCCGGCGCAATCTCATCCGCCCGGACGAGATGCCCTTCGCGACGGGGTTGCGATACCGCGACGGCGTGCCGATCGTCTACGACCCGGCCGATTATCGCGTGGCGTTCGACCGGCTGCTCGATCGCTTCGGCTACGGCGAGTGGCGGAGCGCGCAGCAGGCGCGTCGGGGCTCGACGACGCCGATCGGTATCGGGCTCTCGGCCTATCTGGAGGGCACGGGCATCGGGCCGTTCGAGGGCGCCGACGTGAGGATCGATCCGAGCGGTCTGGTCTACCTCCAGGTCGGCGTGTCCTCGCAGGGGCAAGCGCACGAGACGACGCTTGCCCAGGTGTGCGCGGCCGAGCTCGGCGTCGACGTTGAACGGATCGTCGTCGTGGGCGGCGACACCGCCGTGCTCGGCTACGGCAACGGAACGATCGCGAGCCGCGTGGCCGCGGTGGCGGGACCGGCCGTGCAGCGGACCTCGCGCGAAGTGGCGCGCAAGGCGCGGCTGGTCGCCGCCGAGATGCTCGAGTGCGCGCCGGCCGACGTCGTGCTCGCTCAGGGTGTGGCGCACGTGGCCGGATTGGCGCAGCGCCGCGTCGAGCTCGGCGCGCTCGCGCGCGCCTCGGTCAGGAGCCCGACCCTCCTGCGCGAGGGCGCGCCGGGGCTTCACGCTTGCGCGTTCTTTCGCCCGGAGACGGTCACGTGGGCGTTCGGCGCGCACGCCTGCGCCATCGAGGTCGACGTCGAGACCGGCGCGCTTCGCCTTCTGCGCTACGCGGCCGTGCACGACTGCGGCCGTCCGCTCAATCCGATGGTCGTCGAGGGCCAGCTGCACGGCGGGATCGTCCAGGGTATCGGCGCGGCGCTGGCCGAGGAGCTGATTTACGACGGCAACGGCCAGCTCCTGACCGGCTCCCTTATGGAGTACGGGGTGCCGAGGGCCGACCAGGTACCGCCCCTCGAGGTCATCGCCCTCGATTTTCCGTCCACCCGCAACGAGATGGGCATCAAGGGCGTGGGCGAGAGCGGGATCATCTCGCCGGTGCCGGCCATCGCCAACGCGGTCGAGGACGCGCTGATCGACCGCGGCGCTGAGGTATCACGCGTCCCCCTCACCGCGGGCAGCATCTGGGAAGCCCTCCGACGGGCTTCCACCCATCGCGCGGCCTCACGCGTATAACTCTTCGAGATGGACGCCCGGACGTTCGCCCGCGCCAGCGAGGAGTACGCCGCCCGCCTCTACACGGTCGCGTACCGGCTTCTCGGCAACCGCGCCGACGCCGAGGACGCGGTTCAGCGGGCCCTGCTGAAGGCGTTCGAGGCCCGCGAGTCGTATACGCCCCGCTGGGCCCTGTCGACGTGGCTCTATCGCGTCTTGACCAACGTCTGCATCGACGAGCTGAGACGCCGGCGCCGGGTTCCGCCCGAGCCCCTCCCGGGTAGGCGCACGGCAACGCAGGTCGAGCGTACAGACCTGGCGCGGGCGCTCGGCACGGTGCCCCGCGAGGCGCGCGTGCTGCTGGCGCTCCATTACGTGAACGGGCTCTCGTATCGGGAGCTCGCGGCGATCCGGGGAATCTCGGTCAACACGGTCAAGAGTCAGCTCGCCCGGGGCAAGGCGATTCTGAAGCAAGCATTGGAGGAATAGCGATGGATCGAATCGACGGGATGCTCGAGGAGTTCTTCGCGCCCGAGGCGCCGCGCGCGCTCGCGTCGCGCGTCTTGCGGGCGCTCCGGGCCGAGCGCGCCGGCCTCGAGAAGCTGGTCGGCAAGTTCAGGATCGAGGCGTCCGAGCGCGGCGTCGTGCGTCTCCATCCCGGGCGCGGCTTCCATGGCCCTTCCGCCCAGGCGCGCGCGCATGCCGAGCGCGCCGGGCGTGAGCTTCACGAGTACTTCGCGGGGCATCGGACGTTTTTCACGGTGCCGGTCGATCTCGCGGGCGTGGGCGAGTTCCAGGCCCGCGTGCTCGCGGAGGCCCTCCGCATTCCGTTCGGCGAGGTCGACTCGTACGCGGCGCTCGCCCGGCGGGTGGGCCATCCCCGCGCCGCGCGAGCGGTCGGCAACGCGCTCGGCGCCAATCCGGTGCCGGTCATCGTCCCGTGCCACCGCATCATCCGCGGCGACGGAACGTGGGGTCACTACGCGTTCGGCGGCGAGATGAAGACCCAGCTCTTGCGGCTCGAGCGCTCGACGCCGGCGATCATCGGCTGCACGTCCACGCGGATCGTCTGCCGGCGCGGCTGCGCGCACGAGCAGCGCGTGCGGGAGGCGAACCGCGTGGTCTTCGCGTCGGTCGAGGACGCGGCGAGCGTGGGCTATCGGCCCTGCCGGGTCTGCCGTCCCTCCTCGGCGGCGTGATACGATCCCGGGATGATACGACTCCTGCTGCGGGCACTCGCGACCATCCTCGGCGCGGCGGCTCCGGCCGCCGCGCAGTTTCCGATCTTCGACGCGCACATTCACTACAGCCGCCCGGACTGGGACACCTATACGCCCGAGCGGGCGCTCTCGATCCTCGCCGCCGCCGGCGTGCGCCGGGCGATCGTCTCGAGCACGCCCGACGACGGCACGCTGAAGCTCTACGAGAAGGCACCGAAGACCGTCGTGCCGTTTCTCCGGCCCTACCGGGCGCGCGACGACATGGGGCGCTGGCACAGCGACCCGGCCGTCCAGGCTTACGTCGAGGAGCGCCTGAAACGCGGCATCTACCGCGGCATCGGTGAGTTTCACCTGAGCGCCGGCGATGTGAGTGGCTCGACCGTGAAGCGGATCGCCGAGCTGGCGGGCGAGCGCGACCTGTTTCTCCAGGCGCACGTCGACGAAGTCGCGATCGAGCGGCTCTTGATGGTCTATCCGAAAGTGCGCTTCCTCTGGGCCCACGCCGGCATGTCGTCCTCGGGACCGACCGTCGGCAAGCTCCTCGAGCGGTTCCCGAAGCTCCATGTCGAGCTCGCGCTGCGCACCGACGTGGCGCCGGGCGGCACGCTCGATCCCGAGTGGCGCGCGGTCTTCGTGAAATACCCCGACCGCTTCCTGGTGGGCACCGACACCTGGGTGACGTCGCGCTGGGAAGTCATTCGCGACTATCACCGCGACGTGCAGGTGTGGCTCGGCCAGCTCCCGCGTGAGGTCGCCGAGGCGATCGCCTGGAAGAACGGCGACCGGCTGTTTCCCCAGTAGCCGGCGCTAGCGCGCCGCCTTCGCCCGGGCCAGTAGATCGCGGTTGAGGGCCTTCGCGACGTCGGGCATGGCGTTGATGCGGCCTTCGCCCGCGCCCGCGACGAGGTCCTTCGCCTGGTCGACCAGGTATTTCTCCAGCGTCGGCGTCAGGTCGGGCTCCCACTTCATGCGCTGGAGGGCCTTGTCGATCACGGCGACGGGGATCTCGCGGCCCAGCGACTTCTGCTCCTCGACGTAGACCGCCGCCGCCTTCTGGGGCTCTTCCTTCAGAAACTTGACCGCGCGCAGCCAGCCGCGCAGGTAGGCGACCACGGCGTCCGGGTTCTCCTTGATCGCCTTGTTCGTCACCGTCAGCATGAACGGCAGCGGGTCGTACTTGCAGTAGTCCTCGACGACCCGGATGGTTCCGTCATACTCGCCGATGGAGCTGTGCGGCTCACCCAGCGAGGCCATGTCGATCGCCTTCGCGATCAGGCTGGGAGCCATGTCCTTCGGATCGGGGATGTTCGCGACCTGGAAGTCGCCGGGCTTGAGACCGTAGCTCGGCGCGGTGCGGGTCAGGAACACGTACTCGGTGATCGTCCCCTTCGGCAGACCGATCTTCCGGCCGCGGAGCTGGCTGACGCTGTTGATGTCAGAGCTCTTGAGCGTCACGAGGTGGGTGGCCGCGCAGATCATGGAGTTGACCGCGACCGCCGTGAACGGGACGCCCTTGTCCAGACCGATCAGGAACGGCGTGGGGGCGGTCGCGTTGACGTCGATCGCGCCGGCGATCATCGCGTCGCGGCCCTCCTTGCCGAGGAAGAACTTCCGCCACTCGACCTCGAGCCCCGCCTGCTTGAAGTAGCCCTGCCGGATGGCGATGACGTCCGCGGCGCCCATGATCGACGCGTGAACGCCGAGCCGAATCTTGAGGGGGCGGGACTGCGGCGAGGCCGCTCCGGTCAGCACGAGAACCAGGCCAAGGGTCGCGAGCACGGCTCCACGTTTCATCGTCGTCCTCCGATCAAGTGACGGTGCCGACCAGGCGGCGGTCGGAATCATAGCGCAGGCGGGCGAGGGCGTCCGCCTTGTCCGTCCACAGCACCTCGTCGACCTCATGATCGTGATCGCCGACCTTCTCGAGCGGCCGCATCAGGAACCAGCGGACCGTCTTCTTCACCTGCCGGCCGTCGCGACGGAACCAGTAGGTCACGGGAGTGAGCTCCCGCTCCAGCTCGCAGCGATAGCCGGTCTCCTCGCGCACCTCACGGAGCGCCGCGTCGGCGCTGGTCTCGCCTTGCGTGAGCGCGCCCTTCGGCAAGGTCCACACGGGCTGACCACGGAGGTCGCGGGCGCGAATGAGCAGTACGCGGCCCTCGGCGTCGAGAACGACGCCGCCGGCGGAGAACTCGAGGAGGACGCGAGCCCGGTCGGGCACGTCCCCGATCATACTCGTGAGAGCCAGCGTGTTACCATGCCGCAGCACGCGTGATGGATCGCGTCGATCTGCTCGCGCACTTTCACCGCGGTTTCACGCCGCGCCCGGAGCAGGCGCGGCTCCTGACGTCCCTGGCCGACGCCATCGCGGAGTCACTGGACGATCCGGCGGCACCCCGTGTCTTCGTCGTGGAGGCGCCTCCGGGGGTCGGCAAGAGCCACGTGGCGATGGCACTCGCCCACTGGAGCGGCGACGCCTATCTGCTGACGTCCCAGAAGCTCTTACAAGACCAGTATGAGCGGGAATTCGGCGCGGACATACAGCTGGTCAAAGGCCGCGATAACTATCGGTGCGAGCGGTACCCGGACGAGCTCGTGCCGACCTCGCGGGGCATGTGCCGCCGGCCGCGCGGTCCCGTGTGCCAGTGCCCGTACGCGCGGGCAAAGGCGGCCGCGCTGGCCGGGCCCGTGTTCTGCACCAACCTCTCGTACTTCGCGACGCTCCGGTACTGGCGCGCCGAGCAGCTCCGCAAGCGGCGCCTGCTCGTCGTCGACGAGGCGCACGGGCTCGAAGGGCAGCTCGTCAACGTGTTCACCGTGGCCTTTCCGCCCGCGGAGAGCGCGGTGTGGTTCGGCGGGCCGCTGCCGCGCCTCGCCGACGCCGAGGACTACCGGGGCCTGCTGGGCGACCACCTCGACCGCATGGAAGGACAGCTCGAGTCGCTCGATCGCGCCCTCGAGGGGCTGCGGCCGGCCTTCGTCTCACCCGAGCACTTCCTGAGCATGGCGCCCTCGCGGGCGGAGCAGGAGCTTCTGGCCGAGCGCGAGACCCTCGAGGCCGCCCTGGCGCGGATTCGCTTCTTCGTGGACGCCGAGGACCGCGAGTGGGTCGTGCGGTATCCTCCGGAGGCGGGCGCCACGCTCGAGCTGGTACCCCTCACGGTCGCGTCGATGGCGCGCGAGCTCCTGATGGAGTCGGCGGAGCTGGTCGTGCTCTCGTCGGCCTACCTCGGTCACCGGAGTGCCCTCGCCGAGTCGTTGGGGCTCGACGAAGGCGCGGTCCGCTCGTTCTCGAGCGACTCGCCGTTTCCGCTGGACCAGCGGCGCATCGAGTACCGGCCGGTGGGCGCGCTCGCGAAGGCGACCCTGGCCCGGCTGGAGCCGGCCCTCTTCGCCGAGGTCGCGGCGATCCTGGCCGAGCACCCGCGCGAGAAGGGGCTGATCCACGCCCCGTCGTATGCGGCCGGCCGGCGGCTCGTCGCCGACCTGACGGCGCGCGGCCCGGCGCTGGCGCGCCGGATCATCTGGGTCGAGTCCGCCGAGGCGAAGGCACGCGCCCTCGAGCTGCATCGCGCGTCGCCGGCACCGACGGTGCTCGTGTCGCCGTCACTGCGGGAAGGCGTGGATCTCCCGGACGACTTTCTCCGCTTCCAGGTGGTGACGAAGATGCCTTACCCGGACTTGGGCGACCCGTGGACGGCCGCCCGGCAGGCTCGCGACCCTCGCTGGTACGCTCTCGAGACGGCGAAGGCGCTGGTGCAGGCGTACGGGCGCTCGTGTCGCCACGCCGAGGACTACGGTGTCACCTACGTCCTCGACGCCCAGTTCGAGCGGTTCCTGGCCAGGTACCGCGTGCTGCTCCCGGAGTGGTTTCTCGACGCGGTCCACGCCGCGATGCGGGCGCGCCATCCGGAAGCGGCGAGCGAGCTCTAGCGCTCCGAGCCCTTCTTGCTCGAGGCAGCGGCCGAGCGACCGGCGATGCGCCCGAAGACAGCGCCCGCCATCAAGCCGGCGCCGCCGGGATAGTTGTGATAGAAGAGCCCGCCCACCAGCTCGCCGGCCGCGAAGAGCCCCGGAATCGGCCGCTGCTCGCAGTCGATGACCTGGCCGTCCGCCGTGATCTTGAGGCCGCCGAAGGTGAACGTGATGCCCGTCGTCACCGCGAAGCCCACGTAGGGCGGCGTGTCGAGCGGTAGCGCCCAGTTCGACTTGGGCGGCGTGATCCCGTGCGTGCCCTTGCCGTCCTTGACGGCCGGATTGTAGTCGCCGCTCTTGAGCGACGCGTTGTAGGCGCGAATCGTCGCGACGAACCCGTCGACGTCGATCTCGAGCTTGCGCGCCAGCCCCTCGAACGTCGTGTCCTCGGCCTTGGTGACCTCGCGGATCCGGTATTCCTCGCGCAGGTTGTGCAGCACTTTCTGGTCGAAGATCTGGAAGGCCGTGCGCCGAGGCTGGCCGATGACCGCGCGCCCATACTTCACGTAGGTGTAGTTGCGGAAGTCGGCGCCCTCGTCGACGAAGCGCTCGCCCTTGATGTTCACGATGAGCCCGAGCGGATAGGAGTGCTTCTGGAAGTTGTCGCCCACCTTCCGGTCGCCGTGCCATGGCGCGTTCAGGTCCCACTGCACGGAGTGACAGCCGCTCCAGTGGCCCCAGGGCAGCGCGCCGATCTCGAGCGCCATCTTGATGCCGTCCCCGGTGTTGTAGGGGGTGCCGCGAACGCGGGCCAGCTCCCAGTTGGGCCCGAGGTAGCGCGTGCGCATCTCGGGATTCGCCTCGAAGCCGCCGGAGGCGAGCACCACGGCGCCGGCCTCGATGGTCTCGGTGCCGGCCGCCGTCCGCACCACCACGCCGGTGATGGCGCCGCGGTCGTCGGTTACCAGTCGCGTCGCCTTTGCGTCGAAGCGCACCTCGATCCCGTTCTTCGACGCCGCCTGGTAGTGCATGTCGATGAGGCCGGGGCCGCCGCCGACCGCTTCCAGGTTGAGCCCGCCCCAGAAGCGGAACTTTCCACCCACCTTGTAGGCTTGCCGGCCGAACATCGGGATCCAGCGGATTCCCCGGTCGCGCATCCAGCGCATGGTCGGCAGCGACTCGCGCACGAGCTGCATCGCCATGTCGGGATCGGAGCACTCCTCGGTGACCCGCATGAGGTCGTCGTAGAACTGCTCCTCCGTGTACGGGTCGACCTCCATCGAGGCCTTCTCCTCGTCGGAGAGGTCGCCGACCAGGTCGCAGAGCTCCTCGAAGCTCTTGAAGGCGAACCGAAATCCGCCCGCGGTGAAGAATCCATTCCCGCCGCGCCAGGCTTCTGGCGCCTTCTCGAGCACGAGCACGCGCGCGCCATGCTCCTGCGCGGCGAGGGCCGCGCACATCGCTGCATTGCCGCCGCCGATGACGATGACGTCGTATGCCATGTGGGTTATCCGATGATCTCGCTGATCTGGACTTGCGGCTGGATGTTGGTGAAGTTGGGGACGTCGCCCATGAGCTCCTTGCCGTGCTGGCCCATCCCCTTCTGGAAGTCGCCGAGCGTGTTGAAGTAGACGTGGCCGATCGCCACGTACGGCGCCGGCGCGCCGGGTGCGCCGCCGCCCAAGCCCTTGTCCACCTCGGTGCGGACGAGCCCGAAGCTGTTCAGGCGGTCGCGCACGAGCTTCATGTGAGTCTTGACGTAGTAGTCGTGGTCGAACTTCTTGCCTTCCGACGTCGCGTAGAGCACGGAGATGCGGACCATGACGACCTCCTGCCAGATCTGGCTCGCCGGCTCGCCTGGAGGCACCCGGCCGGCGCCGCTCACCGTATTCGGGCAGGCGGCCGGTGTCAAGACGCGAACCCGGACACGGGCTCGGGGACGTTTCCGCGGAAACGCGCGGGGCTAGGCTCCGGCGCGGGCTTGCGCCAGCATCTCGATCAGGACCGTGCGGCTGCCCGCGGCCGTCGTCACCTCGCGGGGAAACGCGATGCGCACGCCGTGCAGTCGCTCTCCGCTGCGGATCCGCAGCCGGAATCCCAGCCGATCGACGGCCGTCATCGTCGCCTCATCGGCGGCTTCGCCGGCGAAGTGGCGGGCGTAGGCGATGAGCGCGTCGGCGTGGTCGCGATTCATGTGGTCGAGAATGCCGGTCGCGGCGTCGGC
>DASRIY010000357.1:0-7938 GCA_035649755.1 Candidatus Methylomirabilota bacterium
GCGGTCTGGCCGGCCAGCCAGACGACGCGCCCGCCCTCAGTGATGACGGCCGGCGAGTACGCCCGGTTCTTCTGCGCGTCGGTGCCCTCGAGATACTTCGCCATGTCGGCTCCTTATTCATAAGCGCGCCTCGGCCGGCGGGGCCCCAGCCCCGCGACGGCCTGCAGCGCGCACATCTCTGTCGCGCGGCGAACGCGGTGAGTATAGGACTCTGATGACCGGGTCGCGAGGCCCGTGGGGGACTCGCGGGAGCGAATGGGCGGGGGCTGACGCTCGGGTTAGAGCGACTCTGTCGTGACTGATCCGCCTTGGACGTCGCGGTCCTGATCGGCTAACGCGAGCCGCTCCGCGTCCCACACCTCGTAGCAGTCCGCGTGAAAGAAGACCGACATCCATTCCAGCGATACCATCACCAGCACAGCTTTCTGATTCGGGCTGATTCCTTGGTCGCAGGCGTTGCACCGGCGGCCGTTGCTTGACAGCCTGCCCGTCTCGCGAATGCCAACCGCACGGCTACGGGGCAGACGATTGTCCTTGAGCTTGAAGCGGACTAACTCGTGAAGGAGGTCTCGGTCCATTTGGCGCCGTTGATGAGCATCGCCTTATAGGGTGAGGGCTGTCAATATGGTACTTCTCATAGGCAGCCCCGATGTCAATCATCTGCGAGTTCAAAGACCGGGCATCCTTGGTTCGCCACTGGCGGCTCAGCAGCGACCCCGTAAGTTTTGACTCTGATAGACTTCCCGGCGTAAATCCCGCGACAGTTGAAGGAGTTCGGCAATGGATCTCGGCCTGAAGGGACGAGTGGCGCTGGTCACCGGGGGCAGCAAGGGCATCGGCAAGGCCGTCGCGCGCGGTCTCGTCGAGGAAGGCGTGCGCGTCGCGATTTGCGCGCGCAGCAAGGCCTCGCTCGAGGAGGCGGCGCGGGAGCTCGCCGGCGCGCCCGGGGCGGAGGTGTTCGCGGTCGCCGGCGACCTGACGCGGCCCGACGACGTCCAGCGCATCGTCGACGCTGCGGTCGGCCGCTTCGGCCGCATCGACATTCTCGTCAACAACGCCGGCGCGGCGCCGGGCGGCGAGATCCTCGACTTGACGGAAGAGGACTGGCAGAAGGCGTTACAGCTCAAGTTCATGGGCTATGTCCGATGCATCAAGGCGGTGATCCCGCACATGCAGCGGCAGGGCGGGGGCCGGATCGTCAACATCGTGGGCAACGACGGCGTCAAGCCGATCGGGATCGAGCTCTCGCCGAGCGCGGCGAATGCCGCCGACCTCGCCATGACGGTGGCGCTGGCCGAGCAGTACGGCCGCCAGAACATCCTGGTGAACGCGATCAATCCCGGGCCGGTCGCCACCGAGCGGTGGGGGCAGCTCATCGGCGGTATCGCGCGCATGCGCAAGATCAGCATCGACGAGGCCCAGCAGCGCGCCGAGCGCAGCATCCCACTCGGCCGGATCTGCACGCCGGAGGAAGTGGCGAACGTGGCGGTGTTCGTGGCCTCGCCCCGCGCCAGCTTCATGAACGGTGCGATCATCACCCTCGACGGCGGCCAGCGGAAAGCGCTCCTGGACTGACGGCGGCGTGATCGTCGACGTCCACGTCCACTACATCGCACCCGCGGTCTTCGAGTCGCTCCGGCGCGGAGCCGGCCCGGGCGTGCGGCTGCTCCCCGGGGACGGCGTCAGGCTCCAGGTCGGCGACGAGGCGCCGACGCGGCCGCTCCTGCCGGCCCTTCACACGCTCGATCTCCACACGAAGTTCTTCGCCGAGCGGGGGATCGATCGAGCGGTGTTCGGGCCGTTGATGGACGTGGCGGGCTACTCGCTGCCGCCGGCGCAGGGCGCGGCGTGGAGCCGGATGCAGAACGAGGCGCTCGCCGGGCTGCTAGGCGACCACCGCGGGCTCGCCACGGTGCCGCTGCAAGATCCGGCGCTCGCCGCCGCGGAGCTCACCGTGGCGGTGCGCGATCTCGGGCTCCGCGGCGCGATGATCGATCCAAACGCGCTCGGACGGCCGCTGGGCGACGCCGCGTTCGATCCATTCTGGAAGGCGGCCGCGGACCTCGCGGCACCGATCGTGCTCCATCCCTACCTGCTCGAGGCGGTCGAGCGGTTCGGCCGGCACTACCTGCACAACCTGGTCGGCTATCCCTTCGAGACGACGCTGGCCGCGGCCAGCCTGATCATGGGTGGCACCCTCGATCGATTCCCCGCGCTCGACGTCGTGCTCGTGCACGGCGGCGGTTTTCTGCCCTACCACATCGGCCGATTCGACCGCGCCCATCAGACTCGCCCCGAGGCGCGCGCCGACGGCGCGGCCATGCCCAGCGGCTACCTCAGGCGTTTCCACTACGACACGCTCGTGCAGCGGCCGGAGGCGCTCGGCTATCTCGTCCGCACCGTCGGTCACGATCGCGTCGTGCTCGGGAGCGATCATCCCTTCTGGATGGGCGATCCCGATCCCTGCCGCGTCGTTCTTGACGCCCGACTGGCCGCCGACGAGGAGGCCGCGATCCTCGGCGGCAACGCGGCGCGGCTCTTCCGCATGGACCGGCGATGATCGGCCAGCCGATCAAGCGCAAGGAGGACTTCCGCCTCCTGACCGGGCGCGGGAAGTACGCCGCCGACATCCGGCTGCCGGGACTGCTCCATGCGGCCATGCTGCGCTCGCCGCGTCCTCACGCGCGCATCGCGGCCATTCGCGCGGGCGCGGCCCGTGCCCTTCCCGGTGTCGCGGCCGTGATCACCGCTGACGATCTCGGTGCGGTCGGCCGCATCCCCGTGCGACTCGGTCAGCGCGCCGGCGTGGGCCCCAACGCCTGCCTGCAGCCGCCGCTCGCCACCGGGCTGGTCCGCTACGTCGGCGAGCCGATCGCCTTCGTCGTCGCCGACAGCCGGTATCTCGCCGAGGACGCGGCCGAGTTGATCGAGATCGACTGGGAGCCTCTGCCCGTGGTCGCCGACGTGCGCCGCGCGACCGAAGCAGGGGCGCCGGTGCTCCATCCCGACGCCGGCGGCAACATCATCGAGCGGCTCAGCGCCCGCGCCGGCAACGTCGAGAGCGGGCTCGCGGCCGCCGAGCGCCGGCTCGTCGAGCGCTTCGCGGTGCAGCGTCACACCGGCGTGCCGATGGAGACGCGCGGGCTCACGGCGGCGCACGAGCCGGGAACGGGCATGCTCACGCTCTGGGGCGTCGCCAAGGTCCCGCACTTCAACCGGCGCGTCCTGGCCGATCTGCTCGGCCATCCCGAGCATCTGATCCACTTCATCGAGCTGGAGGTGGGAGGCGGCTTCGGTGTCCGCGGCGAGTTCTATCCCGAGGATTTCGTCGTGCCGTGGACGGCCGTGCGCCTGGGACGCCCGGTGCAGTGGGTCGAGGACCGGCGTGAGCACCTGATGGCGGCGAACCACTCGCGGCAGCAATATCACGAGGTCGAGATCGGCGTGCGGCGCGACGGCACGATCGTGGCGCTGCGCGACCGGTTCACCGTCGATCTCGGCGCCTACATCAGGACACACGGCGTCGTCGTGCCCGAGCTGACGATCGCGCTCCTGCCCGGGCCGTATCGCGTCTCCAACTACGAGTGCGAGGCCCTCTGCGTGATGACCAACAAGACGCCGACCGGAACCTATCGCGGGCCTGGGCGCTACGAAGGCACGTTCGTTCGCGAGCGGCTGATCGATCGCGTGGCGGCCGCGCTCGAGCTCGACCCGGCCGACGTCCGGCGGCGCAACTTCATCGACGCCCGCGAGATGCCCTACGAGGTCGGCGGCGCGACGCTCGGACAGAAGACGGTCTACGACTGCGGCGACTATCGCTCCGCGTTCGAGCAGGCGCTGGCGGCCGCTGACTACAAGGCCGCGCGCGCCGAGCAGGCGCGGGCCCGGGGCGAGGGGCGCTATCTCGGGATCGGCTTCGGCTGCGTCCTGGAAAAGGCCGGGCTCGGCCCGTGGGAATACGCCCGCGTCGAGGTCGACGGCACGGGCCGCGTGGTCGTCTACTCTGGCGTCGCCGCGGTCGGCCAGGGGATCGAGACCACCCTGGCCCAGGTCGTCGCCGACCAGCTCCAGATGTCGGCCGATGACGTCACGGTCGTTCACGGCGACAGCGCCCGAGTCCCCTTCGGCATCGGCGGCTTCGCGAGCCGCGGCGCCGCGGTCGCGCTGCCCGCCGCGCTCGAGGCGGCGCGCAAGGTGCGCGACAAGATCTTCCTGATCGCGGCCGGGCTCCTCGAGGCCCACGCCGGCGACCTCGTGCTCGAAGCGGGCGCCGTGCACGTCCGCGGGCTTCCCGAGCGCGCCGTCACGCTACGCCAGCTCGCGCGCGCCGCGGTGCCGGGCCCGCCGGGCATGGAGCCCGGGCTCCAGGCCGCGCACTTCTTCGAGGCGCCGCGCATGACCTATCCCTACGGCACGCACGTCGCGCTCGTCGAAGTCGATCCCGGCACCGGCCGCGTCCTGCTCCGCAAGTACGTCGTGACGTACGACGTCGGCCGCGCGATCAATCCGATGATCGTCGGCGGTCAGATCGCGGGCGGTCTCGCCCAGGGGCTGGGCGGTGCGATCTTCGAGGAGCTGGTCTACGATGACCAGGGCCAGCCGCTCGCGACCACGTTCATGGACTATCTGGTGCCGACGGCCATGGACATGCCGGAAGGGACGATCGTGAAGATCCTCGAGGAGACGCCGACGCCGCTGAACCCGCTCGGCGTGAAAGGGGTCGGCGAGGGCGGTAGCTCGGGCGCCGGCGCTGCCATCGCCAACGCGGTGGCCGACGCGTTGGCACCGCTCGGCATCGCGATCACCGAGCTGCCGCTCTCGCCCGACCGCATCGCGGGGCTCGTGCGCCAGCGTGGCTCACGCTCATGACCATCAAGGGGAGACGTCGAATGGCTCGAAGAATCGCGCTGGCGGCGCTGGCGCTCACGCTGGCCACGCTCGTCGCGCCGGGCAGGGGCGACGCGGCGGAGACGATCAAGGTCGGGTTCATGGCGCCGCTCAGCGGTATTTTCGCCCAGGCCGGCAAGGACATGCTCGAGGGCATCCGGCTCGCCTTCGAGCAGATCGGCTACCAGTCCGCCGGGCGGAAGATCGAGCTGATCGAGGAGGATTCCGAGGGCAACCCGGCGGTCGCGCAAGCCAAGTACCGCAAGCTCGTCACGCAGGATCACATCCACGTGCTCACCGGCGTGCTCCTCTCCAACATCGGCTACGGGCTCATCCAGCCGATCGAGCGCGACCAGATGCCCACGCTGTTCCTGACGACGCCCGACGACCTTACCAAGAAGAATGTCTCGAAGTGGATCTTGAGAACGAACTTCGCGGCGAGCCAGCCCATGCACCCCTTGGGCGACTACGCGGCCAGGACGCTCAAGTACAAGAAGGTCGTCGCGATCGCAATGGACAACCCGTTCGGCCATGAGCAGATCGGCGGATTCCAGCGCGTGTTCGAGGACGCGGGCGGCCGCGTCGTGCAGAAGATCTGGGTGCCGCTCAACGCGCTCGACTTCGCGCCGTACCTGACGCAGGTGGGCAAGGACGCCGACGCGGTCTGCGCCGTGTTCGTGGCGGCCCAGGGCGTGCGGTTCATCAAACAGTACGCCGAGTACGGGCTGAAGGCGCGGCTGCCGCTCATCGGCAGCGGCGTCATGACCGACGAGCACGTCATCCGCAATCTGGGCGACGAGGCGGTGGGCGCCGTCGGCGCGCTCATCTGGGCGCCGACGCTCACGACGCCGGCCAACCGCACCTACCTGAAGCTCGCCGAGGCCAGGGTGGGCCGGACGCCCGCCTACTTCACGGCCATCATGTACAGCGCCGGACGCTGGGTGGCCGAGGCGGCGAAGATCGTCGAGGGGCGTGTCGAGGACCGCGAGCGGTTCCTGGCCGCGATCCGGAAGGCGAGCGAGACGGTCGAAGATCCGCGCGGACCGATCAAGCTCGACGACCTGGGCAACCCGACGCAGAACGTCTACATCCTCAAGGTCGAGAAGGTCGGCGGCAAGCTCACCAACACCGTCCTGTACACGTACCCGATGGTCAGCCAGTTCTGGACGTACAAGGCCGACGAGTTCCTGAAGCTTCCGGCCTACAGCCGCGACTATCCGCCGGCGCGCCCGTAGCGATGGGCCAGCCGGCCACGTATCGCCTGAAGGTGCGTCACTACGAAGTGGACCAGTACGGGCACGTGAACCACGCGCAGTACGTCCACTATCTCGAGACCGCCCGCATCGAAGCCCTGGATGCGCTCGGGCTCGGGCTGGGGGAGATGCGGCGGCAGGGTTACTTGATCGTTGCGGCGGACCTGTCGGTGAAGTACCTGGCGCCGGCCCGATCCAGCGACACGCTCGAGATCGTGACGTTCATCCGCGAGATTCGCGGGGCGCGGTCGATCTGGATCCAGGAGATCCGCGAGGCCGAGAGCCAGCGTCCCCTCGTGACGGCCGTGGTGACCGGCGCCTTTGCGTTCGAGGACGGCCGGCCGGCGCGGGCTCCAGAAAGCTTCCGCGAGAAGCTGTCGGCACTGCTGGTGCCCGACGAGTCGGTCGCTCAGAGCCAGCGGTGAAGACCGACCTGCTCCTCGTCCCGATGAGCGCGCGCTACCGCGACATGCGAGCCGCCGCGCTCGCCGCCGAGGAGTCCGGGTTCGACGGGCTCTGGACCTGGGACCATCTGCGCGATCCCGACGGCTCCGCCGAGCCGGGTGTGCCGGAGGCGTGGACGGTGCTGACGGCGCTCGCCGAGGTGACTCGAAGAATCGCGCTGGGGCCGCTTGTGCTGAACGTGGCGAACCGCCATCCCGGCGTGCTCGCCAACATGGCGGCCACGCTCCAGGCGGTGTCGGGCGGCCGGCTGCTGCTCGGGCTCGGCGCAGGCGGCAGCCGCCGCACACCGTATGCGGCCGAGCAGCAGGCCATCGGACAGACGGTCGAGCGCGACGAGACGCGCGCGCGCCGGGTGACCGAGGCGATCGAGCTCATGCGGCGGCTCTGGTCGGGGCACGCGGGCTTCCTGAAACCGGAGCCTCAGCCGCCGATCATCGTCGGCGGCTTCGGCCCTCGGATGGCCGCCATCGCGGGCCGTCACGGCGACGGCTTCAACACGCAGGCGATGCATCCGCGGCTCGCCGACCTCGTGCGCGTAGCGCGTGACGCGCGGACGGCGGCGGGCCGTGAGGCGTCGGGCTTCATCGTCACGGTGTTCGCCGGGCTCGACGAGCGGTGGCTCCGGCCGGACTCGCGCGGGCGCCAGGCGCTCGCGAGCGCCGGCGTCGAGCGGCTAATCTTGTTGACTGAGCCGCCGTTCGATCCCGACGAGATCCGCGGCGCCGGCCGCCTACTCGCCGCCTCGCGCTAGCTCGACGCTCACCTCAAGCACTTTGGTGGCAAACCCTCAGACCCCCCTCCGTAGACACACGTAAGGCGTTAAGACGGCCGCAATACGACGAAGGTCCTGTTGCCCGGCGGATGGGCCGATAAGCTAAAGGAGGAGTGTGTGCAAAGATCGGCCGTGCCATCCACATTCTCACCGCGGGAGTCAATCATGAGAGCGCTCAGATTCGGGATCGTGTTGGCCATCCTGAGCCTGACGGCGTGCGCGACGGCGCTGCCGCCCGTCGCCCGGGCCACCGACGTCGCATCGCTGGCGGGCACCTACTCAGGCACCCTGAAGGAGACTGGCATGACGCCCAGTACCGCGCGGGCTGTCCTGTCCCCCGACGGCAGCCTCGAGCTCGCCGCGGGCCAGCCCGCCGGCTTCCGGCTCACAGGTCGGTTCTCCGTGGACCCCGCCGACGGTAGCCTCATCTATGAGTACGAGCGCGGGAAGGGCCGGGGCGTTGTCTACGAGGGAGACGGCCGGCGCGTGATCGTCTTCACCCGCGCGGATGGCCGGGAGACGATCACGGTAGATAAGACTCTGCCGTAGCAGCCCGCGGCC
>DASRIY010000358.1:0-6453 GCA_035649755.1 Candidatus Methylomirabilota bacterium
GGGCGCCGATCAGGTGCGCGGCTTCCTGGACAACACCGAGGTGTTCCGCATCATCGCCGAGGCGCTCGGTCTGGGGGCGGACGCCGCCCGATGAGCCGAGAGCCAAAGGAGCGTCGATGAACCGCCGGAGATTCCTCAGTCGGTCCGCCCTCGCCCTCGGCAGCCTCGCCACCGCCTCGCTTGGCCGGACCGTGTGGGCCCAGTCGACCGCGCCCGGTGTCGTCACCTCGGACCGCATGCGCCCCGCCGTTCCGTACGGGGTCCAGAGCGGCGACGTGACTGGCGATCGGGCGATCGTGTGGAGCCGGACCGATCGGCCCTCGCGCCTGCTGGTGGAGTGGTCGACGAGCGACGCCTTCCGCCAGGCGCAGCGCGTCGTCGGCCCGGCCGCGCTCGCCGAGACCGACTTCACCGCGCGCGTCGACCTCACCGGGTTGCCCGCCGGTCAGCAGATCTTCTATCGCGTCCTGTTCCAGGATCTGGCGAGCCCGAAGGTGACGAGCGATCCGGTCACGGGCCGGTTCCGTACGCCCGCGTCCGGCCGCCGGACCGTCAGCTTCGCGTTCTCCGGCGACGAGGCGGGGCAGGGGTGGGGGATCAACGGCGACTGGGGCGGGATGAAGATGTACGAGGTGATGCGCCGGACGAACCCGGACTTCTTCATTCACTCCGGCGACCAGATCTACGCCGACAATCCGATCGCGGCCGAGGTCAAGCTCGAAGACGGGACGATCTGGAAGAACCTGACGACCCCGTCCAAATCGAAGGTGGCCGAGACGCTCGAGGAGTTCCGCGGCAACTTCGTCTACAACCTGCTCGACGCCAACAAGCGCCGCTTCTGCGCCGAGGTGCCGATGCTCGTGCAGTGGGACGACCACGAGACGCGGAACAACTGGTATCCGGACCAGACGCTGGGCGACGAGCGCTACCGCGTGCGCAGCGCCTCGCTCCTGGCCGCCTTCGCCAAGCGCGCGATGTTCGAGTACAACCCCTATCGCTTCGACCCCATCGACCCGGAGCGGATTTATCGCTCGTTCGCCTACGGCCCTTCGCTCGACGTCTTCATGCTCGACGAGCGGAGCTATCGCGGGCCGAACACGCCCAACCGTCAGACCACTCTCGACGACGAGTCCGCGTTCCTGGGCGCCGCGCAGCTCCGCTGGCTCAAGGCGGCGCTCCAGGCCTCGCGCGCCACATGGAAGGTGATCGCCAGCGACATGCCGATCAGCATCATCGTTCGCGACCTGAACGCCGACGTCCCCAAGGGGACCTACGAGGCCTGGGCCAACGACGACCACGGATCGCCGCTCGGGCGCGAGCTCGAGCTGGCGAGCCTCTTCAGCTTCATCAAGCAGCACGCGATCAAGAACGTGGTGTGGGTAACCGCCGACGTGCACTACGCGTCGGCGACCTACTACGACCCGGCCAAGGCCCAGTTCACCGACTTCACGCCGTTCTGGGAGTTCGTGGCCGGCCCCATCAACGCGGGCACGTTCGGGCCTGGTGAGATCGATCGCACCTTCGGCCCCGACGTGAAGTACGTGTCGGTGCCGGCCGGGATGAAGCAGAACCGGCCGCCTACCGAGGGCATGCAGTACTTCGGCCTGGCCCAGATCGACGGCGCCACCCAGGTTCTGACCGTCTCGCTCCGCGACCTGACCGGCAAGACGCTCTACAGCGTCGACGTGCACCCAGCCTAGGGCCGTCGTACAGCCGCCACGTGCTCAGGGGCCGGGGGATCCTCCAGAAGCGACAGGTCGTCGACGGAAGTCTCGAGATCTCGGCCGGAGCCACGACCGACGACGAGCGCCTCCGGGATTGGGTCCACGAGTCGCGAGTCGTGCTGCCGCTGCTCGACGCCATGGTGCGCAACGGCCATCACGGCGGAGATCGGCCGCGTCCGGCGCTGGAGGATCTCAGGCGCCGCCTCGAGGCGCTCGAGCGCGAGGTGGCGCGCTGGCGCGCCGCGCGCGCGGACGCCTGAGCTCCTCCTCCTGAGCTGCCGCGCAACCTTCACGTTCTCGTCACGAATCCGAAACGGAAGGCTCGTACCGTGACCGCCGAGATGTCGAGCGATCGATCGCCGGCCGTGACCCTCGACGCTGTCGGCCGGAGCTTCGCCGGCAAGGCCGCCCCCGCCCTCGTGGATGTCTCGGCCCGGATCGCCCCCGGCGAGTTCGTCGCGGTCATCGGGAAGTCCGGAGCCGGGAAGACAACGCTGCTGCGCTGCCTCTCGCGGGCGACCACCGTCACGAGCGGCACAATCCGCTTCGACACGACGGACCTGGCCCGGCTTCGCGGCGGCGCACTCCGTGCCCACCGCGCGCGCGTCGGGATGATCTACCAGCAGTTCAATCTCGTGCGGCGGCTGCCGGTGATCGACAACGTGCTGGTGGGACGGCTCGGCGGGCTCCGCGGCTGGGCCCGATGGGCGGCGCTCGCCCGCCGGTTCGACTCCCGGCAGCGGGCCATCGCGTTCCGCTGCCTCGACCACGTCGGCCTTTTGGATCGCTCGTGGCAGCGGACCGACACGCTGTCCGGCGGCGAGCAGCAGCGCGTGGCCATTGCCAAGATCATGGCCCAGGAGCCCACGGTCGTCCTCGCCGACGAGCCGGTCGCAAGCCTCGACCTGAGCAACGGGCGTCTGGTCATGCAGACGCTCCGCCGCGTCGCCTCCGCGGTCGGCATCACCGTCATCGCCACGCTCCATCACGTGGAGCACGCGCGGAATTACGCCGACCGGATCCTCGGACTGAAGGAGGGCCGGCTCGTCTTCGACGGCCCAGCCACCCGGCTCAGCGACGCCGCGCTGTTCGAAATCTTCGGCGAGTTCGTCGCCGAGCCCGCCGGCCGCGCCGAAGGCGAGCGTCAGCTGGCCGCGTCGTGAGTACGGCATTTGCCTCGATCCACGGGGGCCCGGCGCCCCAGGTCCCGGCGAAGCCGTCGACCACGGGGCGCACGCTGGCGGCGACACTCACCGCAGCGGTCGTGCTGGCCCTGGCCGCGCGCGTCGTCGAGCTCCGCCCGCTCGAGCTGGCCCGGGACATCGGCAACGTCGGCGTGTTTCTCAAGGGCTATCTCCAGCCGTCCTTCGCCAACGTCGGCGAGTACTCGTGGCAGTGTCTGGTCACGGTCTGTATCGCGCTCTGGGGCACCGTGCTGTCCCTCGCGGTCTCGATACCGCTCGGACTGCTCGGCGCGCGGAACCTCAGCCCTCATCCGGTGGTCTATTTCGCCGCGCGACGGGTCATGGATGTCCTGCGCGCCGTGAACGAGTTCGTCTTCGCGCTGATGTTCGTGACAGCGGTGGGCCTCGGCCCCTTCGCGGGCATGCTCGCTCTCGGCATCCACACCGGCGGGGTCCTCGGCAAGCTCCTCTCCGAGACGATCGAATCGGTCGATCCCGGACAGCTCGAAGGCGTCGCCGCCGTGGGCGCCGGCCGTCTGCACGTGATCGCGTTCGGGGTCATCCCACAGGTCCTGCCGAACTTTCTCTCGTACGTGCTCCTCCGGTTCGAGTCCGACATCCGCTCGGCGTCGGTCATCGGCATGGTCGGCGGCGGCGGGATCGGCTTCTATCTGTGGGACACGATCCGGTCGTTCAAGGACGGCGAAGCGGCGACCGTCATTCTCCTCATCGTGGCCATGGTGATGTGCGTCGACGTAATCTCCTCCCGCATCCGGCGGGCGGCGATCTAAGGAGGCTTCAATGGGTATTCGCCGAATCGCGCTCGCTGCCGTGCTCGCCGTTCTGGTGGTGGCCGGCGCCGCCACCGGCGCCAACGACCCGAGCTGGCCCAAGGAGATCACGTTCGCGCTCCTGTCCACCGAGAACGCGGCCGAGATCACGCGGCGGTGGGGGCCGATCCTGGCGCAGCTCGAGAAGGATCTGGGCATCAAGGTCAAGGCGGCTACCGCGACCGACTATCGCGGCACCATCGAGGCGCTGAAGTTCAAGAAGGCCGAGCTCGGTCACCTCGGGCCCAAGTCGTACGTGGAAGCCTCCAACAACAACTACGCGAACGTCGAGCCGATCGCCCAGTTGCAGCTCGCCAACGGCTCCTTGGGCTATCGCTCGTGTCTCATCGTGCACAGCGACTCCGACATCTTCAGCCCCGAGGACATGACGGGAAAGACCTTCGCCTTCAACGATCCGAACTCCACCTCGGGCTACCTGGTGCCGTCCGCGTTCTTCATGATGGAGATGGGCGTCGATCCCAAGAAGCACTTCTCGAAGGTGACGTTCTCGGGCTCGCACGAGGCGTCGATCCTCGCGGTGGCCGCCAAGAAGGTCGAGATCGCCTCGACCAACCTGCCCGACCTCCAGCAGCTCACGCGCGAGAACAAGGTGCCTCGCGGCGCGCTGCGGGTCATCTGGGTCTCGAAGATCATCCCCAACGATCCCATCGTCGTCCGCAAGGACCTGCCGCCGAGCTTCAAGTCGGCCGTGCAGGAGTCGCTGACGACGATGCGCGCGCGCAACACGGAGGCGTTCAAGGAGATCGGCGCCTGGCTCGGCGGCTTCGTGCCGGCCGACGACGGCAAGTACCAGGTGATCCGCGACCTCAACGAGACCGCCAAGCGGCTGGCCGCGCAGAAGTGACGGCGTGAGCCTGGTGAACGCGCGCCGGCGCTGGATGTCGGTGCTGGCGCAGGCGCCCGTGAGCGAGGTCGAGGCCCACTGGCGCGCGGTGGCGAATCCGCCCGCGTACCGCATGCTGCGCTGGCCCGAGACCGGCCTCGTCATGGTCCGGGGCCGGGCGGGCGGTACCGGCACGCGATTCAACGTGGGTGAGATGACCGTCACGCGGTGCGCCGTCCAGCTCGAGGGCGGCGCCGTGGGTCTCGCCTACGTGCGCGGCCGCGATCGGCGGCACGCCGAGCTGGCCGCCCTGTTCGATGCACTGCTTCAAGATCCGGCGCGGCGCGATGCGCTCGAGCGAGCGGTCGTGACGTCCCTCGCGGGCGCCCAGGCGTCGCGACGACTCGCCGCCGCCGAGCGGGTGGCGCCGTCGCGCGTCGAGTTCTTCACGATGGTGCGCGGTGACGAATGACGATGCTGGCCGGCCTCACCGATCCGACACTCGATAGCCAGCGAATCTTCCGAAGCCTCCTCGAGGCGATGGCGCATCCCGGCCGGATCGTCGACGTGGCGGTCGAGCTCCAGGCGCCCTCGCCTCTCCATCCGGCGGCGGCTGCCGCGTGCCTGACGATGCTCGACTTCGACACGCCGCTCTGGCTCGACGAAGCGGCCTCCCGACCCGACGCCGTCGAGTGGCTCCGGTTCCACTCGGGTGCGCCGATCGTGTCTCGGCCGCAGGCGGCACGCTTCGCGCTCATCGCCGACCCGCAGGGTATGCCGGACACGTTCGACTCCGGGACGGCCGAATACCCGGAGCGATCGGCGACGCTCATCGTTCAGGTCCAGAGCCTCCTCGGGGGGACCGGCCGTCGTCTGAGGGGGCCGGGCATCGCCGACGAGGCGCGCCTCGAGGTCGCGGGCCTGCCGGACGCGTTCTGGACGTGGATGGCCGCCAACCATGCGCTCTTCCCGTGCGGCGTCGACGTCGTCCTGAGCGCGGGCCGGGTGATCGCGGCGCTCCCGCGCACGACCGAGGTGGAGGGCTAGCCATGTACGTGGCCGTGAAGGGCGGCGAGAAGGCGATCGCCAACGCCCACCGGCTCCTGGCCGAGGAGCGCCGAGGCGACCCCTCGGTCCCGGAGCTGACCCTGGACCAGATCGATCAGCAGCTGGGGCTCGCGGTGGACCGTGTGATGACCGAAGGCTCGCTCTACGATCGCGAGCTCGCGGCGCTCGCCATCAAGCAGGCGCGGGGCGATCTGATCGAGGCAATCTTCCTGGCCCGCGCGTACCGGACGACGCTGCCGCGGTTCGGCGCGACCCGGCCCATCGACACCAGCTCGATGGTGGTCAGGCGCCGGGTCTCGGCGACGTTCAAGGACGTGCCTGGCGGTCAGATTCTCGGCGCGACCTTCGACTACACTCACCGGCTTCTCGACTGGAGTCTCGCGGTCCCGGGTGAACGAAACGGCCATGGCGCGGCAAGCGGCCCCGCGTCGCAGCCTGCGGTCAACGGGCGCGATCACGCTCAGCCGGGAAGCGACCTGGCGCCCCTGGGCGGACGCCTGCCGCGCGCGATCGATGCCCTCGACCGCGACGGGCTCATCGAGCCCGAAGAGGCGGATCCGGACGACCGTCCCGTCGCCGATCTGACGCGCGACGGGCTCGGCCTTCCCGCGGGCCGCGACGCGCGCCTGCAGAACCTGGCGCGGGCCGACGAAGGCTTCGTGCTCGCGCTCGGCTACGCGACCCAGCGTGGCTACGGACGGAACCATCCGTTCGCCGGCGAGATCCGGGTGGGCGAGGTCGAGATCGAGCTCGTGCCCGAGGAGCTCGGGTTTCCGATCACGATCGGCGAGATCACGCTGACC
>DASRIY010000359.1:0-6210 GCA_035649755.1 Candidatus Methylomirabilota bacterium
CTTCGGCTTCTTGAAGGAAATGGCCCGGGACGCTTCGGTCTGCCGCCGGCGTCTCGCCGAGGGCCGGGAGTTCTTCCGCTTCCTCGCCAGCCGGCGATCGTCGTAGCTCGCTCGCGCCGGGCCGGTTCAGATTCCGGAGCCTTCGGCTGCCAGTTTCTTCCGCCGCGCCAGCTCCGCGTCGGACGGATTGTCAGGATGGAATGTCCCCGGCGGGAGCGAACCGGCCGGGCGGTAGACGTTGATGAGGACGCCCTTGGGCGTGCTTCGTGTCTGGACCAGGGCAAGACTGCCGGGCGGCACGCCGTTCTCGAACAGCCGCTTTCCTTCGCCGAGCACCAACGGAAAGACCCAGATGCGATATTCGTCGACGAGCCCGGCGGCGATCAGCGTCTGCAGTAATTCACTGCTGCCCCAGACATGCAACGCCGGCCCAGGCGATGCCTTCAGCCGGTGGACCTCGTCCACGACATCACCGTTTATGCGCAGCGAGTTCTTCCAGTCGAACCGGTCGAGGGTGCGCGTGACGACATACTTCGTCGCCTTGTTGAAGGCCTTCGCGATCGGGTTGTCGCCGTGGTGCGGCCAGTAGGCGGCGAAAATCTCGTAGGTCCGGCGTCCCAAAAGCATGTCGAACTGACCGGCGATAGTCTCGCCAATGGCTTGGTTCAGGGCGTCGTCCCAGAAGGGCATGACCCAGCCTCCGTGGGTGAACCCGTTCCTCGGATCCTCCTCGGCGCCACCGGGCGACTGCATGACGCCGTCCAGCGTGACCTGGGTAATCGCGATGAGCCTTCTCATTGAATCCAGCCTAGCACCAGCTCGTCGAGGAGCTCCCTCCGGAGACTTTTGATTTGAATATCGCGCAGCCTGCACCGTGTCACACTCTCAAAAGTGGAAGCTCGGGGACCCGTTGTCCGCGATCTGACGAGGCGATTGCGCGGCGGAGATTTCCGACAAGCGGTCAAGGCGGTGGCGGAGCTCCGGCATCTGGACTGCGCCTCTGGTGCGCATGTCATCTCCTCGATCACCCCTGGAGACGAACAGCGCGCGTTCCAGCTTCTCGTCGCCCGACTGGTGGTCGACGGCGGCGTGCACGAGCTGGCGGCGCGATGGAATGACCTGCCGTCCCCGCGATGGCGCGAAATGCTCGTGAGTGAAATCGGGCAGGCGATTCACCTGTGGGTCGACGAAGGCACGATCGAGCTGCTGCTCGCTGCTCTTGATGATCTGGAAGTCGCCCGACAGGCCGTGGAATCGCTCATCGAGTGCATGCGCGAGCGTCCGGCCAAGGAGCGCATGCAAATGACCAAGACCCTGCGCGGCAAAGCCGCGCTCGATGCGTGGGACAAGATGGCTGGTTGGATCACGCCGGCGCGGCGCGCTCGCGTCGCGCACGCGGTAACCGCTGCGCTAGCTGGCTGCGCCGACAATCCACGGGCCCTGACCTGGCCGGACAAATACATCGAGCTCCTTGGCCACAGCGCCAACCGCAGCGATCAACGCGCCGTCGCCCTGCTGGAGCAGTTTCGCGCGATGGCCGGTGAGACGCGCCGCGCCGAGTTCGAGGCGCTCGATCCTTACAACTTGCCGTTTCCGACGTCGATACTCGCGACGAAGAAGGGAATCCCACCGGGAACAAACTTCGTTCGGGTCTGGTCCCGACCCACCGGCCTTCTCGACCTCAATGGGCTGGAGAAAGCGATCGAGCGCATTCGGTGCCGCGAGGGTTGATGACCCGGACCGCGGGGCTCACGCGTCGTCGAGAAGCGCGCTGACCGTCACCAGCTCGTAGCCGTCGGAGCGGAGGCCGTCGATCATCGGGGGCAGGGCGGCGAGGAGGCGTCCGGGCGCGCCGTCGAGGCCTTCGGCATCGTGCAGGTCGACGATCGCGCCGGGGTGGGCACGGCGCAGGACGTCGTCGGCCTGCTGCGTGGCGGCGGCTGCGCGGAGCCCTTCGGGCTGGATCGACCAGAGTACGCAGCGCTCGCCGTGGCGGCGGAGCGCGCCAAACATGGCGGCGTTCACCATTCCCCAGGGCGGACGGAAGTGACGGAGCGGCCGGCCTGCGGCGTCGGAGAGCACGCGATGGGCCCGTCCGATCTCGGTGTCGGTTCGCCGCGGCCCACAGAGCCAGAGGCTTCGGTGCGACCAGCCGTGGCTGCCGATCTCGTGACCCGCCGTCGCGATGTGCCGCACCATCTCCAGCGCCCGCTCTGCGCGCTCGCCGACCAGGAAGAACGAGGCGCGCACGCCGTGGGCCTCGAGCAGATCGAGGGTGCGAGACGTCCAGACCGGATCGGGGCCGTCATCGAACGTGAGCGCGATGCGGCGGCGCGTCGCCGGGCCGCGCCGGACGCACCCCGGCGCCACGAGGTGAGCGCCCCAGGTGTAGGCGGCCCAGGCCGCGGCAGCGCCGGCGGCCAGCGGCCCCAGGATCATCGCGCCGGCACGCCCCCCTCGAGGACCGCTTCGATGATGCGCCGGGTCGCGTCCGGCCGCCGGAGACGACGCATGCGCGCGCGCAGGTGCTCGAGCAGGTCGGGCGCGCTGAGCGCGTGATCCAGTAGCGCCGTGAGCTCAGCGCGCTTGCGCGCGACCAGCGCGATGCCGGTCCGCGCCGCGAAGCGCTCGTTGCGGCGCTCCTGGCCAGGTAGGGACCCGAAGAGGAGCAGCGGCGTCTCGGCCGCCATCGCCTCGGCGAGCGTCATGCCGCCGGCCTTGGTCACCAGGAGATCGGCCGCGGCCATGAGGTGGCGAATGTCCTCGACGTACCCCAGCGTGCGGATGGTTGTGCCGTCGGTCAGCCGCGCCAGCGCGGAGCGGAGGCTTTCGTCACGGCCGGCGACGAGCAGCCCCCGGAGCGGTCGGCGCAGACCGCCGAGCACGCGCGCCACGTCGTGCAGGCGGCCGAGCGCCCCGTGCGAGCCGGCCATCGCCAGGACCACCGGCATCTCGGGCGAGAGCCCGAGCGCGGCGCGCGCCGCCGCGCCGTCGGCGGGCCGGGCGAACTCTTCGCGGACGGGGACGCCGGTCACGACGATGCGCTCCTCGGGAATGCCGCGCGCGATGTACTCGTTGCGTACCTCGGCCGCCGCGACGCAGTAACGGTCGACGTGGGGCGCGATCCACTGGTTGTGGGCGACGAAGTCGGTCACGACCGTCGTGTGCGGCGGCACGCGGTTCGCCAGCTGGGCCAGCGTCGACATCGCCGAGGCGGGCGTGGCATGCACGGTCACGACGGCATCCGGCGCCAGCCGCTCGAGCAGGGCCGCCAGCCTCCCGGTGCCCAGCCGGGTCACGCCGAACGTCAGCCGCGAGTCGCTGGCCAGCCAGTCGCCGAGCGAGTACCCGGCGCCCCACAGGAAGGGCGCGCGCCGGAGCAGCACGTGATAGAGCGTGCGGCTCAGGCGATCGAACACCGGATGGACGAGCTCACGGAAATGATCAACGACCGTGACGGTAGTCCCCGCGCGCTCGAAGGCGTCGGCGAGACTGCGGGCGGCGGCGTTGTGGCCCGAGCCGTAGCTGGCCGTGAGGATGAGAACGCGGGTCATCGACCTGCCCCATCCTACCTTGTCTCACGCGCCGTGGCTGGTTAGACTGCAATTCGGCTTTTTGGACATGACTCGGGGAACGCAGCCACGCTGGCACGCTCATCCGTACAATCGCGCGGAGCTCTACCAGCTGACCGCCGCGCTCGGCTGGCTGCCCCGCCGGCTGCGCCTCGGACTGGCCCGCCGCGTCGGACACCTTGCCCAGTCGTTCCTGCCCAACGAGCGCGCGATCATCCGCAAGACGATGGCCACCATGACCGGCGCGACCGGCCGCCGGCTCGACGAATTGACGGTCGGCGTCTTCGGTGAGTTCGCGATGTGCTTCAGCGACCTCGTCACCGCGAGCCGCCATCCCAAGCGGCTCGGCGCGTACGTCGGCGCCATCCAGGGCGTCGGCATCGACCGCCTGGAAGGCCTCGACGGGCCCGTCATCTCGCTCACGGCGCACATCGGCAACTGGGAGATGGCCGGCCGCATCCTGGCCCAGCATTCGGCGCGCACGACCCACGTCGTGGTCGCGGTGGAGGAAGCGCCGGTCCTGGAGCGCTGGCTGCGCCGCAACGGCAGCGGGCTGCACTTCGTGCCCCGCTCGGAGCCGACGGTCTCGCTGACGCTGATGGCCGCGTTGCGACGCGGCGAGGCGGTTGGGCTCCAGGGCGACCGCGCGCTCGGCAACCGCGGCGACGTCCCGGTGCCGTTCTTCGGCCGCCCGGCGCCGTTTCCGATCGGGCCCTTCCAGCTCGCGCGCGCGGCCGCCGTGCCGATCGTGCCGGCCTTCTGCACGCTCGACACCGACGGGCGCTACGTCCTCAAGGTGTTCGAGCCCTTGAAGGTCGTGCGCGGCGGCGAGGAAGACGCGCTCCGGGCGTGGGTGGGGATGCTCGAGCGTCTCGTCGCCCAGAAGCCGACGCAGTGGTTCAACTTCTTCGACATCTGGAGCCCGTTCGGGGCGTAGGCGGGGGGCCGCGCATCATCAACGCGTTCAGCGGAATCATCGACGTCGCGGCCGCTGATGGGATGGCCCGGGACCTGGCCTCGATCCTGCCGCCGACTGTCCGGGCGCCGTTCACCGCGACGTTCATCCGCTCCGCGGGGCTCTGCGACGAGTTCGTCCACCGGCTCGGCGTAGGAATCTTCCGCGAGAGCGGCCTGGCGGCGGCGGTCGCGGCGTCGCCGGGGACCGTCGACGAGCTCATCGGCCGGGCCGGGCTCGAGCCCCGGCGCGCCCGCGCGCCGGTCGACTGGATGCTGCGTCGTCTATGCGACCGCGGCATTCTCGAGCGAACCGGTGACCCGCCACGCTTCCGCTTGCCGGCGGCGGTCCCCGAGCTGGATCCGGCGCCGCTGCGCGAGGAACAGGAGCGGTACGATCCGTCGTGGCGGCCCACGTACGTCGTGGCCGAGACCGTCGCGAAGGACTATCCGGCGTTCCTGCGCGGCGAGCGCAACGGCGAAGAGATTCTCTTCTCGCCGGCGCGCCTCAGACTATGGGTCGATTTCTTCTCGAACGCGAACGGCCTCTACGTCGTGAACAACCTGGTGGGCGCCGGCGCGGTGGAGGAGTGGCATCCGCCGGCGCCGCTCTCGATCCTCGAGCTCGGTGGCGGGCTCGGCAGCGGCGCCGTCGCGCTCCTGGAGAATCTGAAGAACACCGGGCGGTGGGGAGAGATCGGCGAGTACCGCTTCACCGAGCTCGTGCCGGCGTTCCTGCGGCGCGGCCAGAACACGCTCCAGACGCGCTTCCCCGACGCGTCGTTCCTCAAGTTCGGCGCGCTCGATATGAACCAGGCGTTCGAGAAGCAGGGGGTCACGCCGGGGAGCGCGTCGGTCGTGTACGCCGTGAACACCCTGCACGTCGCGCGCGACCTCGACTTCACGCTGCGCGAGATCTTTGCGGCGCTGGCGCCGGGCGGCCGCCTCGTCGTCTCGGAGTGCATCCACACGTCCCCGGAGCAGGCGGTCTACGTCGAGTTCGTCTTCCTGCTGATGGAGACCTTCCGTTCGCCCGTGCTGCACCCGACCCATCGCCCGAACGGGGGCTTCCTCACTCCCGGCCAGTGGCAGGGGGCGATGGAGGCCGCGGGCTTCGTCGACGTCGGCGTGCTGCCCGACATCGCGGGGCTGCGCGCGCGCTATCCCGACTTCATCGTCGCCGCGATCGGCGCGACGCGCCCGTAGCCCGCGGCCTTCCGAAGGCCAGAGGCTACTCGAACTTGATGACCCACTTCATCTTGGGATACTCGGGCGGCTTGCCGTCGAGGTCGACGACGCGCAGCGAGCGATCAGGACCCTCGAAGAGCAGGTTGCCGCTCTGGTAGCCGACGTATTTCCCCCACGCTTTCGGGATCGTCGCTTCTCTGACTCCGGCCGGAAGCTGGGCCTGCGCGGTCGCGATGCTGAGTAGCTCGGGCCAGCCCGATTCCGTGAGGAATGGGCGGGCGGCGATCACGACGAGCGCAAGGGCGATGACGGTGAGTATCACCTTTGTGTAACGGTCCATGGGCAGGGCCCTCCTCGGGAGCGATGGTACTCCGGTTGTCTCTCAGGATTGCTACTTGAAGGCGGGCATCACCTGCTGGGTGAGGATCGAGAGGGTCCGCTTCACCCGCTCGGCCGAAATGAGTCCGCCGGAGTCGAGCTCGGCCACGATGCCGTT
>DASRIY010000360.1:0-3245 GCA_035649755.1 Candidatus Methylomirabilota bacterium
CGATCTCGACAACCTGACGCGCGAGATCTACCAGCTGGCCGGCGAGGAGTTCACGATCGCCTCGCCCAAGCAGCTCGCGCAGATTCTCTTCGAGAAGCTGAAGCTGCCGCCGGTACGCCGGACGAAGACCGGCTACTCCACCGACGCCGACGTGCTGAGCGAGCTGGGCCTCGGCCATCCGTTGCCGGCCAAGATCCTCGAGCACCGCAGCCTGGCGAAGTTGAAAGGCACCTATGCCGACACGCTGCCGGGGCTCGTCAACCCGCGCACCGGCCGCATCCACACGACGTTCAACCAGCTGGTGGCAGCGACGGGACGGCTCAGCTCGCAGGACCCGAACCTCATGAACATCCCGATCCGGACCGAGCTCGGCCGCCGGATCCGCGAGGCGTTCATTCCGGAGGCGGGCTGGAAGTTCGTGGCGGCCGACTACTCGCAGATCGAGCTGCGGATCCTCGCGCACCTCTCGGAAGAGCCCGCGCTGATCGAGTCGTTCGGCCGCGGTGAGGACATCCACACGCGCACGGCCGCGGAGGTCTTCCGGGTGGCGCCGGCGTCGGTGACGTACCTGCAGCGCACGATCGCCAAGAGCGCCAACTACGCCATCCTCTACGGCGTCTCCGCGTTCGGGCTGTCGCAGGCCACCAAGATCGACCAGAAAGAGGCGCAGAAGTACATCAGTGATTACTTCGCCAGCCACCCGCGGGTGCGCGCCTACATCGACCGCACGCTGGCCGAGGGGCGCGAGCGCGGCTACGTGTCGACGCTGCTCGGTCGGCGGCGCTATCTGCCCGATCTGAAGAGCGGCAATCCGATCGCGCGCAACGCCGCCGAGCGCATGGCGATGAACGCGCCCGTGCAGGGCTCGGCCAGCGACATGATCAAGGTCGCGATGGTGCGCATGCAGACGGCGCTCGCCGGCCGCGGTCTCCGGGCGCGAATGCTCCTGCAAGTCCACGACGAGCTGCTCTTCGAGGCGCCGCCGGAGGAAGTCGACACGGTGACGACGCTCGCCGGCGAGATCATGGCGTCGGCCCTGCCCCTCAAGGTGCCCGTGGTGGTCGACGTGAAGACGGGAGACGACTGGGCGCAGGTATGAGCGCCCCCCGCAAGTTCCTGCTCGTCGGGCTCACCGGGGGCATCGCGACGGGGAAGAGCACGGTGTCGAAGATGCTCCGCGAGCTCGGCGCCGAGATCATCGACGCCGACCAGATCGCCCGTCGGGTGGTCGAGCCGGGCCAGCCCGCCTGGCGCGAGATCGTCGAGGAATTCGGGCGCGACGTGCTGAGCCCCGACGGGACGCTCGATCGCCGGAAGCTCGGCGCGATCGTCTTCGCCAACCCCGAGCGGCGCCGCCGCCTCGAGGCGATCACGCATCCGGCCATTCGCGCGCATGTCAAGGCGCGGGTCGACGAGCTGGCGGCGCAGGGCTTCGTGGGCATCGCGTTCTACGACGCCGCCATCCTGATCGAGGCTCTCGGCCACCAGGACATGGACCGCATCGTGGTCGTCATGGCCGACGAGGCGACACAGCTCGCGCGCCTCGGGGGTCGCGATGGCACCGATGAGGCCGAGGGCCGCCGGAAGATCGCCAGCCAGATGCCGCTCGCCGAGAAGGCGAAGCTGGCCGACCACATCATCGACAATTCGGGCGACCGCGAGGCGACCGCCGAGCAGGTGCGCCGCGTCTTCGCGACGCTCATGGATGAGCTCGCGGCGCGCACGGCGCGGTAGCCCGCGCCGAGCGACGACCGACCGTGCCGTCGGAGAACAAGCGCCGCGCCCTCGGTCAGCACTTCCTGCGTGATGGCGCGATCGCCCGGGCCATCGTCGACCTCGTCGCGCCGACACCTACCGATACCGTCGTCGAGATCGGGCCGGGCGACGGCGCCTTGACCGGCATCCTCGCAGGCCGCGCCGGCCGAGTCGTGGCGCTCGAAGTCGATCGAGCGCTCGGCGCGGCCCTCAGAGCGCGATTCCCCGCGGTCGAGGTGCTGGACGCCGACGCGCGAACGTGGGACTACGCGGGGCTCACGGCGCCGCCGGGTGGCCGTGTGCTGATCGTCGGTAATCTGCCGTACAGCGTCGGCAAGCCGATCCTCAGCGCGCTGGTCGGGGCGGGGGATGCCATCGCCGAGATGGCGCTGATGCTCCAGCGCGAGGTGGCCGAGCGCGTCGCCGCGCCGCCGGGAGGCAAGACCTACGGGAGTCTGTCGGTCTTCACCCAGCTTCGCTGCGACGTGCGGCTCGCCCTCAGGGTGCCGGCCGGCGCCTTCCGCCCGCCGCCCAAGGTGGAGTCGGCCGTGCTCCACCTGCGCGTCCTGCGCGGGCCGCGCGTGGCGCTGGCCGATGAGCGGCGCTTCGAGACCGTCGTGAGGGCTGCGTTCGCCCAGCGACGGAAGGTGCTGGCCAATGCGCTGGGCGCCGGGCTCGGGCTGCCGCTCGAGGTCGTTCGTCGGGCGGCCAGCCTTGCCGGAGTCGACCCGAGCCGGCGGGCCGAAACGCTCAGCCTGCAAGAGTTTGCAGACCTGACCGCTCGGCTCTCCTGATAACGTCGGCTCGTGGAACCTTGAGTGTCGGGCCGAACGCGTCCACCACCGATTGTGGACAGCTGTGGATGAATCTCCGGAAACCATTGCGATAGTTGATTTTTTCCGAGACGGCTCGCCCGACTCCCGTTATCATCGTGTCATGCAGAAACGCTTTGCCCTGGCCTCGGCCCTGCTCGCGGTCGGTCTCGGGGGTCTCGCGGTGTCGTCCTACCTTTATGTCTGGCCCGGCCGCGCTCAGGCGCCGCGCTGGCTGTCGGAGCCGAAGCTCGCCGCAATTGTCCCGACGCCGACGTTCCCGACCAGTACCCAGACCGTCGACGTGCGCCGCGGCGACACGCTCGCGCGTACCCTCACGCGCGGCGGGCTGGAGGCTCGCGTCGCCAGCGCGCTGGCAACGCAGTTCGGGAAGAATGGGGCGGAGCTCAGGAAGCTTCGAACGGGCGCGTCGATCGAGATCGTCTCGAATTTCCGGAACGAACCGATCACCGTTCGCTACGAGGCGAGCCCCTGGGTCTCGTTCGCGGCGCGTCCCACCCCCGCAGGCTGGCAGGTCGGCCGCGCCGAGACGGTCCCGGACGTCCGGGTCGAGGCGGTCCGCGGCGTGGTGCAGAGCTCGCTCTTCGACGCGGTCGAGAAGAGCGGCGAGTCGGCCAAGCTGGTGCTCGAGCTGGTCGAGATCTTCTCCTCGGACTT